>NZ_JBCOAR010000006.1:0-123551 GCF_040226755.1 Ligilactobacillus sp. RTP31139st1_D10_RTP31139_211217
AACGTTATCAAAAATATATAGTGCTTGCGCTATGTTTAGTAGTCGGTAGTGAGCTTAGTTATAACACATACTTGTTGACAAAAGATATGTTTAGTGAGGTCAGTGGCTACCGAAGTTATGTCAAACAACAACAGGCACAGATCGCTGCGTTGAAAGAATATGATCCTGCGATCTATCGGATCAGTCAGACGAAAGCCAAAGGCGAAGATATTAACGTTAATATAACGGCCAACTATAATGAGGCTTACGGCTTTAACTATTGGTCACTAGCGTCATATATTTCAAGTCCAAGTGGCATGCAGTTGAAGACATTAGCTGATATGGGGTATCGGACAGAAGGCGAGCGGATAAGTGTTGTCAACACATCGATCTTACCGACAGATGCCTTTTTAGGTGTGAAATATGTTCTTTCACCATATCCGATCAAGGGTTTGGAGAAAGTGTCATTGCCGAGTGCAGCTGAAAAAGATGTCTATCAAGATCCATATGCTTTGCCATTAGGATTTGTAACTAAGGGAGTAGCCCAGGCACCTCAAGGGCAAGATCCTTTTGAATATACAAATGAAGTTTATACCAAAGCAATGGCTGAGCCGGTAAAACTCTTTGAGCCACTGTCATATACGCAGGTGCAGACAGCTAACGGGATTCGGTATGAATTTAAGCTCCCACAAGGTAATTATAGTGTATATGGTTCGCTTCCTTGGAATTGGGGCGTTGATGGAACAAAACTAGATCTAAACGGCAAGCTTCAACAAGTATATAGTAGGTGGCTTTCTCCAAGTGTATTTTATGTGCCAACTGCGGATAGCCAAGGCTATGTTGAACTTCAGACCAATGATCTAAATGCGTTTCATGCGCCACAATTATATTTATTGAACTTAGATCAGTTATCTAAAGTAACGACTGAGATCAAGCAACAAAGTGATCATGTCAAAGCTAAGGTAGTGAATGGTAAGGCTAATTTTGTGGTAGAGAATGCTCAAGCTGATCGCTACTTGCAGACGACGATCCCATATGATAGCGGGTGGCAAATAAAATTAAATGGAAAAGAAGTTATGCCTAAACTATTAGACGATACACTAATAGCACTTCCCTTGGAAAAAGGAAGAAATAATATTACAATGGAATATCATGTAGTACACTTGAAATTAGGTGCTTTATTAACATTAATAGGCGTCATTTTGTTAAGTAGTACTTGGTATTTAATGAGAAAGGGTAGTCAAGGGAGAAAATAATGACAAAAAAATTATCGATCATTGTACCTTGTTATTTTGAAGAAGAATCAGTACCGCTATTTTATGAAGCGGTCGAGAAAATAAAAGATAAATTAAAAAATATCGAACTAGAATACTGGTTTGTAAATGATGGTTCCACGGATAATACCTTAAATGAGATGCAAAAATTACAGACCCGAGATCCAGAACATGTCCACTATGTTTCTTTTTCACGTAATTTTGGTAAAGAAGCAGCCTTGTATTGTGGTTTACGCGAAGCTACTGGTGATTACGTGACCGTGATGGATGTTGATCTGCAAGATCCACCGGATATGTTGCCACAGATGCTTGAGATCTTGGAAACTACCGACTATGATTGTGTTGGAACGCGCCGTGTAGACCGTTCGGGTGAACCACCGATCCGTTCATTTTTTGCGCGAATGTTTTATAAATTGATCAATAAGATCTCTGATACCGAGATCGTCGATGGGGCGCGGGATTTTCGTTTGATGACACGGCAAATGGTCGATGCAATCCTTGAAATGAGTGAATATAATCGCTTTTCCAAGGGGATCTTTAGCTGGGTCGGTTTTAAAACGAAATATTTAAACTACGAAAATCAAGAGCGAGTCGCTGGGGAAACTAGCTGGAATTTCTGGAGCTTATTTAAATATTCAATCGATGGGATCGTGAATTTTTCACAGTTTCCACTGGATATTGCGGCCTTTATTGGCTTTATCTCTTCAGTTATCTCAGGACTAGGGATCTTATTTATTATTGCCCGTTACCTACTTCACGGGGACCCAACTAGTGGCTGGGCATCAACGATCTGTATCATGCTGTTTATCGGTGGGGTCCAACTGTTTTGTTTAGGGATCGTTGGTAAATATATCGGTAAGATCTTTACTGAGGTCAAAAATCGACCGGTTTATATCATCAAAGAAAAGAAGTAGTGGAACTCGAAAAAAGTTTATGAATAGAAACGGTTTAGGAGCAATGTTTTTTGACCGCGGGCTCCTAAGCTGTTTTCATTTTATTGGAATTTTTGGAGCTTGTTTTATTTATTGAAATCTAGGCAGACAGTTGGAATATGCAAAAATTCAAAGTATAATAGTTGTAAATATTATAGGTGAAAGTGAGTTTTATGGGATGTTAAAAGTATTGAAGAAATACGATAACATATGGATCGTAGCATTTTTAATGCTACTTAGTGTAGTCTTTGTAATTCCTTTACAAGCACAGCACCAAATTTATATCGGTGATGATATGCCATACCATATCAATCGGATAAAAGAGTTGGTTGCCAATATATTACAAGGAAATTATTTTCCACAGTTGTATACATATAATTTTAGAGAAACAGGCTTTTTATTAGGAGCATTTTATCCGCAAATTACGCTATATCCATTTGCCATAGCGAGTCTTATCTTAAAGAGTACGGTAAATGGTGTTTATGCGGGGCTAGCTTTTTATAGTTTCTTATCGATGTATTTCATGTATTTAGTAACGAATAAGATTTATCGGCGTAAAGATATTGCATTGATCAGTGCTGTTATTTATGGCTTTTGTGCCTATCGTGCGATCGATGCTTTCGTACGTTTTGCACTAGGTGAATACTTGGCGATGGCCTTTATACCGCTAGCATTATATGGGCTCTACGCAGTCATGTTTGGAAATGAAAAAGATTGGCCTTATTTAGGACTTGGTTTATCGTTTATCCTATTATCACACGTATTAAGTACATTCTTATGTGTTTTGATCATGGCAGTGCTATTTTTAGTTGGCTTTTATTGGATGACAGATAAGAAAAAACGTCTATTTAAAATGGGCTATGCAGTGGTTTTGTTTGGGGCAAGTTCTGCTATTTATTTGGTGCCGTTTTTACAACAACAGCTGTATCAAAAGTATGATCAGCCCTCACCAGCTAATTTGGCAACCACCGCTTTTCCGTTAGATCGGATCTTTTTAGTTTCGCTATCCAATAGTTTTGAGAGAAGCGGTCTCTATAGTATCGGCTTAGTACTCTTATTGGTGATCATTTTTGGCTACATCAATTTTAATAAATTAAGTAGATTTTCTAAAATGAGTCTAGTTGTTGGATCTGTGATCTTTGTGGTATCATCCAATGTTTTTCCATGGGAAGTAATGATGAATACTCCCGTTAAAGTTATTCAGTTTCCTTTTCGACTATCAGCATTTGCATCAGTTCTTTTAGCTTTTACAGGTGGTGAACTTTTCAGCAAGATCTTGCCGGATAGTAAGTTGAGAAAAGTAGGGACTGTTGGGATCGCAACGGTCGTAATGTTAGGAACTTGGTATTCAGGAACGAAGCAATTTATTAATTCACCGACAGCAACGACGGATGATAACTTTATTGATGTCAGAGTTTATACTGGCGATAAGGATAAAAGCCATTATTGGTATTTAGACCAATATAATACGAAAAAAGCAGTTGAAAATTTTGATGATATCTTTTATCACCAAGCGACTGTTGATGGTAAAAAGTATAGTTTACAAAAAATAGTAGCGATCCCAGACGGATTGAAATATAAAGATAAAATCCTTGAGAAAAAGCAGCAGATCGTGTTGCCGATATCAAATTATAAAAATCTGCATGTATATCAAGGAAACAAAGAATTAGCGCATCAAGAGAGCGCAACGGGTATGATAATGATCAAGGACACTCATGCGGGAGCTATAACAGTTAAATACGAAAAATCATTGATCGATAAAATGTCAGTCACAGTAAGCGTGATCACTTGGCTCGGGATGCTGGTGCTCATGATCGCAAAAAAGTTTTCCAAGAAAAAGACTGATAATTAAATTTGATTTAGGGGGATGCAAAGAAGATGCAAGATGCGGAAATGCTAACGATCATCGTTCCTTGTTATAATGAGGAGGAAGTATTACCTGAGACTGTAAAAGAATTGGGAGCTGTTTTGGAAAAAATGATCCAGGACAAAAAAGTCAGTTCAGAAAGTAATATTTTATTTGTCGATGATGGTAGTAAAGATAGAACTTGGGAGCTTATCTCAAAATACAGCAGTGAACTTGGATATGTTTCAGGTCTGAAGTTTAGTCGTAATTATGGACATCAAAATGCGTTGCTGGCAGGAATGACGACGGCAGTTGCTTACGCTGATCTGTTGATCACGATCGATGCTGACTTACAAGACGATATCAATGCGATCCCAAAGATGGTCGAAAAATATCATGAAGGCGCTGATGTCGTTTATGGGGTCCGAAATAGCCGGAAGACAGATACGATTTTCAAACGGCGAACTGCTTTGACTTTTTATGCCTTGATGAAAAAACTAGGTGTTGATCTGGTCCCGGATTCTGCCGATTATCGCTTATTGAGCAAACGGGCAACTGAAAGTCTGTTACAGTTCGATGAAAGAAATTTGTTTTTGCGTGGCATGGTCCCACTGGTTGGCTTTAAGAGCGCTAAAGTATACTATGCTCGCAAGGAAAGATTTGCAGGAGAGTCTAAATATCCACTCAAGAAAATGATAAAATTTGCGTTAGATGGAATAACTTCATTTTCGGTGGTACCGATCAAGTTGATCATGGGACTGGGATTTGTGATCTCTATTGTGGGGATCGCCATGTTTATCTATACAATCATTCAAAAAGTTTTAGGAAATGTGATCAGTGGCTGGACTTCCTTGATGACCTCGATCTGGGTACTCGGTGGAGTGCAGTTGATCTGTATCAGTGTTATCGGAGAATATGTTGGAAAGATATTTACTGAAGTTAAACATCGCCCACGGTATACAATTGAAATTGATGACTATAGCGGTAAATTCAAGAATAAAAATAAGGACTGATAATTATCATTAATAAATTGAAAAATCTATTTGATGCCACGATGCTGAAATTTATTTTAGTTGGGATCGTTAATACAGCCTTTGGGATGGGGATCATGTTTGTTTTCTATAACTTTTTCCATTTCAGTTATTGGGTCTCATCGGCTTCGAATTATATTTTTGGCAGTATTTTGAGTTATTTTTTGAATAAGCATTTCACATTCCAAAATAAATCCAAGAGTTTAGCGACCGTGATCAAGTTCACTGTAAATATCACTGTGTGCTATCTGATCGCTTATGGAGTGGCTAAACCACTTGCTGTGTGGGCCTTTAGTGGTTTCGACGCACATGTGCAAAATAACGTAGCAATGTTGGCTGGATCAGTCTTTTTTGTGGGCTTGAATTATCTAGGACAAAGATTTTGGGCCTTTAAAGAAGAATAGTTAGGAGGCTGTTTGGTGCTTGAAAAATTAGCGTTACACAAAGATAACCTGGGAAATCAGCTCTACATGTTTTGTTTTAGCCTGTATTTGATCGTTAATTTTATGGCAGGTACGACACTCTCACGGGCGTTAGGTCTAGGTGCGATCGTTGTTTTATTACGTTTATCACAATTAGCGGCATTATTGGTTTTTTGTAAGATCATCTTCTTTGATCACCATAAATTCAATACGATCCTAGCGATCTTAGTTGGGGCTTGTTTTTTGTTTATCGTTTGCAAACAAGCGCATGAGCTGGATCCATTTTTTATGTATCTATTTATCATTGGTGCATATGGAATAAATTTTAAACAAATTTTAAATAAATATATTTTAGTCGTCTTATCGATGCTCCTATTGGTCTATGCGGCTGCGGCCTTAGGGCTTGTTCCGAATAATATCATGTGGCGTGAAGGGGCAGGCGTGGTCCGAGCTGGTTTAGGTCTAGCAACACCATCTGATCTGGCGGCGCATGTCTTCTATTTGATGCTGGCCTTTGCGCTAGTACGGGATTTTATTTTCTCACGTCAAGAGATAGGATTTATGGCCTTGATCGCAGTCTTGATCTTTGCGGTCACTAACAGTCGGCTAGATGCAGTATTGATGCTGTTGTTGTTACTAGCAATGTACTTTAGGAGGCCAGTTTTTAAAGCCATTAAATTTATCGGTGTTAAAGGTGCGAGTGCGCTTGTAGTTCTTTATGCTTTTGGAAACTTATTACTGACGTATTTTTTTGATCCCTATGATCCAGTTTATGCACAACTTGACGCTTTGTTATCAAGACGACTGTTGTTTGGAAATATGGCGTTTGAAAAGTACCCGATCCACTTATTTGGCCAATACATCTATCAAAATGGCAACGGAGATCCGCGGGGCTTCGTAGTTTATTACTTTATCGATTCTGCGTATGTTCAAGCACTGATGATGTTTGGGGTCGGCTTTTTATTGTTTATGTTAGGGTTGCTAGTCTATTTGCTTTATCGCGCGTTTAAAAAGCAATACTATGGCTTGGCGATCGCGATTTTATTGATCGTTTTGAGTATGGCGGTCAATCATCATTTCTGGCATATATCGTATAATATCAGTTTATTAGCCTTATTAGCGGTTTTACCTCCAGTATCCGATACTGAATAATGTTTAATTTCTTAGCCTACTTTGTAAGAAAGTAGGCTAAGTTTTTTTTCTGTGGTATAATGCAAAAGGAATTACCGTCATTGTGACGGCTTTTTGTTTAATTAGACGAGATAAATCAGATATCTTTGGAGGAGTACATATTATGTCTAAGTATTTAGTTGTTGGTGCAGGACTTTTTGGGGCTGTCTTTGCCAATGAAGCGGCTAAGCGTGGCCATGAAGTTACAGTGATCGAAAAGCGTGACCACTTAGCGGGAAATATTTATACGAAAGAAGTCAATGGGATCCAAGTACATCAATATGGCGCACATATTTTCCACACTTCAAACAAAAAAGTTTGGGATTACGTGAACCAATTTGCTGAATTTAACCGGTATACGAATACCCCAGTGGCAAATTATAATGGCGAGATCTATAACTTGCCTTTCAACATGAATACTTTCAATAAGCTTTGGGGAGTAGTCACACCTAAAGAAGCGCAAGCAAAGATCGATGAACAACGTGCTGTTTTGAACGGTAAGACACCCGAAAACTTGGAAGAACAAGCTATTTCGTTGATCGGTACCGATATCTATGAAAAATTGATCAAGGGTTATACTGAAAAGCAATGGGGGCGTAAGGCAACTGAATTGCCAGCCTTTATCATTCGCCGTTTACCGGTACGTTTGACTTACGATAACAACTATTTCAACGATGATTATCAAGGGATCCCAGTTGGTGGCTACACACAGATCGTGGAAAAGATGTTAGATCACGACAACATCACCGTCAAAACCAATACTGATTTCTTTGATAACAAAGACCAATACTTGAGTGATTACGATAAAGTCTTATTCACTGGGATGATCGATCAATTCTTTGATTATAAACTAGGTGAATTAGAATATCGGAGTTTACGGTTTGAGACTGAAACCTTAGACGTTGATAACTATCAAGGTAATGCGGTCGTTAACTACACCGATGCTAAGACACCATATACACGGATCATTGAGCATAAGCACTTTGAATTTGGTAAAGGTGATAAGAATAAGACCGTTATAACCCGAGAATATCCTGCTGATTGGAAACGGGGCGATGAACCATACTATCCAGTCAACGATAAGAAGAACAATGCGCTTTATACTAAATACCAAGATCTAGCTAAACAAGAAGCTCAAAATGTGATCTTTGGTGGACGTTTAGGGCAATATCGTTATTACAACATGGATCAAGTGATCTCGGCCGCTTTGACCACAGTTAAACAAGAATTTGGTGATTAAAGATGAAAGTTCTCCGCAACTATTTATATAATGCGGGCTACCAAGTGTTAGCGATCATCGTACCGTTGATCACAAGTCCTTATATCAGTCGGGTCTTACATGCGTCAGGGGTCGGCGATAATGCTTATACTAACTCGATCATTCAGTACTTTGTCTTGATCGCCGGGCTAGGTGTTGGTTATTACGGGAACCGAGAAATTGCTTATGTCCGTGAAAACCGGCAAAAGATGTCAGAAACTTTTTGGGAGATCCAGATCTTAAAAACCTTGACGACATTGGTAGCTTATTTTGCATTTGTGATCTTTTTGCAGTTCTATACCGAGTATACTGAATATCTTTGGATCCAATCGATCAACATTATTGCTGTTGCCTTTGATATTTCATGGCTATTTATGGGGATCGAGGACTTTAAGAGTACGGTCATTAGAAATACCGTGATCAAGATCAGCTCGATGATCTTGATCTTCACCTTTATT
Source organism: Ligilactobacillus sp. RTP31139st1_D10_RTP31139_211217 (assembly GCF_040226755.1). Lineage (NCBI taxonomy): Bacteria > Bacillati > Bacillota > Bacilli > Lactobacillales > Lactobacillaceae > Ligilactobacillus > Ligilactobacillus sp. RTP31139st1_D10_RTP31139_211217. The sequence goes on from NZ_JBCOAR010000006.1 coordinate 8,371, forward strand.
CGGGATGCCAATGATGTTGGCTTATATATCTTTATCGTAGCTGCGTCAGCTTTAGTGGGCAACTGGGTCTTATGGCCATATCTACGCAAGATCTTGGTACCCGTGAAATTACGCCAATTACACCCGCTAAGACATTTTAATCCGACCGTATCATTATTTATTCCACAAATTGCAACGTCGGTTTATCTCCAACTCAACAAGACGATGCTAGGGGCGATGGTCGGCTCGAAATATTCTGGTTTTTATTTCAATGCTGATCAGATAGTTAAAATGGTCTTAACGTTGGCGACTTCACTAGGAACGGTAATGTTGCCACATATGGCCTCGGCCTTTGCTAAGGGCGATCATAAGCGCGTCAATCAGATGCTTTATACTTCATTTGACTTTATTTCGTTGTTATCCGTGGCGATGACATTTGGTCTAGCAGCTGTTTCTTTGCAATTAGGACCGTATTTTTATGGTAAGGGCTTTGGACCGGTTGGGTTAGCAATGTTGATCGAGTCAGTCGTTATTTTGCTGATCGCTTGGAGCAATACTGTGGGAACGCAGTATCTTTTACCAACGAATAAAGTTAAAGCTTTTACGACGTCGGTAGTTTTAGGGGCACTCTTTAATATCGTGGCTAATTTACCGTTTATTTACTTCTGGGGGTTAAATGGTGCGATGTATGCAACAGTTCTCTCTGAATTAGTAGTAACGGGTTATCAGTTGTGGTATATCCGTGATATTGCTGATTTCAAGCAGATGTTTATCAATGTGCCTAAGTATCTTTTGGCGGGAATAGTGATGTTTATCCCTGTTTTTGCAATGAGCAATTTGATCAAGACAAGTATTTTGTCGATCGGAAGCGAAGTGGTGTTAGGCGTCATCATCTATATGGTCATGATCGTCTTATTAAAACCAACTTCTTTGACGCAAGTAACCGCAATGGTCAAACAAAAATTCAACAGATAGAGGGATGCGGTAGGAATTCAAGCCTATCGCATTTTTGAATATGCTATAATTTAGGAGTCAATTAACTGAATAAAGGAATAGATAAGATGAACAAGTATATCATAACGGTCGAAAATTCCCAAGCTAACAATGCCGGACCTAAAGCCAAGGCTGATGTTGAGCAATTTTTGACGGAAACTGATTATCAAACATTACCGCTAAAAGTCACTTTGGATCCAGAAGATAAGAGTTTCGGGGCTAAGTTAAAAAAGATCTATTACGGTAAATACTATATCCCTAAGATGTTGCAACAAAGTCAAGCAGATGTGATCTTGTTGCAATATCCGATCTACTCTGCTTATCTGACAAATGAGCTGTTTAAAGCGATCAAGCAAAAAACAAAGGCAAAATTGTATTTATTGATACATGACATTGAGACTTTGCGCTTGTTTGGTGGCGATAAAGCCCAAAGTCAAGCCGAGTTAGCACTGTTCAAACAAGCTGATGGGATCATCGCCCATAATGCTAAGATGCGTAGTTGGTTGGAAGAACAAGGCGTGAATGTCCCGATCGTTGAATTGGGATTATTTGACTACTATAATCCAACGCCTTTAGTAGAGCAGCGGCCTTTTGCCAAGAGTGTGGTATTTGCGGGGAATCTAGCCAAAGCTGATTTTTTGAAAAAAGCAGCGACCTTGGATTTTGAACTGACACTTTTTGGACCAGCGCCAGCTAAAACTTACCCTGAACCGCTCAAATATGCAGGGGTCTATCCTCCTGATGAGTTAGCCAAACATTTCTCACAAAATTTTGGCTTAGTGTGGGATGGTGATAGTTTGCTGACATGTAATGGCGTGTTTGGTGAATATATGCGCTACAATGATCCCCATAAGGTCTCGCTTTACTTGAGCAGCGGTCTACCTGTTATCATGTGGAAAGAGGCTGCCTTAGCTGAGTTTATCGTGACGCATAATGTGGGTTTTGTGGTCGAAAGCTTAACTGAAGTAGGCAATGTGTTAGGACAAATGACACCAGAACAGTACCGTGAGATGCAACAAAATACCTTGGCTTTAGCACAAAAATTACGCCAAGGTCGCTTTATTAAAACTGCGATCAAAAAACTAGATAGTTTGGAAGGATAACCATGGATAGAGTTGAAGATTTAAGAAATAGTTTTAGTAATAAGCTTTTACAAAAAGTCCCTAATTTGGGAAGCATTATTTACTTTGTGAGTTTTACATGCTATTTATTTGCGATGTCGTTGAAAGGCACGATGCTAGTTAATTTTTTGCTCTCAGAAAGAGCATTGTTTTATTTATCGATCATTCCAGCCTTTTTTGTCACTTTGAAGATCATTTTTTTAGATGACCATAAATGGCAAGATTTAACGATCTTCATGTTATTGGAGATCATATTATTTGCAGTTGGAACCAATGCAAATGAATATCAGATCTTTTACCTGTTGTTCTTTATTGTTGGGGCTAAAAACATTGACATTGACAAGATATTGCAGTTGTTTATTTGGGTCAATCTACTTGTGATCGCGCTATCACTGATCTTTGCGTTGAATGGAAGTGTCCGCAATGTGATGATCACGCGAGCCGGTTCACCTGCAGTACGTTATTCATTAGGAGCTGTTTATCCTACTGATCTAGCGGCGCGCGGTTTCTTTATGATGTTAGCTTATACGGCGCTCAAACGGTTCAAACTCAATATAGCCGAGTATATTTCTTGTTTAGCTTTGACGGCGCTAATTTACTTTGTGACTGATACGCGGATAGATCTTTTATTGATGCTATTTTTGCTGATCTGTGTAGCGGTCTATCCTAAGTTGAGCCCACTCTTTGCTAAAATACCAGCATATTTACTCGAGGCGTTCACTATTTTATATGCACTAGCCATCATTTTGATGGGATATTTCTACCATCCGGGTTTTTGGCCACTAGAAAAGATCAATAGTTTTTTGTCAGGTAGATTGATCTTAGAGAGAGTAGCCTTTGATAACTATAATGTACCTTTGCTGGGTCAATATATCTATCAAAACGGCTTTGGCGGTGGTTTTAAAGTTGTAGATTATTTTTATATCGACTCTTCATATGTTAGAACGCTAATGATGCATGGAATCATTATTTTTGCTTTACTGTTCGTACTGTTCTACCTACTATTTACACGTTTCCGCCAAGAGAAACTCTACTATTGGAGTATCTGTCTACTGTTAGTCGTTTTGACGGCAGGGATCGATCAGCATATGTGGGATGTCTCCTATAACTTTGTCTTTTTGGCGCTTTTTGCCAACTTGAATAGGCCAAGGCAATTGGTTGCTTAGCCCTTATTTTTTAGGTAAGATACGATAAGATACTAATTTTAGAAAGGAACAACTAAGCCAGTCGTGTTTAGTTAGGTAAGCGATGCAAGCCATTTTACTTTTGGCTCATAAAGAAATGCCGTTGATCAAAGAATTGACGCAAAAGCTCAGTAAGTCGTTTGAGATCTACATCCATTTTGATACCAAAATGCAACTTTCTGCAGCGGATGAGGCTTTTCTAAAAGAGCATAAGATCCACTATATTTCTGAGGTAAAAGTTAATTGGGGTAGTTGGAGTATCGGGGAAGCAACTGTTAGATTGATGCGATTAGCTTTAAAAAATCCCGCGATCAGTTATTTTCATATTATTTCGGGACAAGATTGGGTCGCAGCCAACGTTGAAGAACTCTATCAGCATTTTGAAAATGATTCTAAGATCTATCTGGTTTATGAAAAAGCTGCTGAGGTCAAAAAAAATGGGGAACCGATCATTTGGTGGCAAAAATACTACTTTAATTATGACCGTGTAAACCGGCGAAGTACGTTTGGGAAGATCTATCATCGTTTATTGATCTCAACGCAGACGTTACTACGGGTGGATAAATTCAAACGTTTAGGGATCAAAGAAGAGATCTATGCTGGTGCTAATTGGGCTGATCTACCACGTGATACGGTTGAATATTGTTTAGAATATCTCGATTCACATCCAAAATTTTTGCAAATGCTCAAAACAGGATGCTTTTCGGATGAATTTTGGATGCAGACGATAATTTGCAATGAGCCCCGTTTCAAGGAACGGTTGATCAATGGAAATTATCGCTATATCAAGTGGGAAGAAAAACACGGGAGTTATCCGGCCATTTTGGATGAGGAGAATTTAGCTGAGATCCAACAAGGAGATTATTTCTTTATTCGCAAAGTCGAAGCCAAACATTCCAGTGAACTATTGCGCCAATTAGACCGCATCAATAAAAATTAGTGAGGAAACAGGAATGAAACTGAAATTTTTATGCACAAAACTATCTGGAACTGGGGGAACTGAGACAGTTTTAGTTAAAGTTTTGAACCACTTAGTCACCCAAAATGAAGTTGAGCTCGTTTTGGCAGATGAGCCAGTGAAATATGAGTGGTTAGATAAATTGGATCAAAAGATCAAGGTCAAGATCTATGCGGGACGGTTTGAAAAGCTCATCAAGGTCGCACAGTTATTTCTCAGTGCCGATAAGAATACCTGCTTTATCTCACTGAGTCCTAAGATAATCAAGTTAGGTGCTAAGATCAAGCAGCTCTTACATAAGCACTATACTTTGTTATCATGGATCCATTTTTCCTTAGCCGACCAAGATATGTTTGATGCAGCTAATACGATCCCGCTAGCTGATGGCCATTTAGCGATCAGTTCACCGATCAAATCAGAATTGATGAAATATGGTGTTCCAGAAGAGAAGATCCGGCTAGTCTATAATCCGATCGAACCAGAGTCAGCAGAGTTACCGAGCTACGCAGACGACAAACCGCATTTCTTTTACGCTGGGCGGCTGATGTTGTCGGGGCAAAAAAATCTCGGTGAATTACTGACAGGAGTCGCGCACTTCGATGGGGCCTTATTAGATATGTATGGAACTGGCGTGGATGCGAAGAAGTGTGAGCACAAGGCGAATGAACTTGGAATTGCCGACCGAGTGACCTGGCATGGTTGGACGCCCGATCTATGGCAAAAGATCAAGCAACGGCCAACTGCTTTAGTGATGACTTCGACTTATGAGGGGCTTCCTATGATCATGCTCGAAGCGATCGCACGCGGGATCCCGGTGGTGTCTAGTCGCTTTAATGGTTATCGTGATGTGTTAAAGGATGGAGAAAACGGCTTTACTTATGATGTTGGTGATCTGGCAGGGTTAGAGCAGGCTTTACATGCAGTAGCTCAAACCACCTTTGAACCCCAAGCGGTCAAGCAAAGTATCGCTCCGTTTTATTTAGAGAATTATTTTGCTAATCTAGAGCAAGCCTTAGTGGAATTAGCTAGAAATTGATCAGCTATACTAGAGTGAAAAACGATGCGGTCAGGGCCGTATGAATAGAGGGGTCTCACTATGATCTTGCATCGTAGTGAGACCACTTTTATTTACTAGACGAGATATGGCTCAGCTGTCGCGTTGATATAGAAGAGTAGACTTATGTCACAGCCTATTTCGCTATATCCAAAAAAATTGTTAAAGAGTTTTAGCTTGATTGCAAAGTTACCTAGATATAGCTATAATGTTAGGAGTAATATTAGTCTGTAGATAATGATCACAGAAGAAAGAGGACGCTTTGAAAGCTGAAGTATATGTTGTAAGTCATAAAAAAACAAAAATGCCAAAAGATGAAATTTATCTTCCTTTACAAGTAGGTAAAGATCCAGAAGATTTTAAGGGATTTTTGCGCGATAATACTGGAGATAATATTTCAGCTAAAAATGAAAACTATTGTGAATTGACCGCACAATATTGGGCTACTAAGAATAGGACTGCTGATGTCAAAGGTCTAGTTCATTATCGGCGCTTCTTTTCTAACGGCAAGCGTAATTTTTTTGCCAGTGTAGATAAGAAGTATCAAGATATCATGACGCCTGAGACCTTGCAAAAAGCTCTTCAAGAGCATGATATGATCTTGCCTAAAAAGCGCAATTACTATATTGAGACGTCATGGTCACACTATGAACATGTTCATCATATCAAAGATCTTGAAACAACGCGGCAAGTGTTAGTAGAGAGGTACCCTGATTATGTACCGTTCTTTGATCAAGCGGTCAAGCGTCGTTCAGTACACATGTTTAATATGATGATCGCCAAAAGTGAGTTATTTGATGCTTACACTACTTGGCTGATCGATGTATTGGCGGAAGTAGAAAAACGTACCGATATTAGTGACTATACACCGTATGAGAAGCGGATCTATGGTTTTATCAGTGAATTATTATTGGATGTTTGGGTCGATAAAAATCAGATTAACTATGTCGAGTATCCTGTAATGTTTATGGGAAAACAGAATTGGGTCAAGAAGATCAGTTCGTTTTTGATCAGAAAAATAACCGGGAAGCCTTCCCGCCTAGACAACTAGTGTCCTGCAAAAAGGAGATGAGATTTTGGACAAAGGTATCAGTAAAATGATATATCTAGTAGTAAAGCGACTCTTTGACATAGTAGTTTCGCTTTGCGCCTTAGTTTTTGTAGTACCACTGACATTTGTGATCTGGTTGATCGATAGCTTTGGTGAGAATAAGGGACCAGTTTTTTACAAGCAAAGACGGATCGGTAAAGATCATCGTCCGTTCTATATTTACAAATATCGTTCGATGATCGTTGATGCTGATAAAAAGCTTAAGGAAGATAAGGCTTTATATGCATTGTATGTAAAAAATAGCTATAAACTTCCACCAGATAAAGACCCACGGATCACAGGCTTTGGACGCTTTTTGCGTAAATCGTCAGTGGACGAATTGCCCCAATTTTTCAATATCTTAAAGGGTGATATGTCACTGATCGGTCCAAGACCTGTTGTTGAAGAAGAATTGGCACAATACGGTGACCGAGTAGATAAATTTTTATCGGTAACACCTGGTGCTATGGGATATTGGCAAGCCTCGGGAAGAAGTACCGTTCATTATCCTGAGCGTTGCGACCTTGAATTGTATTACGTTGACCATGCTTCATTATGGTTTGACATAAAGATTTTATTTAGAAACATTATCAGTATCTTTAAAACAGAGGGTGCCTACTAATGAATGAACAGATGACACAGGAAAAACCATTAGTCAGTATTATCGTGCCAGTCTATAACGTTGAAAAGTATCTACAGGCTTGCTTAGAGTCACTAGCTCGCCAAACCTATCCTGCGCTTGAGATCATTTTGATCGATGACGGTAGTACGGATTCTTCGGGCAAAATGTGCGATGAATTTGCGCAAAAAGATCCGCGCTTTAAGGTGGTCCATCAAGCTAACGGCGGTCTGTCCAACGCTAGAAATCATGGTATACAACTGGCACAGGGCGAATATTTAACATTTGTCGATTCTGATGACACAGTAACAGCGGACTATGTGACCTTTTTGTATGAATTATTGGAGGCAAAAGGGTTCAAATCACCGATGTCGATCTGTGCGTTGAATAACGTTTATTTGGCGACTGGTGTTGAGAAAAATGACGGCAATGGTTTAGTGACCACTCTTAGTGGGAAAAAAGCGATCGAGATGATGTGTTATCACGATCTAGTTGATACCTGTGCCTATGCTAAATTAGCTAAAAAAGAGTTATATGAGACAGTGGCTTTCCCTGAAGGCAAGATTTTTGAAGATATTGCAACTACATATCAATTATTTATGCAATGTAATTCGATCGAGTGTGGTTTTTTGCCCAAATATAACTATATGCTACGAGCTGGATCGATCACGACCTCGGGCTTTAATGCAAAGAAATTAGAGTTATTAGAAATGACTGATCAGATGGCACAAGATGTAGTGGCGCGCTATCCTGATCTAGCTTCTGCAGTCAAACGGCGTCAAGTATATGCACGCTTTAGTACACTAAATCAGATGCTAGACGTTACAGTGCCTGATCTAGTAGCAAAGAGAAATGCGATCATCAAGTATCTGAAAGCCAATCGAGCCCAGGTAGTATCTGATCCTAAGACACCAAAGAGAGACAAATTGGGTTATCTTATGTTGAAATTTGGTTTTCCAATGTATAAAGTCGCTTGGAAAAATTATCTCAAGGTCAAGGGCCAACGCTAAGAGGTGACTAGATGAAAATATCAGTTGTAGTTTCAGTTTTTAATGGTGAAAAATATATCAGCGAGCAGTTGGATTCATTACGTCATCAAATACGGCGCCCCGATGAAGTCTTATTGTTTGATGATGGAAGTAGTGATAAGACTCCACAGATAGTTACCGACTATATCACTAAATATTCGCTAGCTAATTGGAAATATACGCGCAATCCTGAAAATAAGGGATGGCGACGTAACTTTATGGAAGGTATGTGGGCTGCAAGTGGAGACCTCGTCTTTTCTTGTGATCAAGATGATATTTGGCATCAGGATAAGTTAAAGATCATGAGCGAAGTGATGGAAAATTCCCCGCAGATCAGCTTATTGACTTCAAACTATGAGCTCTTTTTTGAGGATGGTAGTCACAAAGATGGCTTCAAGCAAAATGATGGCAGTGTAAGTCAGATCCCGTTGAAGAATAATTATTTATTAGTTGGACGTCCCGGGTGTACCCATTGCATTCGAAAAGAGCTCTTAGATATTGCACGGAAGTATTGGCGTCCAGAATATCCGCATGACGCTTTATTGTGGCGTTTAAGCTTGTTTAGTGATGGCTTGTATAACTATAATGGCAATTTGATAAGATGGCGTAAACACCAAAATAGTGCCTTTACCAAGGAAAGCCGAGATCTAAAATCTGTTGCGGCAAAGAAAAAGTGGATCCAAACCGCGCGTGCATTTGATGATACTTTACGCGAGTATGTAAATAGCAGTGAGATCGCTGATAAAACCACTAAGTTAAGAGTTTTAGACCGCAATGATCGATGGCTTGCGGTCAGAGAGCGATTTTATCTGAGAAAAAATCCTTTAGTAGGTGTGAAGTTAGCGACTTACTGGGATTGCTTTCCGCGTTATCGCCAATATTTAGGTGATTGGTATTTGATCTATCTCAAACACTAAGAAAGAAGGCAGAATTATGATCTCAGTCGTTATGGCGACCTATAATGGTGGAAAATACATTGAACGACAACTAACAACCCTATTAGAACAAACCCGTCGACCAGATGAAGTGATCATTTGTGACGACGTTTCGACTGACAATACTGCTCAGTTAGTGCAAAAGTTTATCAAAGAGCACAGCCTTTCTGATAAGTGGCATTTTTCGATCAATGAAAAGAATCTAGGTTACCGCAAGAATTTTGCGCAAGCTTTGGCAAAGGCTACAGGAAACTATATCTTTTTAGCTGATCAAGATGACGAATGGCATGCAGATAAACTAGCCAAGATGACCGCTTTGATGCAACAAAAGCCGGAGATCAAAGCTTTAAACTGTGCTGTACAATTGATCGATGCTAACGGCAAACCGCTCAACTTGCCTGAGAATAAAGCTTTTTATAACGCTGGTTTTATTTATTCAAAAACACCTTTAGCTAAGTTGACCGAATTCAATGCCAATGCGATCATGCGTAATAATATTTCGCCTGGCTGTACAATGCTGATCCGCAGTGAGTTACGCGATATCTTGGTGGAAGAATATCAAGCAGAGATGCCACATGATTGGTATTTGAATTTAATGGCAGCTTTAGATCATGGCTGTTATTTCTTAAATGAAGAACTTATCGGTTATCGGATCCATGAAAATAATACTTTAGGTGCTTCGACCGACACGCGGTGGCAAAAGGTGTTAGCCAAGTTTGATGTCAGTGAGAAGATCGCTGAACAAGAGGATAATTTATGTGCACTAGACAATTTGGTGCAAGCGTTAAAATTGACCGATGCACCGGAAGTTCTATATTTAGAGGAATATTACGGAACGCGCTTGGCATATTATAAGCATCCTAGTTTAAAAACTTTGGCTAAGTTGAAACGTTATCCAGAGTACCGCGCTGATTCTAAATTGCGTGGGCGTTTATGGGATTATGCTTTAGCCTTACATTTAGAAAAAATGATCGCTAGAATAGCAACAAAATAAAGTGTGTACGATAGTGTAACGCTTAGTAAATAACGCGGGCCCCATCACGATGATCATGATGGAGCCCGCGTTATTTATCTAGTGCTGATCGTATTATCGAACACACTTATTTTTTTAGCAAATATTTTAGATACATCTTAGCGAGATAGGTATTGACGAAAATTTTAGCGCCTAAACCACGGGTCGGCCAACGTTTAACGGTCGTGTTGATCGAAGCCGTCTGTGCTCGATATTCCTTGATCAACTGTCTAACTTGAAGTGTGTAGCGAAAATCTTCAGACTTACCATCAGAAGTATGCCAGATAGCAGCCGGGACGACGTAATTTTCACGCTGGTCTTTTTGCGCCAAGAGACATTGTTCTACCGCATAAAGATGCCAGCCTTCCTTCGCTGGAAAAGGCTGCTTTTCCCAGTAGTCACGGGCAATGACAAAGAAACATTCGTCTAAAGTTTGGACTGGAGTAGGACCAGTGATCGGACGTCCAACATGTTCTTTATGGTCGCCGTGGATGATCGTTGTCAAAATAATCCGATCATTATCGACTAATTCTTGAGGGCTTCCCGCAATACCAGCAACACCAAAATCTTTGGGAAGTGATCTGACCTGGTCTAAGACATCTTTTAAGGCATGCTCATTTAAGAAACGAATATCTGGGTGTAGGAAAACTAGATATTGTCCCTTAGCTTTTTTAGCAGCATCATTAAAAGCTTTGCGGGCAGAGTTGTATTCATTATTTTCATTGTTGATGCGGATCAATTCATAGTCAACGCCAGTTTGTTTCTCTAATCCAGATTTGAAAGCTTGATAGACGTCTTCTTTGTTGACGATAGTGATCAGTGAATATAGTGGATCGGTCATATTAGTTCCTCTTCAATCAGTTTAATTACTAATATTTTACTACAATCCCAGTTAAATAACTATTTTTCATGGGAATAGCGAGCCCGCAAGCCCCAAAGGATCGAAACGGTGTCGATGACTTCTTGAAACATTGCGCCTACGATCGCGGGGATCCACCCGGTGCTGGCAACTAACATTAAGAAGACACAGATGAAGATCCCGATCAACACAGCTTGGCGTGCAATGCGTAAAGTATCTTGGGCGATCTCAACGGCTTTAGCGACTTTTAGCAGGTCATCTTTTAAGATCACGACATCAGCTGATTCACTGGCTGCTGTAGCTCCATGGGCCCCCATAGCGATCCCGACATCAGCGACGGTCAATGAAGGTGCATCGTTGACTCCATCACCGACCATGATGACCGGATGTTCACTTTCAGGTACTGTCTTTAAAGCCTGGATCTTTTCTTCAGGCAATAATTTTGCTCTGACATCATCGATCCCGACTTCTTTAGCGATCGTTTGGGCAATAGCTTGTTGGTCACCAGTTAACATCATCAAGTGTTTAACTCCATGGTCGCGTAAAGCTTGCATCGTTTGCGCAGCTTCGGGACGTAATTTATCGATAAAGGTGATCACTCCGATATATTGGTCGTTTAAACTGATATAAACACAAGTTTGCGTCGTTTCAGCGATCTTGGCTGTTGGAGCCACAAATGAAGCCTTTCCGACTTTGACGGTCTGACCAGCGATCTGTGCAGTGACCCCGTTACCTGTAACTTCAGATAATTGCTGAACTTCTAATAACTTGACCTCATGTTTAACAGCATAATTGAGCAATGAACGGGCTAGGATATGACCTGAAGATTGTTCGGCACTAGCTGCATAACCTAAAAGCTCTTCTTTGGTCGTACCGGCCACGGGTTTGATCTGATCGACAAAGAGTCGACCGCTAGTGATCGTACCGGTCTTATCAAAGGCAGCTGTTTTGGCTGTGGCCATCTTTTCCAAGACGTTCCCAGTTTTGACCACGATCCCGTTACGTGACGAACGGCTCATCCCGGACACCAAAGCCACTGGAGCAGCTAAGATCAACGGACAAGGTGAAGCTACGACCAAAACTTCGGCAAAGCGCACAGGATCTTTGGAAACAAACCAAGCGATCCCAGCGATCACAAAGGCGATCCCAGTAAATGGAACGGCATAGCGGTCAGCCATTCGGACAAAATGAGCGGGTGTGCTGTCGGCTTGTTTGACTAATTGGATCAAGCGCTGATATTGACTATCTTTAGCGAGTTTATCAACTGTCATCGTTACTGCAGAATCACCATTGATCGAACCAGAATAGATAGTATCGCCGATATTTTTAGTGATCGGTCTAGATTCACCGGTCAAGCTCGATTCATCAAACATGCTACTGCCTTTGATGACATGGCCATCGACTGGGACGGTCTCACCCGGTTTAACGACCAATTGATCGCCGATATTAGCTTCATCGACTTTGATATCGACAAGTTTATCAGCCACGACTTTGTGAGCGGTCTGGGGTGAATTATCGAGTAAGGCTTTTAATTCGGTATGAGCCTTTTTAGAAGCATAGTCTTCGAGCGAATCGCCACCGACTAACATGATCAAAACGATCATCGCTGCCCAATATTGGCCGACAGCAAGTGTCGCAGCGACCGCAGTGATCGCTAGGAGATCGACACCATAGCTGCCTGAGCGTAATGTTTTGATCATTTCTTTTAACATGGATAAGGCAATCAAAGTTCCGGTGGTAGTAATGATGATCTGCGCGACTAAACTAAGGCCAAAGCCAAATTCTAAGATCGCTGAGACCACCGCGATCGCAATGATCAAGCCTAATTTTGTTGAATGTTTCATAATTAACATCCCCTCATAAAAAATAATTTCAGTTCTACTTTACTTAAACCGTAACACCAAAAATAACTAAAGTAAATTAGAATCGTTCTAAATAATAATAGTTCTCAATTAGCGGGGATAAAACCTTGATTTAATAGGGTTTGTGTATTCAGGTAAAAATAGTGTAATTGAAAAAGGTTATCAATTAGAAGGCTCGATGTATAAAAAGGCATAAAATGTATATTGATACAAAAAAGCAGCCACCCAATACATATGTATCGGGTGGCTACTTTTATCTATATGGTATTAAGCGTCAGTTTTTTCAGGCTTTTCTGCCAAAGTGATCACACCCACGGCATTCAAACCGGTATGCGTCATGATGATCGGACTGGTCAAACGAGCTAGATAACTGGCATCGCTATTTTCTGGTAAGATCGTTTCTTTGATCTTTTCCAAAAATTCAGGATCAGTCCCGACATTTGAAAGCGAAAGAGCTTGGATCGGATTATCTTTGTGTTGTTCTGCTAATTCTTTGCAATGCTTGATAAAAGTTTTACGACTGCGGCCTTTTGTGAAGACATCAAGGCTGTGTTCATTTAAGCGGACAATGATCTTCAAGTTGATCAATTTTGTCAAGGCCCCGGCAAAGCGACTCACACGCCCACCAGCAACCAAACAATCGAGATTATCGACTAACACATCAACTGTAGTCCGTGAATAGATATCAGCACAGTGTTCTTTGATCTCTGCGATGGTTTTGCCTTCACGGGCGTCTTTAGCAGCAGCTAGAACTTGGAAAGCAAGACCACGGTCCGTTGATTTACTGTTGATCACGGTAACGTCAGCATCTGACATGTCAGCAGCACTGAGCGCTGTTTCAAATGTCCCGCTCAAAACATCGGAAATCAAGATCGCTAAGACTTGGCTTCCGTTTTTGCCTAATTCATTGAAGGTGTCGATGAACCGTCCCATTGCTGGTTGACTTGTCTTAGGGATGTTACCCTTACGTAATTGTTCCACGAGTTCTTCACGGCTGATATCCTCACCATCGATGTAGTTCTTACCATTTACTTCCACTGATAGGGGGATGATCGTAATGTTATTTTCTTTTATTTCTTCAGGTGTCAATTGGACAGATGAATCCGTAACGATTTTGATCGGTTTTGTCATAGTATATTTAACTCCTTGGATCAAGCTCTATAATATTAATCATTTCCATTATATTATAACTTTTATGGCTTGTGAACCAATAAGAAATAGGATCCAAGTCTAGCAAAATCAAGTATTTTTAGAGATGGTCGTATTTTTGCCTGAGGTGATCTTTGATGAGTTTAGCTTCATTTTCTGTTGTGATCCCATGTTCGCGATAGATCAAGCTGATGACCATCAATAAGTAATCATCAAAGAGCGTGGCCAGTGAGAACGTACGCTCGAGTTGCTCGTCTAAATAATATAAAGGTGTAGTCTTAGTAGTCAGGTCAAAAGCACTACTTAGCTCATGGATGAGTTGGCGCAGGCGATAATAGATGGTAGCAGTTGTTTTCAAGTTGCAAAGATAAGTCTTTTTATTGATAGGCAAGATAAAACGAGTCTTAGGATCGTGGTCAAAGATAATAGCGATGTGGGTGGGATCGACAAAATAGTTGTAATCGACGTGATCGAGTCTGAGCCAACTAGTTGGATGGCGAGTGTAGCCGCTTAGCGGGACAAGTAAGATCTTTCCCCAAACGTAAGGCAGACAAGGGGGCTTTTTAGCAAGGGGGCTGATAAGGCAACGGGCCAGTAAAAGCCCAACCGGTTGGCGTTTGATAAATTGATTGACTAGACGGGTGGATTCCTTGTCACTGATGATGACTCCGCGTTTGGCGTCTAAGATCAAGGAGCGACAATTTTTGAGCCCAAGATCATGACAATCCCAGAGCAAAAGCGAGGTCTGCGTATCTAAAGTTGCATCAGCATCAAAATATCCTTGACGATAGAGCGCATGTACGCCATTTAGGTCTAGAAAGACGGTTTCCATAAAAATTCTCCTCCTAAAAATTAAGTAAATTTACACAAAATTCAAGTTATTTCAATACTTCAAAATTATTTGGAAGTATTTTTCAAACTATAAAAAAATTCATTTGTGCTATAGTAGCTGATGAATAGTTTGGACTCCAGCATAACAGGCTTTATGCGGAGTAAAAAAGCTACATGCAGGATTTTGTCGTTGAGATGCAGGTTTTGTTTGATATGATCTGGTCGTATGCTAAAAACAGTTTAGGGCCCTAGACCAAACTTTTAAGCAAGGGAAGTCTAGTTGATGTATGAAACAGGATTTGCATATTTGTTGCAAGCAGAACGTGAGAAAGTTATCTATGGTGTATTGAAGCGTTTGAATGTGTCCCGTCAAAGTCCCGATTATGAGGATCTAGTAGTCGAGGGGCAGATCGCTTTTGCTCAGGCTTATTGTGCTTATTGCCAAACACATGACAGTGTTACAGAGGAAGCAGTAATGCCTTACCTCTATCAGAAGGTCAAGTGGCGTCTGTTAGACCTATTGTGCAAGCAGACGCGAACTAAGCAAAGGGAATGTGGGTTGCCAGAGAATGTTGATGAACTATGGGCGATGATCCCGCTGAGCTTTGAAAACGTTATGACTGATGAGTTAGTGTTAGAATTATGGAATACGTGCACACCAAATGAGCAGAAATTTTTAGCTTTAAGGTTAGAGACAGGACTATCATTGACTGAAATAGCAAAAATACTGGCAGTTAGTCGCAAAACGGTGTATAAATATAGGTGGAGTATTTTGCATAAATTGACAATATTATAGAACTAAAATAATAGTTAACTTTTTTCTGTAATGAAAGTGTAATTGAATTTATAATGTCGGTATGCGAAAATTAACTTGAATATTCAGTAAATCATAATGTTTCTTATGTTTTAATTAAAGGAGTCTTCTATGAAAGGCATAGTTTTAGCTGGTGGAAGTGGGACGCGTCTTTATCCGATCACGCGTGGTATTTCCAAGCAATTGATCCCAGTATATGATAAGCCAATGATCTATTATCCGCTGTCAACGCTGATGTTGGCAGGGATCAGAGATATTTTATTGATCTCGACCCCAGAGTACACACCATTATTTGAAGAACTTTTAGGTGATGGGTCCGATTTCGGGATAAATCTTTCCTATAAGGTCCAAGAAAAACCAAATGGCTTGGCGGAAGCCTTTATCTTAGGTAAGGAGTTTATTGGTGACGATCCAGTCTGCCTAATTTTAGGCGATAATATTTATTACGGCAGTGGATTGAGTCAACTACTAAGAGATGCTACTAAAAAGGAAAAAGGAGCAACCGTTTTTGGTTATCATGTGACTGATCCTGAGCGTTTTGGTGTGGTGGAATTTGACAAAGACCATCATGCTTTATCGATCGAAGAAAAGCCAGCTGAACCTAAGAGTAACTATGCGGTCACAGGGCTTTATTTCTACGATAATGATGTTGTTTCGATCGCCGAGGGCTTGGAACCATCAGCACGTGGAGAATTGGAGATCACTGATATCAATAAAGAATATCTAAAGCGCGGTGATCTAGATGTTAAGCTCATGGGACGCGGATACGCCTGGTTGGACACTGGAACACATGATTCGATGTTGGAGGCTTCGAGCTTTATCGCTACGATCCAAAAACGTCAGAATTTAAAAGTTGCTAGCTTAGAAGAGATCGCATATCGTCAAGGCTGGATCTCTAAAGAACGCTTGATAGAATTAGTGCAACCAATGAAGAAAAACGACTATGGGCAATATTTATTGCGTTTAGCCAATGAAGATAAGTAGGAGTAGTTAAACATGGTTAAAGTTATCGATACAAAGTTACAAGATGCTAAGATCATCGAGACTGATGTTTTTGGTGATCATCGTGGTTTTTTCACGGAAACATATACAAAGCAAAAATTTGTCGAAGCAGGGATCGATTTTGATTTCACCCAAGACAACCAATCACTTTCAGTTGAACCAGGTGTCTTAAGAGGCTTGCATTATCAACGTGCGCCTTATGCTCAAACTAAATTATTACGGGCTGTTACAGGTGTTATCTATGATGTGATCGTTGATATTCGTAAAGGCTCACCTACATATGGTCAATGGCAAGGTTTTATCTTAAGTGAGTACAACCACCGCCAATTATTAGTACCAAAAGGTTTTGCACATGGTTTTGTGACCTTGACCCCAAATGTGAATGTAGCTTACAAAGTTGATGGCTACTACAATCCAGAAGCTGATGGTGGGATCGCATTTGATGACCCAGATCTAGGGATCGACTGGCCAATGCCGCTCGAACATCTGATCTTATCGGATAAAGACAAAAAACATCCACGTTTAAAAGATGCTGATCTAAACTTTACTTACGGAAAGGACTAACCTGATGAAAAACTTACTTGTAACAGGCGGTGCCGGTTTTATCGGTAGTAACTTTGTCCGCTACATGCTCGAAAAATATCCTGAATATAAGATCGTTAACTTAGATCTATTGACCTATGCTGGTAATATTCATAATTTAGATGATCTAAAGGACAACCCTAGTCATGTCTTTGTTCACGGCAATATTACAAACCGTGAATTGGTCGAACATTTAGTAAAAGAACATGATATCGATACGATCGTAAACTTTGCGGCTGAAAGTCATGTTGACCGTTCGATCTTACATCCAGAAGTTTTTGTAGAAACAAATGTGCAAGGTACATTGGCACTCTTGCACGTAGCTAAGACAATGGGCTTAGAAAAATATTTGCAAGTTTCGACTGATGAAGTTTACGGTACTTTGGGTAAAGAAGGGTACTTCAGTGAAACGACACCGTTAGCACCTAACTCACCATATTCAGCAAGTAAAGCTTCCGCTGATCTGTTAGTTCGTGCTTACTATGAAACTTATGGTCTGAATGTGAATATCACACGTTGTTCAAACAACTACGGACCATACCAATTCCCTGAAAAATTGATCCCATTGATGACATCAAATGGGATGGACGGTAAGAAATTACCGATCTATGGGGATGGTAAAAATATCCGCGATTGGCTTCATGTCTACGATCACTGCCAAGCAATCGACCTTGTTTTACATAAGGGTCGCAAGGGTGAAGTTTATAATGTCGGTGGACATAATGAACGGACAAATAATGAGATCGTGCACTTGATCGTTGAACAACTTGGTTTAGGTGAAGATGCAATTGAATATGTTGCTGATCGTTTGGGTCACGACCGCCGTTATGCGATCGACCCAACAAAGATCGAAACTGAACTCGGTTGGAAGCCAAAATATACTTTTGATACAGGTATCGTTGAAACTGTTGATTGGTATTTAAATAACGAAGACTGGTGGCGCCCACTAAAAGAACGTGCAGCCTTGAATTAAAAAATAAGCGATAAGAGGTTGGTGTTATTTAGCTACATCAACCTCTTATTCAGTAAGGACAGAAAGTTAAAATTTAGGAGATAAATAAGATGAAAATTTTGATCACTGGTGGCAATGGACAATTAGGTCAAGAATTGCAACATTTATTAGATGAGCGTGGGATCGCTTATGATGCAGCTGATGTCGATGTATTGGATATCACTGATGAAGCTAAGGTTGATACCTACTTTGCTAAAAATCGTCCCGAAGTCGTTTACCATTGTGCGGCTTACACAGCGGTCGATAAAGCTGAAGGTGAAGGCAAAAAGGTCAATGAATTGGTCAATGCAGTCGGTTCAGAGATCATGGCTAAGGCTTGCCAAAAATATGATGCTTTAATGGTCTATGTCAGCACCGACTATGTCTTTGATGGCTCACGCACAGAAGGTGAATATATGCCTGATGATCCTAAAGGTCCACGTAATGAATATGGTCGGACTAAGCTCTTAGGTGAACAAGCAGTCGAAAAATACTGTGATAAGTATTATATCGTACGGACAGCTTGGGTCTATGGCAAATGGGGCCACAACTTTGTTTATACGATGTTGAACTTAGCTAAAAACCATGATCGTTTGACCGTAGTCTCAGATCAGATTGGTCGTCCAACTTGGACACGGACGTTAGCTGAATTTTTGACCTACTTAGTTGATAATAAGATCGACTATGGTGTCTATCAATGCAGTAATGACGGACAATGCTCATGGTATGAATTTGCAACAGAGATCTTGAAAGACAAAGATGTCGAAGTTGCTCCAGTTTCATCCGATGAATATCCGACTGCTGCTTTTCGTCCGCACTACTCAGTGATGCATTTGGCTAAAGAAACAGGCTTTGAATTTCCAATGTGGCAAGATGCATTGGCTGAATTTATGAAACAGATCGAAGAATAACAGAAGGTGAATTTTCTTGAAATTAACGGTAATGTCACTTACCGATCCCAAAGATAAGCGGACCTGGTCAGGAACGACGAGTAATATGTACGAAGCTTTGAAGAGAAATGGGCTTGAAGTTGACACGCTCACGCTGAAAAATTGGTTTACACGCTTTTATATCCGAGCAACAATGTTTTACTTGAATCGGATAAAGAAGCAAGGGGTAACCAACTTTGAAACGACCGTACTTGGTGCCAAGTATTGGGGAAAAAGGGCTGATAAACTGATCCATGATCAAGATAAGAAGTCGAATTATTATTTTTGTCCGGCGGGAGCTTCAATAATAGCTTTCGCACATAGTCAGGCTAAATTTGTCGATCTCCCCGATGCCACCTATGCTTTAATGAACAACTATTATTATGCTGGTGTGGATAAAAAAGGTGCAGATAATGGTGATGAGATAGATCAAAAAGCGCTAACGAGAGCTGATAAGATCATCTTACCAAGCCAATGGGCATATAAAAGTGTCCAAAACGACTATGACCAACCAGAAGGTAAATTATCTTTGATCCCTTTTGGCGCCAATATGCCTGATGTGAAAATCACACCTAAGACATTAACAAGCAAAGAGATCAATATATTACTTGTGGGAGTCGAGTGGAAGCGTAAGGGTGTAGACATAGCTTTAGATATAGTTGCTAAGTTAAATGAAAATAGTTTAGCAGGCTATCATTATACTCTGACGATCGTTGGGCTAGATAAACCAAGTGATTTTACTCAAAGTGACGTGATCTTCAAGGGAAGATTAGATAAAAATGACCCTGCAGAATTAAGTAGCCTGCAAGCTGAATACGAGCAAGCAGACCTATTTCTTTTACCTACTCAAGCTGAAGCAGCAGGGATCGTTTTTGCAGAAGCTGCTATGTATGCTTTGCCGGTTTTCACTTATAATACTGGTGGTGTTTCACAATATGTATTGAATGGAAAAACTGGCTACGCTTTGCCTACATCAGCCAATAGTACAGATTTTGTGCAACAGATCGAAGCCTTAGTGACAGATGACACTAACTATCACAACATGTCAAGGAAAGCGCGAGATTATTATGATACAACGCTAAATTGGGATGCTTGGGCAGATAGTGTTAAAAGTTTTTTGAAGAGTTAAAGGGAAAAAAGATGGCAAAAAAAGTATGTGTGGTCTTGGTGACGTATAATCGCTTAACGTGTTTGGAAAAACTTCTAGCGCAAATGGACGAAACAGGCGCTAAAGTAGCGTTACCAAGTCGTGAGGATGAAAATTATACTGACCGTGTCTGTCTTGACCTTGACTTGGAAGATCATAACAAATTCTGGGCTTCGCTACGTAAGCAAGTAGCGCCACATCCGTTAGACAAAGAAACGTACTTTGTCAAAGATATGACTTTTGAGGGACCATTGATGACATTAGATATTTCCAAAAAAGTTGGTCTTCCAGATAAAGATTACTTTATCTTCTTTGATGATACAGATTATGCTTACCGCTTAGCGCAACATACAAAACTTATTTATGTCACAGATGCCAAATTAAGACGACAATTAGCAGGTGGAAACCCAAATCGAGATAGTGCTGAGCGAGAATATACTTGGCGTAACTACTATATGATGCGCAATAACATTCTCTTTGATAAGCGTTACGGTAAAAATTGGAAAGTTCGCCATTTAAGCCCAACGATCATGATGGCACATATGTTGGTGTTGTCTAAGTGAAATAAGCATTTAAAACACAATTTCCCGATCATTATGAAAGCATGGTATGATGGGATCCGCGGAAAAAGCGGCAAACGTGTCGATCCTAATTATTAATTCGATCAGCTCCCAGTTTTGGGGGATTTTTTGTATTCTTCTAAAAAAATTGCTATATTCAACAAAAAAATTTAGATAAGAGGTTAAAAATATTTTAAGGGTAATTTTTGATATTGCGTTTTCATTATTAGCATAGTATCATTTAAATATAAATAAATTAACTTAACAGGCTACATAGTTAGTTTATACAATATATATTCTCTATTTCCCCGTGTTTGTCGCTGGTTCCGATGGCTGGGGATTTTTTATTTTTGCTATGATAGCGGTACCGTAGAGTGCTTTTTTTCTAATTATTGTAAACTACCTTTTGGAAAATATGAGCGGTCCAATTTATTTAGTGAGCCGTTTCTAATATAAGAAAAGCCCCTGTCCATCTCACGGACAGGGGCCTTTACTAAATTAATTATTTCGTAATGTCGCCACCGACATATTTTTCAGAAATTTCTTTTAATTTACCATCTTTGCGTAGCTTATCGAGCGCCTTATCAACGCTCTTTTGTAATGATTTATCTTTCTTAGACATCAAAGCCCCGATCTTAGCTGGATCTTCTTCTTTGGAAACATCAGTTGCTTTAAGACCTTTAGTTGAGTGGTCCTTTTTATAAGCATACCAAGCAGACATCGAGTTGATCGCACCTTTAGCGCGGTCTTGTTTGACCAAGTCAAGTGAAGTTGTAAAGTCAGAGGATGGAACGACTGTCGCTTTATATTTTTTAGCGATGATCGCATTGTCAGTCCCAGTCCCAGCTGCGATCTTTTGGCCCTTGATCTGGCTTAGCTTAGTCAGATCAGAATCTTTTTTAGTGATCAAAGCAAAGTGTGAGTAGATATAAGGCTTGGAGAAGAGATATTTTTCTTTACGCTCTTTAGTGATCGTTACGTTGTTTAAAACAACATCATATTTTCCTGTATCAAGCCCAGCGATCAAACCATCCCACTTAGTAGGAACAAATTTAGCTTTGAGCCCCATTTCCTTGGCGAGTTGTTTACCTAGCTCCACTTCAAAGCCAGTCAATTTACCGTCCTTACGGTAAGAATATGGGGCAAATGTTCCTTCTAATCCAATGGTCAAAGTTCCCTTTTCCTTTAATTCTTTAGTTGTTTGTGCTGGAAGTTTTTCCGCAGCCGAAATATTTTGGGACTTTACGGCGTTCAAGGCAAAAGTCAAGCCTAGGACACCTGCGACAGCTAAGATGCTTTTAAATGTTTTTTTCATGATAAATTCCTTTCGTTAATTCAAGTTATCTAAAGTCATAGCACTGATGAATTCTTTGATCCGTAAATCATTTGAGTTGAAGAAATCATCTTTTGACCCTGAGAAATTGATCTGTCCGTCTTCGATAAAGAGGATCTTATCGGCAACATGACGCGCAAATTCCAAGTTATGAGTCACGATGATCAGTGATTGTTTTTCGTTCGCTAATTCTAAGAGCACTTTTAAAACTTCAAGTTCCAACTCAGGATCAAGCGCGCTAGTTGGCTCGTCTAAGAGAATGTAACGCGGGCGCATCGCCAGTGAACGGGCGATCGCAACGCGTTGAGCTTGACCACCTGAGAGTTGGTTAGGATAGGCATCGGCTTTTTGTTTGAGTCCGACTTTATCCAATAGTTCCAAGGCGCGTTTTTTAGCAGTTTGTTTATCTTCTTTTAAGACGTGAACTGGTCCTTCCATGACGTTTTTTAAGACCGTCAAATGGGGAAAGAGGTTGTAGTCTTGAAAGACCATTTCTGTTTTTTGGCGGACTGCTAAGGTTTCTTTTTTTGTGATCTTTTTGGCAAAATCAAGCTCGATCCCATCACAATCATAGGTTCCACTCTCAGGGCGTTCAAGTAAGTTCAACGAACGTAAGAGTGTCGATTTACCCGAGCCAGAGGGACCCACTAAGACCGTTGTTTCGTGGTCGTTAAATGCAGTTGTGATATCTTTGAGCGCAGTTTGTGTGCCAAAAGTTTTAGTTACATTTTTAAGTCTCAACATAATTATGCCTCCCTATACTTGGGGCTTGAGGTAACGGGTCGTCACCTTTTCAAGCCAACTTTGAACAAACGATAATATCGTACATAAAATCGCGTATAGAGCGGCCACCGTACAGTACATTACTAAAGGTTGGTAGTTTTCGGCTGCGATCTGTTGACTGACTTCAAACATTTCAACGATCGTGATCGTCGAAGCTAGTGAAGTGTCTTTGACTAAGCCGATAAAACTATTTGACAGCGGCGGTAACGAGACGCGCGCTGCTTGCGGAATGATGATCCTAAAGAGCGTCTGGAAGCGTGTCATCCCGATCGCTTGGGCTGCCTCCCATTGCCCCTTAGGAATCGATTCGATGGCTGCTCGGATCGTTTCGGAGGCATAAGCGCCAGTATTTAACGTAAAGACGATAATACCTGCCGTAAATGGTTCGAGCTTGATCCCGTCAGGAAAGACGCCTTTGATCGTCAAATATGGAAGTCCGAAGTAGACGATAAATAATTGAACGATCAAAGGAGTGCTACGGAAAAGCCACACATAGAATCTAAAAATTGCTTTGATAATCAAAAATGGACCTTTAGTCTGTGAAATACGGATCAAAGCCGTGATCAAAGCCAACACGAGCCCTAGGGCAAACGAGATGACTGCGAGCGGGATCGTATATTTGATCCCCGCACTGATCAGTTCCGGCAATGATGACCAAACTGTGTGCCACATTTTATCCACCACCTTTAAAATTAATGTACTTTTAGTAAGTTAAGACCACTTAATTGTACGTGGTTCTGGCAAAATAAGCAATAGTAAAAGCCTAATTACTTAAAATAAGTTATTTTTGTTAAAAAAGATAACGATAGATCTGTTCCCCTTTCCCCGATAAGCTCAAATTAATGTTAAAATTAAGGTAACTAAACAAAAGTGGGTGATCAGATGTTTCCAGAAAGACTACGGGCCTTAAGACTAGGGGCGGGGCTATCGTTAAGTGAATTAGCACAAGCACTGAACCAAATGGAGGTCTCATATAGCAAACGCAACAAAACGATCTCACAGATCGGAAAATGGGAGCGAGGCACGACCACACCATCTTATCTGGAAGTTTTGCAGTTAGCAGAATATTTCCAGGTGTCACTAGATTATTTAAGTGGGCGTTCGTACGACAATTATGATCTTAATGAATTATTTGCTTCCAATGCGCAATTATCATTTCAACAACAGAAGCTGACAGCGAAGACACGTGGTGAGATCTATGCCTTGATCAAAGGTTATTTGAATCAGCCAATTGCTACAAAGCAAACGACTGAAGAGATCAGCTTAGATTTAGGGTGGGATCACAGTGAACATAAATAGAACTATTGTAAAAAATATTGCTTTAAATTTTATTGGCGCGCTCGTCTATGCGTTAGCGATCAATTCCTTTTTGATCCCAAGCAAATTAGGTGAAGGTGGCGTGACGGGGCTGATGACGATCTTTTATTACTGGATCGGATTTCCGCCAGCACTGACGAACTTGATCTTAAATGGGATCTTATTATTTGTGGGCTGGAAGATGCTGAGTAAACAGACAGTGTTATACACGATCGTGGCGATCGCTAGTATCTCGTTTTGGCTCAAACTCACCAGTCAGATCCAGTTCAAGCTCCATGATCCACTGGTGGCAGCGATCATTGGTGGTGTTTTGATGGGGATCGCAATGGGTATCATTATGAAAGGCGAAGGCACCACAGCGGGCAGTACGATCTTGGCTAAGATCATGAACAAATACTTTGGGATCAAGACCGGTTCGGCGATGCTCGGTTTTGATCTGCTGGTGGCGGTCCCGTCATTTGTCTTGATCGGTTTTGAAAATATGCTCCTGACGATCATTGAATTATACATTTCAGCAGTAGTTTTAAATAAAATGTTAGAAGCATTTATTGCGAAACGGGCTTTTACGATCATTTCAGATAAGAGTGAAACGATCGCCCAGGCGTTATCAAATCTCAACCAAACAGGGATCACATTACTGGATGGGCATGGCTATGTCAGTGGGCAGCCTAAAAAGATCATCTATTGTGTTTGTGAAGCTAAGTTGCAAGTCAAAGTCATGGATAAGATCGCCCAGATCGATTCGACCGCTTTTGTGGTCTTAGACGAGGTCAGAAGCGCTTATGGCAATAACTTAATTAAATTATTATAAAAATTAGTTGACATTGCTCTAATATGTTTGTATTATGAATAGCAACAGAAGTCGTAGAAGTAGTCCTATCATCTGGGAGTCAGAAAGCTGGCGGTCGATGCGAGCCAGTCAGGGTGGTAGGTGCCAAATATAGACGACGTGATTCTGAACGGCAGACCGGACCGTTATCGCACCGGTGAAAGTGAAGTGAGTTTTATTACTTGCTTAAGCTGGGTGGTACCACGGTTTATTTAAGTCGTCCCTTTTTTAGTTAAAGGGGCGACTTTTTTTGTGGTCAGTCAAGAATTTAGGAGGGAATTTTGTGCACAAATGCTGTGGACTTTTGCGCTATTTACATAACGAGAGGAACTTAAGGTAACGAAGATAATTTCAGATTCGGGGGAATAATTAGGATGAAAAAGATAAATTTTGGAGAAGCAATTATTATTTTAGTTTTGATGTTAGCCATTTTAGGGACAGGGGTCATCGGATTTGGTCTCTCGCCCCAATTGCCCGTTTTATTTGTCGTCGCTTTGCTTATCGCATGGGCTAAGGTCAAAAAAGCAACTTGGGATGAAGTACATGATGGGATCACGGAAGGTATCACGACGGCGATCATTCCGATCTTTATCTTCTTGTTGATCGGGACTTTGATCGCAGTTTGGATCAAGGCGGGCATCATTCCAGCCTTGATGGTCTTTGGCTTTAATAGCTTGAGTGTTAAATTCTTTGTACCATCGGCCTTTATCGTTTGTTCGTTGGTCGGGTTATCGATCGGGAGTGGTTTTACCACGATCTCAACGGTCGGGATCGCGATCTTAGGTATGGGGATGACGATGGGCTTGAATCCAGCTTTAGTAGCGGGTGCGATCTTATCAGGTGCGATCTTTGGCGATAAGATGTCGCCGTTGTCTGATTCGACCAACTTAGCTTCAGCCGTGGCTGGGTCTGAACTTTTTGCCCATATTAAAAATATGATGTGGACAACGATCCCCGCATTTTTGATCTCTTTAGTTGGTTTTTTAGCGCTCGGACATGCCAGCAAAGCACCAGATATGACCCGGGTCAATGAAACGATCAATATTTTAAATCAACATTTTACGATCAATTGGTGGGCTAGTTTACCGATCATCTTGATGTTTGTCTGTGCTTGGTGCAAGATCCCTGCGATCCCGACCTTGTTTATCAACATTTTTGTTTCAACGGTGATGATCTTTATCAATGATCCGCATTTTACGATCAAACAATTAGCTAGCTTGGTAGAGACCGGTTTTGTGGCTCAAACCAAAAACGCCGACGTAAACGCACTATTGACTCGTGGTGGGATCTCCAACATGATGGGAACAGTTTCCTTGATCATCATGACATTGGCTTTAGGTGGACTTTTGATGAAATTTGGGATCGTCGCCGCTGCGATGGATCCATTAGCTAAGAAATTAAATACACCGGGCAAATTAGTTACCGTGACGATCTGTTCTGGGATCGCGATCAACTTATTTGTCGGAGAACAATACCTCTCTGTGATCTTACCAGGCCGTGCGTTTAAGGGTGCGTTTGAACGCTTGAAACTCGATCCGTTGAGCTTGAGTCGGGTCTTAGAAGACGGTGGGAGCGTCATCAACTACTTGGTCCCATGGGGCGTAGCTGGTTCATTTGCAGCTTCGACATTAGGCATCTCAGTTTTAGCTTTCTTACCATTTACCTTCTTTAGTTTATTGTGTCCAGTATTTTCGATCTTGAGTGGGATCTCTGGTATTGGGTTGAAATGGCAAAAAAAGTCAGCATAGAAGTTAATTGATTTTACAAAATTTTTCGCAGTGTGCTAGGATAAAAGACGGAGAATAAATTAATAGAGAAAGCGAAGAGAAAAAGTGGATATCTTAACTAAATTATATGGTCCTTTTTTTGATGTAAACAACTGGAAGACGGTGATTGAATCCGGTGAAGACTGGATGATCATTTTCTCCTTAGTTTTGATCGAATGTCTATTGTCCGTCGATAATGCGATCGTGTTAGCTGCCCAGACCCAAAAGTTGCCCGATAAAAAGCAACAAGAAAAATCACTTTTCTATGGTCTTTGGGGCGCCTATATCTTCCGCTTTGCTTTGATCGGGGTCGGCTCTTATCTGATCCACTTCTGGGAGATCAAGGTGTTAGGTGCAGGTTATCTGATGTATCTATCGCTCAATCACTTTTATCGGATGAAGTATCCTGAGCGTGCTAAGCGGAAAAAGGGCAAAAAACGCAAACCGATCTTGCCGTTGTTTTGGTCCGTCGTGATCTCGATCGAATTGATGGATATCGTCTTTTCGATCGATTCGATCTTAGCTTCGTTAGCGATCTCACCTAATCCAGTCATCGTCTTGATCGGTGGCTTGATCGGGATCTTGTGTATGCGGGGGATCGCAGAAGTTATCATGCGACTGATCGATATCGTGCCAGAGCTTGAAGTGATGGCGTACTTTTTGATCGGTCTGATCGCGATCAAGTTATTCTTAACGATCCCGATGATCGATATCGAGATCCCGGCTGCGGCCTTTGGGATCGTAGTCTTGGCCTCGGTCGTAGTGACTTTGGTCGTTCATAAAGTTAGAAATTAAGAGGAAGTTTCATGTTATTGCAGCGGTTAGATTTTTTATTGCCGTACACAGTCAAACGATTGACCCCAGCTGATGTAGATGAGATCTTAGCTTTACAGGCTAAACATTCAGAATATCATCAGCATTATCAAACAAATCCAGTAACTAAAGCAGATATTTTAGCTGAATTAGAAACATTGCCGTCAAAAGCTTTACCAGAGCAAAAGTTTTATCTAGGTTTTTATGCTCAAGACGAGTTAGTGGTGCTGGTAGATCTGGTCTTAGATCATCCGCAAGCTAATTGCGCTTGGTTAGGGCTAGTGATGACCGAAAAGACAAAGTTGCGTCAGCACTATGCCACTAAAGTTTTGACGGCACTCAGATCCGCGTTGAAGCGTGAAGGCTACAAAGAGTTAATGACTTCATCAGCCTTGTCAGATGTAAATGCGCAAGCCTTTTTGAATGTGCAGGGGTTTGAACAAGGAATGGTGACTTCGGTGTATGACCCTAAATTAGGCCATGATATCCAAGTCGTTCTTCGAGGGATCGAGTTATAATTAGATATTTGGGGTGATGATTTGAACGCAGAGACATTTGCACAAAAAACGGCCAAGGGTCTGGTCTTAGTTGACTTTTATGCCGACTGGTGTGGGCCTTGTAAGTTACTTGAGCCGGTATTAAAGACTTTAGAGCAAGAATTTGGTGAGCAGATCAAATTTGTCAAAGTCGACGTCCAACAAGACCAAGATCTAGCGGTGGCTAATAATGTGATGAGTATTCCAACGATGCTATTATTCGTCGATGGAGTTGCCAAAGAAAAATTGACTGGTTACAAACATTTGGCGGATATGCGTCAATATTTGACCAGTAAGATTGAACAATATAGTTAGATCAAAGAGGCTACAAAAACTTGTAGCCTCTTTTGTGATAGAATAATAGTAATTACTTTTTACAATAGGTGTCTTAATAAAATGAAAATAGCGATTTTAACGGATAGCTCAGCTGTGATCGATGCTGATGCTGCCGCGAATTTAGATGTAAAAATATTAGCTTTACCGTTACTTTTGGGACAAAAAGTATACTATGAAGGTCAAGATCTCCGTGATGGCGAGCTTTTTGACCTCGTGAATGACTCTAAAGAAACACTAAATATTGCTTCAGTCTCGCGGGAAACGCTCGCTCAACAGATGCAGATCTTAGCTGATGACGGCTATACGGATGTGATCTGCATCTATTTAGCTAACGGGATCAATGCTTTAGATGAAAATTTACGAGCATACGCTAAAGCGGAAGTGCGCGCTTTGAATGTACACCTGTTTGATTCACATACAACAGGCTTAGCGCAGGCAAAATTAGTGCGTCACGCGGCCAAACTAGTCAAAGCCGGTGAAAATGTTACCCAGATCTTAGCCGAGTTAAGTGTGATGCGTGATAAGACGCAGACCATCGTGATCGATGATATTCGTAATTTGCGTAAAACTGGTTACGTCTCAAATGGAACTCCGGTCGTTGGCAATGCTTTATTACACTTAAAGACGCTACTGGAATTTACAGATGATGGTAAATTAGCAGTCTTGGATACGAGTGTTCGGATGAAAAAGGCATATCATAAGGTGCTCGAACAGATCAATAGTAGTGGACAAGTAGTGACCGATCTCATGTTGATGTGTGATGAAGCTTCAGCTGAAACAGCCAATAAGTGGCTACAAGAGTTTCAAGCTGATCTTCCAGAAACAAGACTTGAGATCACACGGCTCAAACCCTCGATCAGAGCGCATGTGGGTGAAAAGAGCCTTTTAGTCAGTTGGATCTATGCTTAAGAATAATGAGGGCCCACCACGATAGCTTGATCGTGGCGGGCCCTTGTTTGCATTATGAGCTAGTTTTTTGTAAGAAAAAAGTCCCTGATACGAGGGACTCAAAAGTTATTTACCAACGCTCCAGCCACCATCGATCTGCATGACTGAACCGTGGATATAATCGGCGGCCGGACTGGCTAAAAAGAGGCTCAGTTCAGCCACTTCACTGGGATCAGCCCAACGTTTAGCGGGCGTGTTTTGGGCAACTTCTTTGGCCATCGTGGCATCGCCTGCAAAATCGGCTTGATTCATCGGGGTCTTGATCGCACCAGGAGCAAGACAGTTGACCCGAATACCCTTGGCGGCGTAGTCAAAAGATAGTTGCTTGGTATAGCCGATGATCGCATGTTTGCTGGCAGTGTAAGCTGCCCCGCCGCCACCAGCGATCAAGCCGGCGATCGAAGCCATATTAACGATCACGCCATGTTTTTGAGCTAACATGGTCGGTAAGAGTGCGTTGGTCAATAAAAAGATACTCTTTAGATTTGTATCAAAGATGTCATCCCAGAGCTCTTCGGTCGTTTCTAAACTAGGTGTATAAGCATCTAAGATCCCAGCTGTATTGAGTAAGATATCTACTTGCGTGGTATGTGCTAAGATAAATGCCACTAGCTGTTTGATATCAGAACTTTTACGCACATCACAGGGATAAAAGTAAAAGCTAGCCGGATAAGCTTGCTTGAGAGCAATGAGCTCGGCGTTTTCAACTAGATCGGTCCCGAAAAAGGTCACACCTTGTGCTAGAAAGGCGCAGGCTTGGGCTAAGCCGATCCCCGAAGCTACGCCAGTTCCAACGACGACTTGCCCAGCTAGTTGAGGATAATTTGTCATTAGTCCACCAATTCCCAGTCAGTTGCTAAAACATCGCATGAAGTTGGCATGAATTGTGAAAGTGATGGTTCCTCTTTAGTTTTGATCATGAGATAAGGGTTGATCTTTTCACCGTTTAAAGTGTCATCTTTAACGACAAAGATATATTCTTCACTTCCGCCCCAACCTACAGTTCGGACGGCTTTTCGGCCCGCTTTTAAAGCCGGTAAAACTTCTTCAAATGTCATCTTAAAATACCTCGTTATTCTGTTAGATCAATTGCTTTACTTAAGAAATAGACTAAAACTGCACCGAGAGTCATCGAAATAAATTCGCCGATCCCGACAGAAAGATAAGTTGCCCAAAATGGTAAGTCACTTACATAGTGTAACTCTAAGGCTACGCTCCAAGACATCAGTGTGCATATAATGACACAAATGGTCAACTTAAGTGGTACCGATCTGATGTTGCGTGTCGCCCAGTAGCTAAGCGAAGTCATCACCAAAGTCCCTAAAGTACCAAAGATCACATCGATGATCCCTAGGGGCGATTGAAGGTTGGCGATCGCACAGCCTAAAGTTACCGCCCAGATATAACGCTTATTAAAAATGCTCAAATTATTGAACAATTCTGAAAAGCGCAGTTGGACAGCTCCAAAGCTCAATGGGTTGATCAAAGTAAAGGTAACATATAAAGCTGCGACCATTCCAGCCTTAGCCAGCTGGACGGTCCGAGTATGTGTTTTTGTCATAAAATGTCTCTCCTAGTTTTTTATTACGGTGGGATGGTTGCGAACCACCAATATATTAGTATAAGAATTTTTTTAATAAAAAGCAATTATATGAGTGTAAAAAAGTAAAAGTGACTGCTATAATGAACTGTGTATCTGATTGGAATATAGTACTATTTATGTTTGGCGCAATGGTTTTATTGTGAAAGGAAGTCAAGGATGGATTACAGGAGAAAAAAGAGGGCCTTGTCACATTACCGTAAAGCAAATAAAAAACATTTTTTACTAGCTTCGGGTGTAACGATGATGGCTTTTTCAACGGGGATGTATACTACGCAAGTCGCTAAAGCTGACCAAACAGCAACGACAACGCAAGTTCAACAACAGACAGCTGAAACAACGCAAGCTACTACTGAGGCTAAGACTGATCTAACGTTGACCACAGAAAATAGCTCGCAAAAAACAGCTACTGAAAACGAAGTACAAGCAGAAACTGGCGCTGTAGTTACAACTGAAGCAACAGAAAATACGCAACTCCAAGATACTGAGGAGAATAAAATAACTGACACTACACAAACAGTTGAGACAAAGACTGAACCAACTGAAACAGAAACTAAGAAGCAAGAAAATGTAGAGACGCAGCTGACAGATAAAGCGCAGACCACAGTTCAGACTGGTGCACAAGATACACAAACAACAACGCAACCGGCAACTTCAAATGAAGTGACAGCAACACAAGCAACAGCGACCGAAAATACGCTTGCGGTCCAAAAAGCGGATTTTACCCAAAATGTAGCTAATAACGTAGCTGTCTCATTTGCGGCTGTCCCAACTCCAGACCACTTTAATATCGGTGATAGCAGTTATACTCGGGCAGACGCGATCGATGTTTCTTCATATCAAGATTGGTTGACCCAAGATGACTTTAATAAACTAAAACAGCTGGGAATTAAAACAGCGATCGTTAAAGTTACTCAAGGGACAGGTTATGTCAATCCAGCTGCAAGTAAGCAGATCGAATATGCCCGTAACGCTGGCTTGAATGTCATGGTCTACCATTATGCAATGTTTGACAATACGAGTGCAGGCTACGCTGAAGGCCAACATGCAGCTAATACGATGCAAAACTTTGGCTTGAGCAAGGATACTTTGATCTTTGCAGATATGGAAGACAGTAGTACATATAGTGTGAATGCTCAAGCAAACTTGAATAGTTTTTGGAATGCTCTATCTGTTGCTGGTTTTACTAACCATGCAGTTTATACTGGTGGGAGCTATCTTTACCGCGATGCAGTGATCGCGACAGTCGGACGTGATAGAACATGGATCGCCCAATATCCATATACTCCGGTCCGTGGTGGGCACTATGAACAACAGTGGCATAATGCCGGTTATGGCGCTTGGCAATTTGCTTCAACAGCATATATTCCAGGTCGAGAATACATGGGGCCACTAGACGTTTCGATCGACTTTAATGGCTTACTGACGGCTCCTGTCAAAAATCGAGAAGCGGGTTACTTTGATGAGATCACGTTGAATGGTAACGATTTAAGTATTCGGGGCTGGCATGCAGCTGACCTATCCGCTTCACGTGGACATGCTTATGTGATCGTTTACGATAAAACGGCTGGCAAAGAATTGAGACGAGTCGCATATACTCCAACGTATCGGCAAGATGTAGCTAATAGCTATGCCAAAAATATCTATAATGCAGCTAATAGTGGCTTTAATGTCAACTTCTCTTTGGCTGGGATCGATATTTCTGGGCATGAATTACAATTTATCGCGCGTTATTCAGATGCGGCTAATGGTGAAGGTAACCATACAGATATGTGGAGTAAGGGCTATATCTTACTGAAAAATGAAGTAGGTAATTTTGATGAGGTCAAGATCGTTGGAGATCAATTACATGTCCGCGGCTGGCATGCAACAGATCGAGATCTAAATGGTGTGACATCAAACTTGCAGCTCATCGATAACCGGACGGGACGTGTTTTACGGACGGTAAATTATTCTGCAGTCGCTCGTCCAGATGTAGTGAAAAATGGCTATGCTAGCTATAAAAATGCAGCCAATAGTGGCTTTGATGTCTATATTCCATTGAGTGGGGTGGATATCACTAATATCAAAGTTATTGCTAATTATGGATCGATCGCTACTTTGTCATCAAGGGAATACCACTTTGCCCGCGAAGCTGATTACTTTGATGATATTTCGATCAGAAATGGTAACCAATTACATGTGAGTGGTTGGCATGCAGCTGATAAAGCAACGACGCGCCCATATACTTTCTTGATCGTCTTTGATAAAACAGCTGGGCGTGAATTGGCCCGGGTCAGCTATACAGCATTGAACCGTAATGACGTGGCAAATAGCTTTGCTGGTGGGATCTATCAGGCTGGCAAGAGTGGCTTTGATACGGTGATCTCATTAGGCAACGCTGATATTACTGAACATGAATTACAAGTCGTTGCGCGCTACTCAGATGCAACTAGTGGCGAAGGTAACCGGATCGATGCTTGGAGTCGTCCGCTCGTAGTCGCTAAACGTGATACTGGTTTCTTTGATGAAGTGAGATTGGTAAATGATAAGTTACACGTTCGTGGGTGGCATGCTTCTGATCGTGTTTCTGCGAATACCGTAGCTAATATTGAAGTGATCGATACTAAGACAGGTCGGGTCTTACGCAGTGTCGCTTATACGCCGGACCTACGCCCTGATGTTGCTAAAAACGGTTATGCTAGTTACAAGAATGCGACAACGAGTGGTTTTGATGTATATATTCCGGTCGCAGGACTGGATATCTCTAACATTACGTTAGTTGCTAATTACACTACTAGTGGTTATACAACTAAAATTACGTCTAATAATCGTAATTTTGAACGCAATGATGGATATTTAGATAGGTTCTATGTTGATGGAAACAATGTAGCACATGTAAGTGGTTGGCATGCCGCTGACAAGGCAACAACGCGTCCATATGCTTTTATCATTATTTATGATCAAACAGCCAAAAAAGAACTAGGACGAGCTCAATATACCGTAAGTGCACGGCAAGACGTTTTAAATAGTTACGCAGGTGGTACTTATAATGCGGGTAAGAGTGGCTTTAATAATGTTGCGATCGAATTAGGCAAAAATATCATCAAGGGTCATGATCTGCAAGTTATCACACGTTATACTGATGACCCTAGAGGCAATGGAAATTACTTGGATATTTGGTTTCCAAGCGTGAGAATATAAAGTTTAAAAGTAACTCAGCCAAGTGAAAGCTTGGCTGAGTTTTTTTATACCATTTGTCAAGAATCACAAGGAATAGATCAAATAAAAGTATCAATCACATGTTTAGGTGTGGTAGAGATAGTGCTTCTTTTATATTATTTACTATTAAAAATGGATAAAAAACAGTACGTATATGTTGAAAAAATCTAATTTAACTTTATATTATGGTTACAGATATTAATTAAAAAAAGCTGTTTCAAAAGGGGTGCAACACAATTTATTTTGTATAAGTTTAATCTTTATGTCACCATTACAAATAAATGATATATTTTATATTTTTTATAAAATTTTACTAAGAAACTGCAATTTTGATTAAAGGAAGTGATCAAAGTGAAAAATATACACTTAAAAAAATACACTATTGAAGAAAAGCGACGATATAAGCTTTATAAACGTAAAAAAACTTGGGTCGTAGCCGGGATAACGATGTTTAGCTCAGCTCTTTTAATGCAGATGCCAGCTTTAGCGGATGAAACAACGACCTTGACTTTAGGGGAAACGACCTCGATCCATGTTAGCCCTGAAGCTAAGCTGCCCGAAGCTGAGTCTGAGACTTTAGAACCAGTAGAAACACCAGGCGAAAGTGCGCAAACCCAAGTACAAGCAACGCCAGCTCCAGAAGCTGAAGTGACGCCGCAAACGTCAACTGATACAGCTACTGAAGCAGATACTACGCAAACTGAACCTCAAACAGATACTCAAGCCGATGCCCCAGTAGAACAGCCAGCAACTTCTGGTTTTCGGAAGGTAGCGGCTGAGAGCACAGTTGCTCAAGCAAACGCAGCTGAGGATAGATCGGTCCATGTGAATACGGTCACTGCAGATAATAGTGGGACGTTATCATCCCAAACTGCTGCCGATGGTTCGACAGAGTATACATTTACAACTGATAATGCCCGTTCGAGTGCGGGCAAGATCGGGATGACTTTTGAGTACACCGGTCAAAATGGCGATACTTTCAGCATGGTCATAAAGCCTAATGCCGCTAACGGTGGAGATCTCGGGCTAGCTGCCAATTTAGATGCTACTGGTTCGCCTCAAAAGACCGCCCTAGGAGACGGAAGCTATAAATATACCTGGACAATAACCGGTGGAGCTGCCAATACCAATGTAACGGTAAAGCAGACCGTAAAACCGATCAATATTTTTGCTGAAGAACTCAGAAACAGTGCCGATGCTTATCAGCCCTATTTAAATTCGAGTTTGAACAATGATACTTTGGTCAGTGGCGATAACTATCAGATCAGTTTCTTGATCAATGATGTTCCGGCGCCAACTAGTTCAAATGTCAAGCTCATTCTAGAAAAGCGTTTAAATGTTACTGGGGCTAAAGTAGAGACCAAAGCAGACGCGTATGTGACCGATGGTAAGACCAATGTGACGGTCGATACTAATTATGTCTATGAAGTCACGACCATCAATGATAGCCTGCTTGCAGGGACTGTTCCAGCCGTTCGTGGTTTAGCTACAGTTCAAGTCCCTGTCCCAGAAAACTTTATCTTAGATGAAAATGAAACAAGTAAGTATCTGATGCATACAAGTGATCCGTTTTTAAACGGTAATCTTAAGGTCAGTCAGCCTGGGGGAGCCGGAACACCGATCATTATGACGACCACTTCTCCGATCGTATTTACAAATAACAGTGCTAAATTGTCATTTATCGGGCGTTATACGAGTACCCAAACTTCGGGCCAAAGTGAAGCACCATCTGGATGGGTCGATCTGGGAGATGGTAAGAAACACTACTTTGGAGCGGTAAATATCGACACTGGTGAGACTTTAGATCCAAGTGCGATCTCACCTGAAGCACGAGGCTTTGCCCAAAAAGTCTTACCAAAAGAAGATCCGACAGTGCATGAAAATTATGGGCTCATCAT
Organism: Ligilactobacillus sp. RTP31139st1_D10_RTP31139_211217; assembly: GCF_040226755.1. Classification (NCBI taxonomy): domain Bacteria; kingdom Bacillati; phylum Bacillota; class Bacilli; order Lactobacillales; family Lactobacillaceae; genus Ligilactobacillus; species Ligilactobacillus sp. RTP31139st1_D10_RTP31139_211217. Next base: position 44,430 of record NZ_JBCOAR010000006.1, read on the forward strand.
TCATTATTCAAATAGTGAACAAAGCAACAACGTAGATGTGATGCTTGTTTCTGACTACAATAGTCTCAAAACTGGTTCAGGTAAAAGTGAAGGCGATATTGACCCGGTCAAACGTCCGATCTTAGCCAATGGAGACAGCTCAGCTCCTGTTTTGTATGCAGTTGGGTTGCTGGCTAATGGTTTGACTGAGTTTACGCCGACATATCATTTTGAATTTCCAGAAGAGATCACAACGACAGGGATCACTTTGCCGCTCAACAATGTGACTGATGATCATGCTGATTTCAAGTCCTATAATCCAGCGCAAAGTGGCTATACGGTCGTAGTTACTGGTTCAGATGGAACAAAGATCACCCAACGTCTTCAAGCGGGGGAAAATTACGATCCGCTGACAGGCCAGATCGATTATTTTGGTGAATTTAGAACAGGTAAAAAATTAGCAGCGGGCGTTAGGATCGTAGCTTATGATGTAACGCCAGATGCTAAATATTATGCCAATGCTTACCAAAATTCGATCAATGGGACTACAAATCGTGAAGCTTTAAACGATATCAATTCCGGGTTGATCAATATTTTAGGCCATCTAAATTCAAAAGCTCAACTGGGGCAGACCTATAAGTCAAAGATCCAGGTCGAATCCGAGAATAAACGCTTAACGACTAATTTCCAAGTAGAAGTTTCAGAACCGTTGAAATTACCAGTTCAGGGCTATGGTGGACCGGAATCATACCTTGGAAACAAAGAGCCAACGACCTATAAACCAGGTGATACCTTTACGTTAGGGTTAGAAACACTAGGGACAGTCTCTAAATCCGGTACCGGCAAAAACTTAGATGCTGGAGGCGTTTTAACTGGTAAGGGCAATAAAACGACGACTGACCTTCCAGGACATGCTTTAGCGGTCGAATATGGAACGATCAAAGAACCAATCGTGTATTTGACGCTCCCAGATCAAACGACTTTGACGAATTTTAAAAATAGCGACCAATTTTATCAGGTAACATTCGATAAAAATGATAAAAATCAAGTTGCCCCACAACCAAAGATCACCCAAAAACAAAATGCTGATGGTAAGACAGTGATGGTCTTGGATTGGACGGGAACTGGCTTTGAACTAAAACCAAAGATGCGGGTGCTGTTCAACTTGCAGGTCGTTTCTGATGCGGTCAATGGTTTTGATACGGGCTTATCGAAACAGGATCTCTATGTTTATAAGAAAAATGGTGGAGAGAGTGATCTATATACAGCTGATCAGCTAAAAAATTAGGTGTGTCAACAGAAGGGCTTCAAGTCTATAAAGCTAATGTCAATAACGTTAATAATACCAGTTGGATCCAACTCGGTGGCGATACGAGCAATACAGAATTAGCGCCACGCTTAAAGACCCAGATCACGTTTGATGATGGCTCAGTTGCACAAACGACCTTGGTCAATGATCCAAATGATAGGGTCTATTTTAAGATCGTTACTACCGAAGAGATCAAGCCGGCTCCATTGATCATGGGTACGGGAAATTATGCGTTGTCGGAAAAGGGGCTCAATTATCCAGCTAAAGAATACCTGACAAAAGACGGGCAGCTAAAAGGGCTCCAGACCCTACAAATGGGGATAGTCAACAACTTAGCGACCCCATTGCAAAATGTGATCTCAGTCATGAATCTCCCTCAAGCAGGGATCACTGATGGCAATATTCCAAGTGCCGTACAAGAATTTACACTCAACCTCAGTGCGGTAGGTGAACTTGCTAAGGGCACGACGAACAATCATTTGCATGATGCGCATACGCTTTATTATTCAACTAAGGCTGCGGTTTTAAGCGCAGATGGTACGACCTTGATATTTGAAGATGGCACGACTTGGAAGAGTGGACAGCCAGTCCCAAGTGAGTTGTTGACTGCTGATCAAGTTACTGACTGGAGTACGATCAAAGCGTTAGTGATGGATATCCCAACTTTGAGTATGGGTAATAAGATCATTTATCATTTTCAAGCTTATTCACCAACTAGTGAAACGAATATGGGCAAGAAAGTCTCCTTACGTCAAGTAGGTGGTTACACTGATCAAAAGGCACTAGTCATCGGTACGATCACGGATGCCTATGGGGCCTATGCGACTATCAAGCATGTTGATCAAAATGGCAATTTGATCAATGGCTACCCTGATCTAGTAGGAAAAGCTACGCTAAATGAGACGACTGGTGAATATGAACTAGAAAATAATTATCTTTTAGGTGCATCAGGGCAAGCGTTGAAATTACCAACACCACCAACGATCATAGGTTATAAATTCGTTGAAAATCAATATTCAAGTACGGTCTTTAAAGCCGATGGATCAACTGTGATCACTCGGGTCTATCAAGTCGATCAGGCTCGCTTGTTTGAAGATTCGCTCAAAGGTAAATTACTTGACCAAGCCACTGGTGATCCGCAAGCAAATAACGGTAGTCAAACACCAACTGGGGTCAGTGAGATCCAATTTACAGTGACGGATGCTCAGTTGAAAAAGCCAGGCTATACCTACAAGATCACGGTTGTTGATCAAAATGGTACTTTATTGAGCAACAAGGAATATACTAGTTTAGCAGAAGCTTTGGATGTTTGGGGATTTTTGATGATAAGACCGATGGGCAAGTTGCAACGCAAAACTTCATCGTCAAATATACCGCTGATTTCCAAAAAGCAGTGGTGATCAGTACTAATGATCCACAAAAACAGGTCCCAGAGACTGTTGAAAAAGCTTCTACGACAGCTCCGTATTTCAATGATGGTCAGACTGCTGGCTTGATGTTCTATGATCAAACAGGAGCTCCAGTGCTTTCCGATACGTTATTTGAACGGGCTGGTTATCGTTACACGGTAGTCGCTCCAGATGGAAAGACCTATGCCAATATGGCAGAAGCCTTGGCTGCTAAATTGACATTTGATAATACTGATAACCTGGGAAATACTGATCAGGCGATCTAAGTTTATCAAGTGAACTATGTTGAAGATATCCAAGCTTTACGCATAACGATCATTGATGATACTACTAAAACAGAGCTCCGCACAAATAAGTTGTTAGGTCAAGGACTAGCTGGGGCAAAAGTCAGCGACCAAACGCTCAATGACTATCAAGCTTTGATCAAACAGTATCTCGATAAAGGTTATGAGCTCGTGGAACCAGTTGAATTGCCAACTAACTATGATAATGATCCGGCTAAAGATCAATTAGTCACTTTGCATCTCACGCATGGGACAAGAACACAAGCCGGGGCAAGTAAGGGCGTAACGGAAACGATCACTTATGTCTACGGAAATGGACCTAAGCAAGGTCAGCCTGTGAGCCCAGCAGTTGTCGTGACGAAGACCTTTGTGCCACTTTACACGGTCGATGCGGTGACAGGTGATATCATCGAAACGACTTGGAGTGGAGATGGTGTGATCGAGGCAAGTCAAGTCCCTGAGATCTCAGGCTATACTCCAGATAAGACAATGATCGCTGAACGGATCTTAACGCCAACGATGGAAAACCAAAGCCAAACCGTTTACTATATGTTGGATGAAAAACCAGCAGTCGATGAAACGCCTGAACCAGAGAGACCAACTGAGACGGTGGATAAAGAGCCAGGTATCGGGTCTGATGAAAAGCAAGAAGAACAAAATGAGCCACCAAAACAAGTAACAACAACACAAACTTCTTCAGTGGACAAAGAAAAGACTGCGCCAATTAAGGAAGGTCAAACTGTCACAGAATTGCCACAAACTGGCGATGCTGCGACTGAAAAAACGACCTTTGTGGGAGCTATGTTAGCTACTTTAGCGGGTCTATTGGGATTTGCTACAACTAAGCGCAAAAAAGAAGATAAATAATCAAAATAAAAATCGGCGTCTGATCTGAAATGATCAGCGCCGATTTTTTTTAGTATTCTGAGATCTCGATCAAATTACCATCGGGATCGTTGATGTAGATCGAAGTCATCTTTCCGTTAGCCCCAGTTTTAGTGAGGGGTCCGGCAATGATATCGACAAAATAACTTTTGAGATGGTTGATATCATCGTCGAGGTCATCGCCTGTGACTAAGCATAAGTCAGCACTGCCGACTGTGGGCGTTTTGGCAATCAAAGCATCTTTACGTGTAGTGGTCTGGAGTTTCAGCAGTTGATGTCCACAGCGCAAAGTTGCTACGGTTTCTGTTTCTTCTAAGATGGGCATATCAAAAACTTCGTGGTAAAAGCGAGTTGCCCGGGCCAAATCGCTGACCGTTAAAACGATATGATCTAAACGTTTGATTTTCAAAGAGGTCACCTCTGATCAATATTTTTTAAAGCATTAGTTAAAGAGTACAGGCCTAGAGCACAGACGCACGCTTCAGTAAAGGGTACGCTGAGCCAAACACCATTTAGGCCAAAGAGTGCTGCAAAGATAAAAACAGCACTGATCAAAATAAAATAGCCCCGCAGTAATGAGAGGGTAAAGGCTGATTTAGCTTTTTCGATTGCGACCAGTGATAACATGATCACGAGATTTTGGCTAGCAAAGAAGACACTGATAAAGTACAGTGGCAAAGCATGTATTGCGATCTGCGCTAGTTGTGCGGAGTGATCGTGGTTAAAGACACTGACGATCGGTGTTTTGAAGAAAACTAAGATAAAATACAGTATACACGAAAGGCCAAGAGCAACCTGTAAGCCAAGTCTGATCGCAGTTTTGACGTTTTTAAGGTCGCGTTTGCCATATTCACGACTAGCGATCGGTTGAACACCTAGTGCGATCCCATTTGAGAGAGCTAAGACGACGATCGCAATGTTAGCGATGACACCGTAAGCTGCTACGGCTGCATTGCCACTCAGTTTGAGTAAGACCCAGTTAAAGGCAAAGATACTGACCCCTGTACTCATTTCCGTTAAAAAGGACGGTATCCCTAGGCTAGCAGCCTGTTTGAGATTTTTGAACTCAGGTAGAGCAAATTTTAATTGCAATTTACGTGCGGGATACTTCCGGTGCCATGTTAAGATCGTTAAGCTAGTCAGGGGTGAAAAGATCGTTGCGATCGCAGCCCCAATCATGTGTAGCTGGAAAACAAAGATCAAGAGCCAATCTAAAAAAACGACCACTAATGTAGCAGTCAAAGTTGCGATCATGGTCAATTGCGGGTTGCCATCATTTCTAATGAAGTTGACACAGACGTAATTGATCATGAAAAATGGGGCTCCGAGCGAAATTATCCTAAAATAGCCCAGTGCGATCCCCATGGTCTGCGAATCGGCCCCTAACAGCGTCAAAATCTGCTGCGGGAAGAGATTTAGCAAAAGCGCCAATAAACTCCCTAGCCCAAAACAAAAGATGAGTAACTGCCCAAAAAGGGTCGCGACTTTTTCAGGTTGTTTGAGCTTGTGGATCGAGTAGATCGTTGAACCACCGATCCCAAATAACAGACCAAGTGCGTTAAAGAAATTAAACATGGGTAGCGAGATGTTCAAAGCTGCTAAGCCGAGCGTCCCCCCCGCGGCTGCAATGAAGACCGTATCGACTAGAACGTAAAGTGACAGTCCGGATGAAGCAAAAATATTGCGAATGATATATTGCCCGACTTCACGCCGGATCTGTGGTGTAGAATCTTGCAAAAAAATCCCTCCATAAACTGAACTTTCCTCTATCAAAATTGATCGCCTGTTAGAAAGTTCCGATATGTTATTTTTTGGCAAAACCCGGCGATTTTGCGTCCCTTATTTCGATTTCAACGTTACTGAGTTTAGCAGATTTAGATAAAAAAAGCCAGTCTGGCTAATTTCCTGTTAAACGTTTAACATATTTTGCGTTTTTCTCTTTTCATAACGCTTACTTTGCGATAAGATAGTTATAAGAAAACGATTACTATTTTGGAGGGAAAGTATAGTGAGTAAATTATATGGAGCTATTGAAGCTGGTGGGACAAAGTTTGTTTGTGCTGTAGCTGATGAAGATTTAAATATTTTAGAACGTGTTTCGATCCCAACGACTGTTCCTGAAGAAACGATGACAGATGTCTTTAAATTCTTTGAAAAACATGATGTTGTTTCGATCGGGATCGCTTCTTTTGGTCCGATCGATGTTAACCGTAAATCAGAAACTTATGGTTATATCACCAACACACCTAAGCCAGGTTGGAAAGATTACGATTTCTTAGGTGAAATGAAGAAGCGTTTTGACGTTGACTATGCTTGGACGACAGACGTTAATGGGGCTGCTTATGGCGAATTAAAACGCGGGGCAGCTAAAGGTAAGGATAGCTGTGTCTATTTGACAGTCGGAACTGGCGTTGGTGGTGGTGTTGTGATCAACGGCAAAGTTATCGAAGGCTATGGTCATCCTGAGATCGGGCATATCGTAATGCGCCGTCACCCAGAAGATCACTATGAAGGTCATTGTCCATTCCACCATGATTGCTTAGAAGGCTTGGCTGCTGGTCCAGCGATCGAAGCACGTCAAGGTGGCGTCAAAGCTTATGAGATCCCTAAAGATGACAAAGCTTGGGAGATCGTGGCTTATTACTTGGCCCAAGCCTGTGTAGATCTAACATTGACACTTTCCCCTGAAAAGATCATTTTCGGTGGTGGTGTTTCTAAACAAGAACAACTCTTCCCAATGATCAGAAAATCATTTGCTGAACAGTTGAATGACTACGTTCAAACACCGGATCTAGATGATTATATCGTACACGTTGATCTAGGTGATGATGCTGGGATCACAGGTTGCTTGCTTTTAGCTAAGGAAGCTGAAACTAAATAATGTGAGACATACGGCTAGTTCCGTATAAATAACAAGAGGCCCTGCCATGATGCGGATCTGCATCGTGGTAGGGCCTCTTTTGTGATCATAAAACACTTAAATGAGCTAGTTCTGTTGGGTCATTTAAGATCTCGGCTTTAGTCATTATCTTTTGGATCTGATGTTGTTCTGAAAACAAAGCGACTCGTCTATCAACTCTAATTGCTGGGGACCAAAAGCTAATTCTTCGTGCACGCTCATATTGAAGAGTTGCACATCACTATCTTGAAAGACAAAAGAGCTTAGCGACTTGCTTAGTTTCATTCAACAAAGCAGCATCGACTTTTAAAGCTTTAAACTGGTAACTTCTACTTTTATGAAGCAAACGAATGTGGGCAACAATTGGTGGTTTTACAGAAGGTGAGTAATACCAGGTAAAGCTCACACTTGAAGATGATGCTCATGCCATTTTGATAAAGCAGATACCAAATTATGTGTATAAGTGTGATAATTTACGCCAAACGTGTCAAGAGCCCCAGATCAAACTCGGTCAGGGGCATTTTTGGAAATATGGATGAAGTCATTCCGTATAAGAATGCCTACTATCGCCAGTTTATGGAGCTTGATCTAGCTGAGAATGTTTCGTTGACCCCGACTGATGGTTTGACTAGTGGCTGGTCACCAGATGAGAAATCATTTTAGTATCGAGATGTTGGTATGCGGATACGGATTAAAGTTACGGGCAAATTAGTGTATAATGATTACTTGTTGTGTACGCCACAAGTCGATGAATTAACCGAATTGGGTTATTTTGATCGACAAAAATATCGACCAAGATTTTGTGAAGAAGGCTCGTGAAGTGATCGAGCTTCCTGGATCTGATGTTTCATTTGGGATCTCGTTACTGGAAGAAAATGGAGCGGTTTTACGGATCTTGGGATATGATGGTTATACCAATCGTCAGATCCAAAATCAATTCATCGAATTTTATCGTGAAGAATTCAAGGGCTGTGCGCCATTGAAGCTTCGGAAAAATGATCGGGCGGATAATTAATTGGAAAAGAGTGAATGATTGTGACAGGAACTTTTTGGTTAGGATTTGGTGCTGCTGGACTAGGAGCTTTTTTTGGTGGTTGTCTGCGGAGTTTATTCTCTGATTGGTTCAATCATGCTAAAGCTTATCTTCCTTATGGTACCTTGGCTGCCAACTTACTAGGCTCGCTTTTGATCGGGATCTTTGCTGCTTTAGTGGCAAAGGGTGAACTTTCACAAATGGCTAATACATTGCATGCAGGTGGCTTTTGTGGTGGTTTAACGACTTTTTCGACCTTTTCATTAGAAAATCTCAAGTACTTCAAACAAGGTAAAACAGGCCACGCTGTGCTTTATTGGTGCGGTAGTGTCGTGTTGTGCTTAGCTTGTGTCTATTTAGGCCTAGCCCTTGGAAAGCTATTTTAGATAAGGATCAGGTGGAAAAATGAAAAAATCAACAGAATTATTGCTTGTTGGCTGTGGTTGCTTCTTTGGTGGAGCCTTGCGTTATGTTTGTGAGACCTTGATCGGACCTAGTGTTTCAGAGGCTTTCGCTATTTTGGTCGTTAACGTTAGCGGTTGTTTTTTGATCGGGTTGATCTCAGCTGGATTATTTAAAAAGACGCTTTCAGCTGAATTTGGCAAACTAGCCTCAACAGGTTTTTGTAGTGGTTTAACGACCTTTTCTTCGTTTGCTGATGGGATCGTCAATTTATTTGATGCTTCGCAGGTGGCAGTAGGTTTGTTATATATTGTCCTTAACATGTTGCTAGGGTTGTTAGCTGTTTACTTAGGCCTAAAAGTAGTTTTAAAAACAAAATTTAGTGATTTTGCAAATTGATCAAAGATAACACTCATTTTTTAATGGGTGTTATTTTTTTAGGTCTACTTATAGCTTTACATAGAGTTATAAGTATTGCTATTATATGGTTAAAGTAAATACAAATTCTAGGGTGCGAGGGAATAGAACATGGAGCCAAAATATAAACACATTTTAGAGACGATAAAGACACAGATCATTGAGGAAAAGTATCCAGCAGGGAGTATGCTCCCCGACCAAAACACTTTAGCTAAAGAATTCAAAACTAGTCGGATGACAGTCAAAAAAGCTTTGGATATGTTAGCGATCGAGGGCTTTATTTACTCCAGGCGAGGTTCGGGAACATTTGTGAAAAAGAACGCGTTGGCTCAACAAGATGCTTTGCCAGTCAATGATTATGGTGGTTTAAGTCGGCGTTTTAGCAAAAGTCGGGTCAAGAGCAAACCGATCGTCTTTGATGTAACTTTTCCAACCCCAGAGGTCAAAGAACGTTTGGAATTAAAACAAAACGAACCGGTTTATGAGATCTTGCGGTTACGTTTAGTTGACAATACACCGTATGCTTTAGAACACACTTTTATGCCAATTAGTTTGGCTCCAAATTTGAGCAAAGAGATCTTGTTTGATTCGATCTATGCTTATCTGACAAAGGAAGTTAAGTTAGAGATCGGCGGCGCATTTCGTAAGATCTCTGCGGAAAAAACTGAAGCAAATGATCTTAAGTATTTAGAATCTGAGGCTAACGACCCGATCTTGCAAGTTGAACAAGTTGTCTATCTACAAGATGGCCGTCCCTTTGAGTATTCGATCAGTCGCCATCCATATAATGGCAAACATGCCTATACCATTTTTGATCGCAAAAAATAATATCAAAACAGCCTCTAGCCTGGAATTATCCAGGATAGGGGCTGTTCTAGTTTTACTGTAATAAGAGTGGTTGATACATGTCACTTTCGATCCGGGAAACTTCTTTTTCTAAGAGATCGATATTACTTTGGATCTCAAGGTCATCTAAAAATAAGACTGGGGCTTTGAATTTCGTGAGATCATGCAAGTTGAAATCGGCGATCACTAGATCATAGTCAGCCTCTTCACGATAATCGTTGACGGAAATGTTATGCCCCTTGCTTAAAATATTTTGGATCTTAGTGATGTAGGCGTAGCGGGTCGCGATCGTGAGTTGTGAGACAACACCAATACTGATACAGTTGCGTTTCATATTTTTATGCGGATAGATCATCATTTTTAGATTATCCTGGATCGCTTGAAGTTTATGTGGTTCGAGGCTGAATTGTTTAGCGAGTGGGATATTTAATATCTCAGCGATCACTTTCTCTTCAAACGGTTGGGAGACTTCTTTTTTAGCTTCTAAGTTAAGACTGTTATTTGAATAGTAGTAACCTTCAAGCAACAACAACTTATTGATCGTAAAATATAAACTACTGCGCAAAGAATTAAAGTCAGTATTAAAATTATAACTATTAGTTAGGATCGTAGTTACTTGTTCTAGTAGTTGTTGGCACTTTGAGTGTTTAAATAGTGAATTTATCTCAGTGACAGGATAACTGATGATATTGTATGTATTTAAGAAAATAAAGGTCAAATAACTATAATATTCAACGAGTTCTTTATCTAAGAAGATCCAATTTTGTTTGAAGTACTTTAATAAAGCTTCGTATAAGGGTGTTTCTTTGATCTCAAAGAACAAAGGTTTAGTTTCTTCTTGGCTAAAATAACTTTGGATCAGTTCATGCTTACTGCTGAGCAAGGAGAGCCATAAGCTGATCTGGTCATTTTGAATAATGTTGAGCTGAGAACCTAATTTTTGCTGAGCATATTCTTTAAAACCATGATCAGAAATAACGACATTTTTAAGCGCAGACCCTTTAGCATGATTATTCCAATAAAAATTGAAGTAAAAATAGAAGAACTGAATGCTTGATCCACGGAGCATATTTTGTTTTAGTTCAAGCTTAAATTCACTTAAAAGTGCGTTGCATTCGCCGATCAGTTTGTTAGTTGAAGTCAGACTGATATTCAAGATCCGGGCGGTTTCTTCACGGGTCAAGTGTGAATACTTGAAGTAAAGATCTAGGAGCTGAAAGCGCAACGAAGAGGCTAAGATCTGAGCATTTAAAGCATTGACAGCTTGACCATTATAAGGCAAATTCAAAATGACTTCATGCCGAGTAACGGTGAGAAGTTGTGGGTCAAAAGCATTGATCTGCTCAGTCAACTGGCTCAATGTCGGCGAGGTGATCTTAAGCGCGGTGCAGAGCTCGGATTTGTGGGTATGATTATTATGTAAATGCAATAATAGTAGCAACGAGTAGATCTGCAGCCCTTTATGATCAAAGAGTTGTTCGTTGTGCATGATAAAGCCCCCTCTGACGAAATTTTTTTAAGTTATCATAAAAATTTTAAACAAACAAATTATATAATAATTCTGAACTTTTTATCAATTACTGTTATAGTTGCGCACAATTAACAAATACGCAAAAATGACAGGCTTTATTTATAACTTTTAGATTATTTTTTTAATAATTAAATGTGAAACGGGGATTTTTTTAAATTTGCATAATTTGGCGTTTTTTTAACCTTTATGAAAGCGTTAAAAATGATTTTGAAGAGAAACATGAGCCTTTTTTACTTGACATGTAAGAATTTTTAGTAGGAAGAAATCCATTGTTTTTAAGGAGAAACACGTTTTTTTGTAAATATGTAAAAACAAAGAATATTTGCTATCGCCTACATGGCGTAAATTATTACTTGTAAGGCATAAGAGTGACAAGATTGGTTATATTTAGTGAGCTAGCAAGATGTTCAAATTGTTGTTTCATAGGTGCGAACATTCAATTTATATCCTCATGTCTAACATCGAGCGGTTTCGCATGATATATACCGGTTAAGGACCGTAATCTAACATGGAGGCAGCCAATGACTAAAACAAAGACGTTAACGCTAGGCATTTGTGGGCCAAAAGATGTTGGTAAAACATTGTTGATCAAGCGGGTGACCGAGATCCTTGCGCATAGGTATACCATAGCAACTTTAACTAATGGTGTTTTTACGGTAGAGAAGATAAATTATGTACCACCAACTACTTTAGAGGATATGGATCTAGTTGATGAATTGAATCTGTTGCATCTGAGTGGTAAAATAGATTTGATTTTTGTTGAGCGACCTGAGCTACAGCCGGCTAAGATCAAGACCGATGCTGTGATCTATTTACTAGATGCAAGCGCTAAGTCTCCGCGACTTCCAAACTTGCGGGGCTTGATCTTACTCAATAAGATCGACCTTGCTACATACCATCGGATAGATCTGGCTACCTTACAAGCACAAGTGGCAGCTGATCAAGATCAAGCTGAAGTTTTATTGACTGATTTAAAAGACAATCAAGGTCTGCAAAATATTGTCTGTTGGATCGAGAAAAATTTAGAGAATTTATAGAAAGAGGTCGACATTATGTGTACTGCAGTATCGTTTAAGACTAATTCACATTATTTTGGGAGAAATTTGGATCTAGAACTTTCTTATGGTGAGAAAGCAGTTATTGTTCCACGGAATTTTGTTTTTAATTTAAGAAAATTGCCTGCTTTAAGCGAGCACTATGCAATGATCGGGGTGGCTGCGGTTTTTGCTGACACCCCATTGTATTATGATGCAGTCAATGAATATGGCTTAGGAATGGCAGGGCTCAACTTTGAAGGTAATGCAGTCTTTCGTGAATTTGAACCAGAAATGGATAATGTGACACCATTTGAATTTATTCCATATATTTTGGGTCAATGCAAGACTGTAGCGGAAGCCCGTGAAATGTTAGCTAATATCAATTTGGTAAATGAAGCCTTTAGTCCTGAATTGCCATTATCGCCTTTGCATTGGATCATCTCAGATAAAAAAGAGTCGATCGTGGTCGAACCGATGGCTGATGGCTTGAAGGTTTATGATGATCCAGTGGGTGTGTTAACGAATAATCCAACTTTTGATAAGCAATTATTTACTTTGAATAACTATCGGACATTATCGCCTAAGACACCAGAAAATACTTTTTATCCTGGGGTCGAATTGGATACTTATAGCCGTGGCATGGGGACTCTAGGTTTACCAGGAGATCTAACTTCAAGTTCTCGCTTTGTCAAAGCAGTCTTTACGAAAGCTCATTCGGTCTGCCAACCAGATGAAAATTCCAGTGTTGGTCAATATTTCCACATCTTAGGTTCTGTTGAACAACAAAAGGGTTGCTGTGATGTTGGTAATGGCAAATATGAATATACGATCTATTCTGATTGCTATAACACCGACAAAGGGATCTTTTATTACAAGACATATGAAAACAGTCAGATCACAGCCTTAGACATGCACAAAGTCGATCTTGATGGTCATACCTTTACTAGCTATGACTTATTGGAGACGCAACAGATCAATTACGCTAATTAAAAATAACTCCGCCTCAAAAATGGGGCGGAGTTATTTTTAGTTATTGAAGTAAGGAAGTTCTAAGTTGCAGTCAGCTAGGTCTAAGGTATAGCTGATGTCTTCATTTCCTCGTAGCGTACCAAACATGTCGGTAGCATAGACGATCAGTCCTAAGCGCCTTCCAGCTGGTAACTGATAGTGTGTTGGCTGCAGGGTCACTTCAAGCTGATAGAATTTATCAGCTAAAAGCTCATCATTGCGCCAAAGTTCGGTGCGATTTTGTAAGTTGATATGTCCTTTACTGATGAGTTTAAAGGGCGTATCTTTGCCTAGCGTAAATTCAACGAGATCATTTTCCCGCCAATTATAGCCAGCCAAGATCCCCTTAGGCTCAAGAACAGTAGGAGTATTATTCAAGCGTTTTGCCTTACCAAGATCAACGAGCATGAAGCTGAGGAGACCGTGGTCAGCCGAGCACGCCACTTTCACACTGAGCTTAGGCGCACCACTGATGAGCAATGGTTGCTCGAGGGGAGCTGTTTGGAATTTTAAGCGGGCTTGCTCAAGGGGGGAAGCCTCAGAGCTAACGAGATCATTTTTCCAAAGATCAAGATCAGCTTGATAGTCAGCAAAAGCCTTAGGTGTCAGTTGATCGTTAAAGCTCAAACTCCCTGTATCAGGGGTGTCGGCTAGTTGCCCGGCTTGTGTCAGCCAAAGTTTACTTGTAGTCGTTGCTTGCCAAGTAGGATAAGTTTTCCAAGTGTCAGGCTTAACGTTATCTTGGATCAAAACGTCAGGTAAAACAGTTGTAGCTTGATTATCGATCCCATAGAGTTTATGTGACAACCAAAGATTCGTCATATCGGTAAAATCAAGGGACTGAAAATTATTGATATAAATATGTTTCCCTTGATGTAAGATCAACTTAGTCTTGATTGGCAGCTCTTGGAGCGCTTGATAGAGATTAAAGACGTTACGCGGTTTAACATTCCAGTCATTCAAACCATGTACTAAGACAACATCGCATTTGATGTTAGCGACATTATTTAGATAATTACGCTCATCCCAAAAACGATTATAATTTCCGGTTTGACGGTCTTGCCCAGCAGTGATCGAGTCCAATTGTGTTTGCCATTTAGCCGCGATCTTTTGATATTGTGCTAGGTCTTTGCGCCGGCTAAAGCATTCTTGGGCTAAAACATCGGCGTCTTCACCAACATAGCCATCAGGTGAAACGACTAGTCCGCCATCACGGTAATAATCATACCAACTGGAGATCGCTGCTTCTGAAATGATCGTCTCTAAGCCTTCGATCCCAGTTGTGGCAGCCGCAGTGGCTAAAGTTCCAAGATAGGATTTCCCGGTCATGGCAACTTTTTTATTGCACCACCAGGCCTTGATCTCGATATTTTCACTGCGATTGGTAAAGGCCCGGCGGTTTCCCGTCAACCATTCGATGACGGCTGTGGTCGAGCTAGTTTCTGCTTGTGAGCCACAGGTACGAAAGCCTTCCGAATCACGCGTCCCGATCCCCGCAGCATAGACGACGCCAAAGCCTCGCGCTAAAAAATAGTCGTTTAGAGTGTAGCTCAATTCCCGGTCAAAAGTCTCTTCGGCCCGGGTCGAACGTCCAGCGACTTCACGCTTAGCTGGTAAGTTTGGTGTTTTGGCCTCGAATTTTATATCAGCATAGCTAGTTGTAGTTGGAGTTTTATGTGTTAATTTCTCTGTCACTGGATGCAACATTTTTTCGCCTAAAACATCATTAGTCCCCTGATTGTAGGGGCTAGCTGTGTATAATACGGGGACTTTGAGGCCGTGTTCCGTATCTTTAGGTCGAATGATCTCAACTTTTAACAGATCCAATTTGCCATCGTGATCAGTGTCAAGATCGCTTTCAACATAGACGACTTCACGGATCAGCTTATTCGTATCAAAGATCGGTTGCGCCTTGCCGTTAAAGAACAGTGGCTTTTTGATCGCAGGTAGATCATAGAATTTTGTGAAATAGCCTAAAGCTGCCAGGCGATCAAGTAGAGTCTGCCCGTGTTTAGTATGGGTGCAGAGTAGATCATATAGCGCATTGATCAGATCGGTGCGATCATCAAGCTGCTGTGCATGGTAAAGTCCGAGTTTATCCATTGAAGCAAGTGGATCATTGATGTCAAAATCCACATCAGCTTCAAAATCCAGTAATTGCAGTGCGACTAAATAAAAAGTTTTTAAGTCCACCGTTTGACTTTGCTTGAATTCAACGACATCAAGTGTTGATGTTGCCAAAAGATCGCTCAAGTACGCTTTTTTAGCCGCTGGCGTTTTTAAATGTGGCAAACAAGCAAGGATAAATTGGATCCAGATATGATTTAGATCATCGTTATGTTGTGCATCGCAGTTTAAAAAGCCGATCTGATTGAGTTCACGTGCCTTAGTTTCTGCATCGGCAGCTAGATGCGCAAATTGGTTGATCTTCATGCTAAAAGCCCCCTTGTAGAGTTGATGTGTCAATTATAGTCGTTTACTCATAGAAATACTAGTGGTGATACTCGAAAAAACATTTCCTATTTGTAAGTAAAAATTATTGCCAAATACAATTAAATAGTGCAAAATTATATTGTTAGATACTTTAGACGAGGGGGATGAATTCGAGATGAAGAAACGAAATCTCATGGCATTTGTAGGGATCTTATTAGCTGGCGGGATCTTAGCCGGTTGTAGCAACAGTAATAATAGTAAAAGTAGTTCAGATCCACAAGCCATGAAAGCTGCTGTCAGTGATCAAATGGCAACTTTAAATACAGCTAAATATAGTGATATGATCAGTTTAGAAGCGATGGATAATGCTTTTGAAGGCTTATATCGCTTTGATAGCAAGGGAAAGCCTGTCTTGGCTGGTGCTCAAAGTGTTTCACATAATGATGCTCAAGACGTGTATACCTTTAAGTTGCGTAAGGATGCTAAGTGGTCAAATGGCGATCCTGTAACAGCAAAAGATTATGTTTATGCTTGGCAAAATTTGATCGCGCCTGCGACAGCTTCACCAAACTCGCAACGTTTAGATCCGATCAAAAATGCTCAAGCGATCCGCAAGGGTGAAATGCAACCTGATCAATTAGGTGTCAAAGCTTTAGATGACTACACTTTACAAGTTGAACTTGAAGCACCGATCAGCTATTTAGATGAGCTTTTGACTGGTGCACCATTCTTCCCTAAAAATGAAAAAGTTGTTACTAAATATGGTGACAAATATGGCACGACTTCCGACCAAGCTGTCTATAATGGGCCATTTGTTGTCAGTGGTTGGAAGGGAACCAATGATACTTGGAGCTATGTAAAAAACAATAATTATTGGGATAAAAAGAATGTAAAATTAAAACGTGCTGACATCCAAGTGGTCAAAGATACGTCAACTGCAGGGAAATTATTCCAAACCAATAAATTAGATTACACGATCTTAGGCAATGAATTTGCTAAACAATATGCCAATAACCCGGGTTATCATTCTAAGAAGATCCCGTTGATCGGTTATTTAGGCTTCAACACAAAACGAGATGTCACCGGTAATGTGCATGCACGGAAGGCGATCGCTCAAGGCTTTGACAAGAAGTTATTGGTGAAAAACGTCTTGAATGCAGGCACACCATTAAATGGGATCGTACCAGCTGACTTTGCGTATAACTCTGAAACGGGTAAAGAATACCGCAAACAAGCCGGTGATCTATTGCCATATGACAAGAAAGTCGCTCAAAGTGAATGGGAACAAGCTAAAAAAGAGTTGGGTCAAGATGAATTGATGCTAGAAGTTTTGACTTCGGACACAAATGAAGCTAAACAAGTTGGGAATTACCTTCAAAGTCAATTGGAGCAAAATTTACCTGGCTTAAAGGTCAACTTACGCGCCATTCCACTTAAATCACGTTTGGCAGCCACGACGGCTTATAATTATGATGTGGTTTATGGAACATGGCAACCCGACTATGCTGATCCAGTCAACTTTATCAGCGATGGTGGTCAATATCACTTGAATACTGATTATCAAAATCAAGAATTCTGGAATGATCTTGATCAAGCTGCTGGTGAATACGCAAGTCAACCAGCTAAGCGGTGGGAATTGTTGATCGATGCTGAAAAGCATTTGATCAAAGATGACACCTACACTGCACCTGTTTATCAAGGTGCTATGACCTATCTCTTAAACTCGCGGGTCAAGGGCTTGAACATTTCACCATATGGGACGGTGTTATTGTACCGTGATGTTGAACTCAAATAGTGTTTAGGTAAATTTAATAATCTGAAAAAAGAGCCGATGTAATAATCATATTGGCTCTTTTTCTAATTGTTGTATAAGTATTTTAGTAGATAGAAGGTTAAATTTTAGTTATAATTAATTTTATCGAATATGATGTGACCATATCTACTAGTAGATTTAAGAGAAGAAGGGAAAATAATAATGGAACATTTAGGAATCCTATGTCTAGTGCTTTTAGCAACGGCTTTAGCTGGGCATTTTAGTCGCCGGATCGGTATGCCAGCCGTAATTGGGCAATTATTAGTTGGTATCATCTTAGGGCCAGCGGTTTTAGGCTGGGTCGTTGAAAATGATTTTGTGCATACATTTTCCGAGATCGGTGTTATCTTGTTGATGTTTATGGCCGGACTGGAAAGTGATCTGGGCTTACTCAAGAAGTATTTTAAGCCATCGATGTCAGTCGCAGTCTGTGGGATCGTGGTCCCAGTGGCATTTGTCTATGTTTTAGGACGTTTATTTGATTTTAACAATGAGCAGGCGATCTTTTTAGGGGTCACCTTTGCAGCGACCTCGGTCAGCATCTCGGTCGAAGTCCTCAAAGAATTACGGCGTCTTGATTCAAAGGAAGGGACAACGATCTTAGGGGCTGCCGTGATCGATGATATTTTAGCCGTTATCATTTTAAGCGTTTTGGTCAGCATCTTCAGTGATGTGGCTAAGAGTGGCGGGGGTCATGTTCAGTCCAACCTAGCTTTGGGGATCGCTTTACAGGTCTTGTATTTTGTAGGGATCTATGTGGTCTTCAAGTGGGTGACCCCAACTTTGATGCGGATCGGTGAAAAGATGTCAGTCTCCGCTTCGGTCATCTTGATGTCATTAGTGATCTGCTTAGGCATGGCTTACTTGGCTGAATTAGTTGGTTTAAGTGGCGTTGTTGGTTCATTTTTCGCTGGGGTCGCAGTAGCTCAAACTAGTTACAAGCGTGAAGTCGAAGAAAGTGTAGAACCGATCGGCTATGCCGTGTTTATCCCGATGTTTTTCGTAAGCATCGGCTTGCATATGACCTTTGATGGTTTCTTATCAGATCTTGTATTTATCATTCCATTGACGATCTTAGCTTTGTTGACCAAATGGATCGGTTGTGGCGCTGGTGCCAAAGCCTTGGGAATGGACTGGCATTCAGCTGATATCATTGGGGCTGGGATGGTCTCACGGGGGGAAATGGCGTTGATCATTGCTCAAGTAGGCTATAGCGCCAAACTTTTGACGAGCCAATACTATTCCGGCGTGATCATCGTGATAATTTTGACAACGATCATTGCACCATTCATGTTAAAGCAAGCTATCATGCGTCAAAAGAAAGCAGCTAAAGGATAATATAATAACAAGGGACCCACTACGATGAGCGTAGTGGGTCCCTTGTTATTTATTCATTGATCTTACTGTGTTTGATACCATAACTAAAGTAGATGACCATTCCAATCGCAAACCAGACGAAAGCAGCAGTCCAAGTTTCTAAGGAGAGTTGCGCTAACATCACGGCACATAGAATAGCTGAGATGATCGGTAAGACAGGATAAAATGGCACTTTGAAACCATCTTTATTTGGAATGTCTTTTCGTTTACGCAATGGTAAGACCCCAAGTGAGACGAACATAAAGGCTAATAAAGTCCCAATATTGACTAAGTTTGTCAATTGATTGAGGGAGAAGAAGCCACCGGTCAAAGCGATGATGAGTGTTACGATGAGCATACTTTTTTCTGGTGTTTTAGTCTTTTCATTGATCTGACCTAAGAACTTAGGTAAAAGACCGTCACGCCCGATCGAGTAGATCAAACGTGAAGAACTGTAGACCATCGTTACCATCATCGTGAACATCCCAGCTAAGGCACTGACTGAGATGATCCCTGCGACCCAATTTTGTTTAACGGCATAAAGCGCAAAGGAAACGGGATCAGCGACGTTTAACTTAGTATAAGAGATCATCCCGGTCAAGACGATCGAAACTAAGATATAAAGTAAGGTACAGATCGCTAATGTTCCAATGATCCCACGAGGCATATTTTTAGCGGGTTCCTTGACTTCAGCGGCCGAAGAAGCGACCACGTCAAAGCCAAGATAAGCAAAAAAGACTTGAGCTGCGCCAACTAGGACACCTTTAGTCCCAAATGGCATGAATGGATCCCAGTTTGCCGGTTTGACGTAAAACATTCCGACCAATAGGAATAAGATGATGATAGCGATCTTGATGATCACAAAGATCGAGTTGATCGTCATCGAAGTCCGTAAGCCACGTGAAAGTACATAGGCGATAAATAAAACGATCAAAACAGCCGGAAGATTGATAAAAGTCCCATTGGCTGGATCAAAAGGCCCCGTGATCGCTTTCGGCAAGTGGATCCCCAAGCCGGCTAATAGGGAATTGAAATAGGCGGAAAAACCAGTCGAGACCGCAGCAACAGACAGCATATACTCTAAGATCAAAGCCCAGCCTAAAAACCAACCGACGATTTCACCGAAGACGACATTACCAAATGAATAGGCACTGCCGGCGATCGGTAAAGCAGAAGAAAATTCAGCGTAACACATTGCAGCAGTTGAACAAACGAGCGCTGCGATCACAAAGGAGATCGTGATCGCTGGTCCACTGTGAAGGGCTGCAACAGTCCCAGGCAAGATGAAGATCCCCGTACCGATCACGGCTCCGATCCCCATTGAGATAAGATCTTTAGCACTAAGCGTTTTGTTAAACTTGCGGTCTTCAGACAAATAACGATCTAAACTTTCTTTCTTGAAGACGCGTTCCTTAATACTCATAGATAAGATACCTCTTTGCATAATATTAATTACTTTATAATAAGGGTTGTATTATTAAATGTCAATTAGTTTTCAATAAAAAGAGGCCACGATCAAATTGTGGCCTCAAGGTTGAATATTCTAATTAACTACGATTATAAGCGGATCTTAGCGTCTAACTTCGACAATTCAGAGAGTGCATCTTGAATCGTCACGCCCGTTGCTTCAAATTTAGGGTTATCATTTGAGCGGGCACTGAAAAGTTGGCTTTTTGTATCCAGAGAAATCGAGTAGTTTGCTTTTGAAAATTCGCCAAATTCCATAGTAATACCCCTCCATTAAGTATAGAATAAAGTTGACAGCAATATCGTATCTAAAAAAATAGATATAGCATCTGTCAACGCTTACAATTTTATAATGGATACCTTTATTTTGCAAGAAAAAAGGATCAAGTTTAGTTTAAGATAGAGTAAATAGGTGATTTTTTTGGAAACATTAGATGGAAATTTATTTATCATTTGTGGTGCCCCTGGTAGTGGCAAGACGACGGCCCAAGCGTATTTGACCGAGAATTTAGGCTTTACCAAGGTGGTGACGCATACGACGCGACCAAAGCGACAAGGTGAAAGAGATGGTAAAGATTATTATTTTGAAACGCAAGAAACTTTCTTCGATAACCACTATCTAGAGTACGTTACCTATGATGATAATTACTACGGTTCTTCATTTGAAGGCCTGAAACGTGCTTTAAAGCATGACAAGCGGGCGGTGATAGTTTTGGACACGAAGGGCGTTCTGACTTATTTAGATAAATTGCCCGCTGAGTTACTGACGGTCATTTTTTTAGAATTACCTTCTACGGCGGTGCAAGTCGAGCGTTTGCATGCACGAGGTGATAAAAAGGCTAGGATCGAGCAACGGCTGGCAAGCAAGGAGGCTAAGCGAGATGCTGAGTTACCCGCGGCATTACGTGCCAAAGCTCATGTTCTACAAAATGCCGAGTTGCAGCAGACCTATGCCAAACTCGAACAACTTGTGGCTGATATTTTATCTTAAAGCGTGGTATCATATTAAATAGTAATAATTATTCTTTAGGGGGGATAGGATTGATCAATGAAGCGATCAGAGTGTTGCAAAGTCACCATTATCGGATCACCAAGCAAAGAAGGAGCTTGTTAGAGTACTTGTGTGGCTTTAAAGAACAATATGTCAGTATTACCCAAGTGACCGAGCACATGAAACAGCTCTATCCCGGGATGAGCTATAATACTGTTTACCGGAATTTAAAGGATTTTAGTGAATTAGGCATCATTGAGACCAAGAATAAGCCTTCGGGAGCCTGTGTTAAATACCAGTGCGATTTTGATCGGTTACATCATCACCACTTCATCTGTCAAAATTGTGGTCGCGTGCGTGAGGTCAAGATGTGCCCTTTGACGATCTTTCAAGATCAATTGGAGGGTTGTGTGATCGAAGGCCACCGGTTCGAACTCTATGGTCTTTGTCCAAACTGTGCTAAGTTACAATAAAATTTAGCAAATCTTTAAACAGCTAGGTCCACAGATGTAGTAGGATTAGAGTAGTAAGAAAAAATTGGGGGTAGTAAAAATGGCATATCGTACACCACCTTTGTTGACACCATTTGCGATCCTGTCGATCGTTTTGGCCTTGGGGGCTACCAACGTGGCGGTCAACAAAGTGACTCATACCTCTGAAGGAAAAGCCGTTGAAAAAGTTTCCTCCAGCAGTGTCAGCTCGGTCTCAACCTCTCTAGATAGTGAGCGAGTAAGTAGTAGCGAGCGTGATGACGAGGATAAGAGTTCAAGTTCGGATAAAGTCAGTTCAAGTTCGTCTTCAACGACTGATGATGAGGCTGAAAGCTCAGCAGCTAAGACATCAAGCAGTGTTGAAGACGATACGACACAAGATGATAGCCAAACACAAAGTTCGACCACGCGTCAAAGCAGTAGCTCGAGTGCAAAAACTGACCAAACTGAGCGTGAGTCGACCAAACAAGATGGCGCACAAAATAATGCGCAAACTAATGACAACAATACAACGCAGGATAATAATGCGCAATAGGGGGTAGGAATGTGTTTAGTATTTTAGGGATGATCAATAGTTATATTGGTTATTTTAATATGAATGCCACGCTCAAAAATCGGATCTATACGATCGTTGGGGGTGTAGGTAATTTCTATTTGCTTTACGTTGCTTACCGCTTTTTTGCGAACGGTTTTATCGTTCGTGGTCTGCTGTTTATCTTAGCTTTCTTAGCGTTACTGTATTTCACATATCTCAATATTTTATATTTCTTTACGGAAGATCGGGTCTCAAAGCTCGATATCTCGCCTAAAGTTGAAAAAATGTTGGGCGTCAAGATCCCCGACACGCGTGCTGCAGAAAATGCTGGGGTAGCTTCAGGGTTTATGCAGACTAATGGGATCTTCAAAGATGAAGAATTTTTACCATCAACGTTGCGGACAAACCACAAGCAACGTGAAAATTTACAAAAAGTTGTGGCTCAATTAGAACAGGTCGGGTATCTCCAGCTTGATTTTGGGGGAGCAAAAGATAAAGAGCTCTTTAAAAAAGCAAAGAGTGGTGACCGTTTCTTTGCCCTAAATGAGCCCGTAGCCTTGCCGTATTATGAATTGCGTGAGGTCAATGGCAAATTGCTCGTCTATGGTGGCGTCAATCAGATCGAGCGCCAAGAACTCGGGGAAGTGACCCAAGTGGGCTTACTGCGTGGGATCGAAGCCTTGAAGCGGTATCGTCTCTCTTTAGCTGCCGTTGCTTTGACTGGCGGGCCGTATAAGTTTGCCGGTCGGTCAACGATGATGCAAAAAGATGAACCATATAGACTAGAGATCCAGATCGCATATCGACCTAAAGAAGAGGAATCAGCTCATTTAGGCTCTGAGATCAGAGAAGATATCGAGCGGGTAAAAAAAGCAGATGAAACGGCTGAGATATCTTTACGTCGCCGCCGCGATAAATAACATAAATAAAGTGGGACTCACTGTGTATCGTAGTGAGTCCCGCTTTATTTAGCAGTCAGTGATCTGTGTTTTAAATAACCAGTTAAAGACTTGATCGTTGACCCCAACATGCATATCTTCATGACCGCATTCCGGTAAGATCAAATGTTCTTTTGGGGTTGTGATCTGATTATAGATCGCGATCACCGGGATCGAGGATAGTCCGTTATACCAATTGAGTGATCTGGCACTTTTAGTCAAGAATAGTAATTTTGTGGATAACGTCCGCTTTATCAATTCGCAATTTGCGATGACTTATATTGTGGATATCATCACGACACTACTTTTAGATGAAAAAGATCACCGCACCAAGATGGATCAAACGATCGAATTGATCACCAGCAATAAATTTGATAAGCACTAATAGTAAGAGCCCGGCCATGATACAAAACACACATCTTGGTCGGGCTCTTACTATTCACTAGGCATTTCCCGCTTTGCCTTACACTCTATCGAAACGTGTGCGAACTGACAACACCTAGCAGATAACAAAAAGATCGCCACGATGCAAGAAGCGCATCCTGGCGATCTTTCAGTTATCTGTACGGTGCAACCCGTCAGTTCTTACACTCTATTGAAACGTGTGCGACAAAGCAATGCTTAGTGAATAACAAAAATACCACCATGATGCAAAACACGCATCACGGCGGTATTCCCGTTATTCATACGGCATTTCCCACTTTGCCTTACACTCTATTCTTATAATAATAGATCGGCAGACCGCATAAGACGATCACTAGGGAGATCACGACGCCACTTAGGTCAGAGAATAATTCACTGACTAAGACAAACGCTGCTCCTAAGATCGCTACGATCGGGGTCAAGGGATAAAGTGGTGTTGAGAATGGTCGTTTCGCTCTTGGCGTTGTTTTACGCAATTTGAAGACGCCAAAGAAGGTCATTACATAGAAACAATAGATCGTAAAAATACAGATCTCAGTCAAACGATCAGCATCCACGGTCAAGATCATCCCGGAAGCGATGACTGCGATCGCAGAGATCGAGACCATTGGGGTATGCATCGTTTTGTTGAGATAAGCTAATTGCTTGGAAAATGGTAACTCATTGTTTTTAGCCATCGCATACATGATCCGTGGGATGGTCATGACTTTACCATTCATACAGCCGACGATCGAAATGATGATCCCGATGTTTAAGATCTTACCCCCGATCTTGCCAAATGCCATTTCCGCAAAGTGTGGGGTAGCATTTTCACCATAGCGAGCGATCATCTCAGCCGGCATCGTTTTGAAAATACTGTAAGAAACTAAAACATAGATGATCAATACTGCTGACAGACCTAAAACGATCGCGAGTGGCAAGATCTTTTGAGGATTTTTGATCTCACCACCCATATTAGCGATCAAGATCCAACCATCATAAGCAAATAATGTTGCTAAAATTGCGACCCCAAAATTACCCGCCACACTAGATGATCGTTCGGCTAAAACTTGACCCACGGCATTTTGATCACCAAAGAGCAGACCAAAAATGATGATCGCAGCGATCGGAACTAACTTACATAATGTCGTAACGATCTGTAGTGCAGACCCATAGCGGTTAGATAAGAAGTTAAAGCCAGAGATCAAAACAACGGATAAGACTCCGACAAAAGGTGTATAGCTAGCGGGAAAGCCAAAGAAGGCTTGTAACAAGACCGCCAAATACGAACCTAACGCGGCGATGACAGCAGGCCCATAAACAGTGATCTGCATCCAGCCGGATAAAAAGCCCCAAACTTTACCGTAAAGATTGTGCATGTAAATGTATAAGCCACCAGTTTGCGGCATTTGAGAGCCGATCTCGGCAATCGTCAAGCCACTGGTCAATGTCAAAACGCCACCGAAGAACCAAGCAAGTAAAGCCATGGTCGTCGAATGGGAGTAGCTTAAAACAGAAGCTTGTTTAAAGAAGATCCCAGAGCCGATAACGGTCCCGATCACTAACGCTAATGCGGAAAATAGATTGATCGAACGATCTAAGTGAATTTGCTCATTTTTTTTCATAAATTACCAACCTTTTTGTAGTATCTAAGATAAAAGTTAGCATATTTTAGATTTTAAAGAAAGTTTATTTTAGAATTTCAGATAATTTTTTTAAGCAAAATCGGCTATAAATTGAGGTGGGCATGATGTAGCTGGCTTTTGAAATAGTAGCTAAGAAATACTATTGATTCGTTTATGTTTATAGGTATGTGATAAAAAATAGACGCATTTCTTCCTTACAAAAGAAGAAACACGTCTATTTTTAGTCAAGTTGATGTTCAGATAAACGGCCAGCCAAAGCCGGTGCAACTTCGGCTTTGAGCTTAGTCCCATCAGCGAGATACTCAGTTTCAAGCACAGTCGCCTTTTGATTGAGTTCTTCAACGAGATTTCCCTTGGCATATGGGATGAGATACGTATGCGTCTGATAGTCCTTGAAGAGCTCTTGTTTCAATAGTTCAGCTAGTGCTTTTAACGATTCGTCATCTTGGGCACTGAAGGTCAATTCTCTGCCAGCTAAGCTAGGGTAGCTGACAGCAAGCTTATCTGCTTTGTTGAAAACATAAAGCATCGGGATGTCAGTTACACCGATCTCGGCCAAAGTTTTTTCAGTCGTTTCGATCATCTCTTGGTAGTGGTCATCGGAAAGATCGACGACTTGAACTAAGAGATCGGCGTTGGCAGCTTCGGCTAAAGTTGTCCGAAAGGCTTTGACCAACTGGTGTGGCAATTTGGAGACAAAACCGACCGTATCGCTTAGCAAGATCTCTTTGTTGTCATCAAAACGGAGGCGGCGAACAGATGTATCTAAAGTGGCGAAAAGCATATCTTTTTCAAAGACTTCTTTGTTTTCTGTTTCACCAAATAGCCGAAGGAGTCCATTTAACGTAGTCGATTTTCCGGCATTGGTGTAGCCGACTAACGCTGCCGTCTTGATCCCAGAGCGTTGGCGTTGTTTACGACGGGTCTGATGTTCTTTGTCGATCGTTTTGAGTTCTTTGTTCAAAGCGCTGATCTTTTTTTCGATCACCCGGCGATTCAATTCGAGCTTAGTTTCACCCGCCCCACGGTTAGTATAGCCACCACCAGCGTTTCCGGCCGTTTGTTGGTCGAGTTTATCGGTAAGCCCAGTATGCAACCGGGGCAATTGATATTGCAGTTTAGCCACTTGGACTTGGAGTTTGGCTTCTTTGGTCTTAGCCCGCGCTGCAAAGATCTCTAAGATCAAGGCTGTGCGATCTAAAACGCGCATTTCGGTGATATTTTCTAAATTCCGGATCTGCGTGGGTGTCAATTCGTCGTTTAAGATCAAGATCTGACTGTCGGTCACTGCCCCAGCCGTTTTGATCTCTTCAGCTTTACCTTTGCCTAGGTAAGTAGCAGCGATCGGACGTTCGAGTTTTTGTTTGAACTGGCGGGTGACTTCCATGTTGGCAGCCTCAGCTAGAGAAGCTAGTTCTGCCATCGTATAGTCAAAATTTTCTTGTTCATTTTCGATACCCGCAATGATAACTGGTGTCATATAAAGATCCTCCTTGATCAAGTGATATTACTAAAATTATACCACTGTACTAGTAAATTAGTCGGGGCGGAGTATAAATGAGAAAATGCTTTCTTTGAATTCAGTTTTGGTTAATTGCACATTCCGAATTATCGTGTCTCTAATTTAGGTTTAAATGGAAATATTTCCGAATTACCAAAAAAATTTAGACAAAAATTAGCTAAAATAAATGGAAAAATCGTTGATATATCAACTTTTTTGAATGAGATATAATTTTATATATATAAATTTATACGTTTTGAATTAGAATAAACACTTGATTTTAATTTCGTTATCATATATTATTTAAGTCAAAAGTTATTAAAGTAGGATGTAATTTAGAGTCATTAAGTAATTATTAAGGAGTTGTGAATCTATGAAATTAGCTAAATTAGCCAAAGCGGGCGCTGTTGTGGCGTTGTCAGCTGTTTTTCTCGCTGCTTGTGGCAAGAGCTCAGATAATAGTGCCAGCGACAAGCAAGTGCTCAACTGGAGCGAAAGTGCAGAGTTGCCATCGATGGATCTTTCCAAAGCAACAGACACTGTTAGTTTTAACCAATTGAATAATTCGATGGAGGGTCTTTATCGCTTAGGTAAGAACTCTAAGATCGAACCAGGGATCGCAACGAAGACAGAGGTCTCTGATGATGGTTTGACCTATACTTTTACTTTGCGTAAGAACGCTAAGTGGTCTAACGGTGATCCTGTAACTGCCAAAGATTTCGTTTATTCTTGGCAACGCACAATCGACCCTAAGACTGGTTCACAATATGCTTACCTCTTTGACGGTGTAGCTAATGCACAGGACATTATGGATGGTAAAAAGCAACCTAGTGAATTAGGGATCAAAGCTGACGGCGACCATAAATTAGTCGTAACACTTGATAAGCAAGTACCATACTTCAAGTTATTGATGGGCTTCCCAGTATTCTTCCCACAAAATCAAAAAGTGGTCGAAGAATACGGCGACAAGTACGGGACAGCTTCCAAGTACATGGTCTACAATGGTCCATTTGTCTTGAAAGATTGGACAGGGACAAACCTTAGCTGGACTTTAGCTAAGAACAAGAACTATTGGGATAAGAGCAAAGTTAAGTTAGACGAGATCAACTATAAAGTTAATAAGTCTACAACAACAGCTTACAACTTATACCAATCTGGTAAAGTGGATGCAACTGTTTTAGGGGCTGAACAAGCACGTCAGCTCAAGGGCCAAACTGGTTATACAGACCGTAAGGAAGCTTCCGTATTCTACTTACAACTTAACGAACAAAAAGCTGAATTTGCTAACACTAAGATCCGTCAAGCTATCTCTAAAGCGATCGATCGTGAACAATACGTTAAACAAGTTTTAGCGGGTGCTTCTACACCAGCTAAGGGATTTGTCTCCAGTGACTTAGCTGAACGTAATGGTAAAGATTTCGTTGACGCAGCTTATGTAAAATCAGCGGTTGAGTATAATGAAAAAGACGCTAAGAAGCTCTTTGAAGAAGGTCTCAAAGAAGTTGGCCAAGATAAGATCGAATTTTCTATCTTAGGTGATGATACTGATACATCTAAGAAGGCAACGGAATTCTTACAAAGTGAGATCACTGAAACATTTGGCTCAGATAAGGTCAAAGTTACTGTTTCTAACGTACCATTCAAGACACGTTTAGCACGGACAGAACAAAAGAACTTTGACGTCGTTGTTTCCGGTTGGGGTGCTGACTTTGCTGACCCTATCTCCTTCTTAGACTTGATGACTTCTGATAACTCCCAAAATGCTGGTGGTTGGAAGAATGAAGAATACGATCGCTTGATCGAAGCTTCTAAGACAACTGATGCTAATGATCCAGCTAAGCGTTGGGATGATTTAGTGCAAGCTGAAAAGATCTTGATGGACGATCAAGGTGTTATTCCGCTTTACCAAAGTACAAAACCATGGATGGTAAAACCTTCCGTGAAAAATGTTATCTTTAACTCTGCTGGTGTAAACTACAACTTTAAGGAAGCTTACATCTCAGGTAACTAGTTTTTAGTTGACGGTAGATAAGATCAGACTTAAAATGATTTAAAATATCAAACAACGCAGGACTAACTATCCTGCGTTGTTTGGCAAAAAAGACATCTCAGAAACGAGAGGATATACGATATGAAGAAATACCTGTTAAAAAGGGTTTTCTATATGGCGTTGACGCTATTTTTAGTGGCAACTATCACCTTCTTTTTGATGAAGCTCATGCCCGGGACGCCATATTCAAACCAAGAAAAAATGTCACCCGAACAGATTGCGATCATGAACCAACAATATGGTTTGGATAAACCGATCTGGATGCAATATTTACTCTATATTGGAGGGATGTTACATGGTGACATGGGAACATCATTCCAATTTAGTAATCAACCAGTTTCCTATTTGATCTCAAGCCGGATCGGGGCTTCAGCTCAATTGGGGATCCAAGCGATGATCTTTGGGGTCTTCTTTGGGATCATCTTTGGTTCGATTGCTGCGATCAACCGCAACACTTGGATCGATACTGGTGTTACGATCCTATCGATCATCGGTAAATCAGTACCAAACTTCGTGTTAGCTGTTTTACTTCAATACTATATCGCTTTGAAACTTGGCTGGTTCCCGATCGCTGATTGGGGTGGCTTTGCCTATACAGTCTTACCAACGATCGCGCTCGGTGTAGGGCCACTGGCTGAAACATCTAGGTTTATGCGAACTGGGATGGTCGATGTGCTAAATTCTGATTATATCGAGCTTGCCAAGGCTAAAGGGTTGAGCAAGTTCCAGATCGTTTACCATCACGCTTTGCGCAACAGTTTGATCCCATTAGTAACTTTGATCGGGCCATATACGGTTGCGTTGATGACAGGTTCGATGGTCATCGAAAATATCTTCTCGATCCCTGGTATCGGGGAACAGTTCGTTAAATCGATCATGACTAACGACTACCCAACGATCATGGGTGTTACGATGCTATTTTCTGCGGGACTTGTAGCGGTTATCCTATTGACGGATATCATCTACGGTATCATTGATCCGCGGATCAGACTTGCTGGAAACGAGGGCTAAGCTTTATGGAAGAAAAAATGAAATTACGACCAGAAGATTTTCAAGCTTTAGAAGTAAAAGAAGAGCTTGATGCTGAAAAAATTGCTGCGCCTTCCTTGACGTTTACCCAAGATGCATGGCGCCGTTTGAAGAAGAATAAAGGGGCGGTCATTTCGCTCTTTATCATTTTATTTATGATCGTTGTAGCGTTTGGTTCGACACCATTTGTTAACCGCGATACTTTGGTCAAATCACAACCACAATATGCTAACTTACCAGCTAAGATCCCTGGTGTAAATATCAATGGGTTCAATGGTAAGGCTAAAGTTGGCGATGTTTGGGTCGATAAATATGCGCAAGCTGGCGTATCCAAAGACAAATACTTTGTTATGGGTACTGACTACTTAGGGCGCTCCTTGGCGCAACGGATCGTTTATGGGACCAAGATCTCCTTGATCGTTGCTTTAGTTGCTACCTTCTTTGACTTGACGATCGGGGTCACGTACGGGATCGTATCGGGTTGGAAGGGTGGCAGGACGGATAACGTGATGCAGCGGATCATCGAAGTTATCTCCTCCATCCCAAGTTTAGTTATCGTTGTTTTGATGTTGGTGGTCTTCAAACCAGGTATCGGATCGATCATTTTGGCGATCGCGATCTCTAGTTGGACGACGATGGCGCGGATGATCCGGGCCGAGACGCTCCAGTTAAAGAGTCAAGAATATGTTTTGGCGGCGCGGACTTTAGGGCAATCCCCAACTAAGATCGCTTGGAAACACTTGGTGCCAAACTTATCAAGTATCATCATCATCCAAACGATGTACACGATCCCAACTGCGATCTTCTTTGAAGCTTTCTTGAGCTTTATCGGGATCGGGATCTCAGCCCCAGAAACTTCCCTTGGGGTATTGTTGAATGAAGGGCAAAAGAATTTCCAATTCTTACCATATCAAATGTGGTATCCAGCGATCGTCTTGTGTGTGTTGATGATCTCATTTAACTTGTTAGGTGATGGTCTCCGCGATGCATTTGATCCAAAAACTAGAAGGTAGGTTGTAGTATGGCTGAACGAATTTTAGATGTTAAAAACCTTAAAATCAATTTCCATACCTATGCGGGTGATGTTAAAGCCATTCGCGATGTGAGTTTTCATTTGAATAAAGGTGAAACGTTAGCCATCGTAGGTGAATCCGGTTCAGGTAAATCGGTCACAACTAAGAGTATTATGGGCTTATTAGCAAGTAATGCTGAAGTAGTTGGTGGTTCGATCATGTTCCAAGGACAAGATCTCTTGAAGAAATCTGAAAAAGAGATGCAAAAGATCCGTGGCAAAGATATCGCAATGATCTTCCAAGATCCGATGACTTCGCTTGATCCAACGATGAAGATCGGACGCCAAATTGCGGAACCTTTGATGGTCCATAAGAATATGGATAAGAAAAAAGCAATGGCGCAAGCATTAGAGATCTTGAAATTAGTTGGGATCACCAATGCTGAAAAACGCTTCAATAACTATCCTCACCAATTCTCAGGTGGGCAACGCCAACGGATCGTGATTGCAATCGCTTTGGTATGTTATCCAGAGATCTTGATCGCTGACGAACCAACGACCGCTTTGGACGTAACGATCCAAGCTCAGATCTTGAACTTGATGAAAGAATTGCAAGCTAAGATCGAGACTTCGATCATCTTTATCACGCACGACTTAGGTGTGGTTGCTGGGATGGCTGACCGGGTCGCCGTAATGTATGCGGGGCAGATCGTTGAATATGGAACGGTAGACGAGATCTTCTACAATCCAAAACATCCATATACTTGGGGCTTGTTGAACTCGATGCCGACTCTTTCAAGTACCAAACTTGAAGCGATCCCAGGGACACCACCAGATCTCTTAGATCCGCCAAAAGGTGATCCATTTGCAGCTCGGAATCCATATGCGATGAAGATCGATGCGCAAAAGAAACCACCATTCTTTAAGGTGTCAGATACGCATTATGCAGCTACTTGGCTTTTGCATCCAGATGCACCCCAGATCGAGCCGCCAGCAGAGATCATGCGTCGGGCTGAGATCTGGCGTGAGATCCAGGAACAAGAAGAAGTTGCAAAAAATCGGCGTGCAGAAGCGATGAAGCATGCGGATGCTGAATAGACCAGGAGGAATTTAACATGCCAGAAAAACGCAAAAAATTGCTTGAAGTCAAGCACTTAAAACAATACTTCGGCGTGGGTAAGCCTAGCATGGTCAAAGCCGTTGATGATGTTAGTTTCCACATTTTTGAAGGGGAAACATTTGGCTTAGTTGGTGAATCAGGTTCCGGTAAGACCACGACTGGTCGAAGTGTGATCCATTTGTATGAACCAACAGACGGTCAGATCCTCTTTGACGGTAAAGATGTCAGCAAGTTGACCTCACGTAAAGATCACCTTGAATTTTGCCGTGAAATGCAAATGATCTTCCAAGATCCATATGCTTCTTTGAATCCCCGGATGACGGTCGAAGATATCATCGCCGAAGGGATCGATATCCATGGCCTCGCTAAAAATAAAGAAGAGCGCCGGGCTAAAGTCGAAGAGCTCTTAGAAACAGTTGGGTTGAACAAAGATCACGCCAGTCGTTATCCCCACGAATTCTCAGGTGGGCAACGCCAACGGATCGGTATCGCACGTGCTTTAGCGGTCGAACCGCGTTTTATCATCGCTGACGAACCGATCTCAGCGTTGGACGTTTCGATCCAAGCACAGGTCGTCAACTTATTGAAGGAATTGCAAGAAGAAAAGGGTCTGACCTATCTCTTCATCGCGCATGACCTTTCCATGGTGAAGTACATTTCAGATCGGATCGGTGTTATGCACTATGGTCGTTTGTTGGAAGTGGGCCCAGCAGATGATGTTTATAACAAGCCATTGCATGATTACACAGCTAGTTTGATCTCAGCTGTGCCTGAACCAGATCCAGAGTTTGAACGCAATCGTAAGCAAAAAGAATACGATGCTTCGATCGAAGACGATAAGCAAGGTAAGCCACGCAAGTTACATGAGATCACACCGGGACATTATGTTCGTTGTTCTGAAGATGAGATCGCAATGTATCAAGCTAAAGCTGCCAGCTACGAAAAATAAAAGTCTTAGCGTGTAAGACAGTGCGGTCATTCCCGCGTAAATAAGGAGGCTCCTCCCATGATCTTGTATCGTGGAAGGAGCCTTTTTATTT
Source organism: Ligilactobacillus sp. RTP31139st1_D10_RTP31139_211217 (assembly GCF_040226755.1). Lineage (NCBI taxonomy): Bacteria > Bacillati > Bacillota > Bacilli > Lactobacillales > Lactobacillaceae > Ligilactobacillus > Ligilactobacillus sp. RTP31139st1_D10_RTP31139_211217. Next base: position 77,293 of record NZ_JBCOAR010000006.1, read on the forward strand.
ATTGGACGTTGGATCGGCGAACACGTTTGGGCATATTTTTTGTGCTGTAAAGAAATATTTCATACTTAAGCGCTCAGATAGCCCGAATAGGAATGGAAAAGTGCGATATTTGACAAAATCAGTTAATTCTTTCGTGACATAATACAATAGAGATATGAAAGAAGGCGAAGCCAATGAGGCGCTTATGGAAATGGTGGCTGGCCGGGGGGATCAAAGAAAATAAACGCTACGTCATCTTCCTTCTTTCAGAAGCGCTGGCAATTCCATTTGGCCTTTGGTTTTGGGGAGATCGTGAGACTAGTTTTTTACAATTCTTAACAACGCCTAAAATGATCATCTTTCTGATCATTTGTTTGGTAGGCGGTGGCCCGTTGCTTTACATTTTAGACAGTGTTTTTAGGGTCAATAAAAAGACGAATGCTGATCGATAGTTAACAAAATGGACGCTCGTTTTAAGAGTGTCCATTTTGTTTATTTTTCGATATTTAAGACCCAGAAGAAGATCACAAAGACAAAGAATAAAACATACATCAAAGCAGGTACTTCTTTACCTTTACGCGCTGCGATCATCGTGATCGGATAAGCGATGAAGCCAAGGGCTAATCCGTCTGAAATACTGTAAGTCAGTGGCATTCCAGCTACGGTCAAGAAGGCTGGGATCGCGATCTCAAGTTTAGTCCAAGTTATGCGAGCCATACTTTGTGCCATCAAAACACCGACGATGATCAAAGCAGGAGCGGTAACTTGTGAAGTTGCCACTGTCAAAAGCGGTGAAAAGAATAGGCCTAAGATAAAGCAGATCCCAGTCGTGACCGCGGTCAAACCGGAACGGCCCCCAACTGCGATCCCGGCGGAAGATTCAACATAAGCGCCCACTGGAGAAGTTCCAAAAAGCGAACCAAAGAGCATGGCAGTTGAATCTGACATCAAAGCTTTCCCAACGCGGGGCATCTTGTTATTTTGTAAGAAGCCAGCTTGTTGAGCTAAGGCGATCAAAGTTCCAGCTGTATCAAAGAAGGTGACCAATAAAAAAGTGATCACTACGACCCACATTTGCAGTGTATTGATATCTTTTAAGTGCGATAATGCAACTAAGAAAGTTTGATCCATGCTTGGTGCCGGTGCGACAAAAGCATGGGGCATTTGAATATTACCTGTTGCGATGCCAAAGATCGCTGAAAGGACCATCCCGATAAAGATAGCCCCTGGAACTCGCATGACCATTAGGATCGAAACGACGATCAAGCCAAAGACTGTGACCCAAGTCGAGCCAGAAAAGCTTCCTAAGCCAACGAGTGTAGATTTGTTAGCGACGATCAAGCCACCACCCTGGAGTCCGATAAAGGCGATAAATAAGCCGATACCAGCTGAGATCGCTGCTTTTAGATCAGCTGGGATCGCATCGATGATCAATTCACGTAATTTAAAAACGGTGATCAGTAAAAAGATGATCGAAGCTACGAAGACCCCAGCTAAAGTTGTTTGCCATGGAATGTTCATCCCGATACAAACTGAATAAGCAAAAAAGGCGTTGATCCCAAGACTTGGAGCAGTAGCGATCGGATATTTGGCTAACAGCCCCATCAATAAACAACCGATCGCACTAGCTAGAGCAGTTGCGGTAAAGACCGCGCCTTTGTCCATGCCAGAAGCGCCTAAGATCTCAGGATTGACAAATAAAATATATGCCATTGAGATGAAGGTCGTAAAACCAGCGAGGATCTCACGCTTGACGTTGGTTTTAAGACCAGTCAGATCAAAAAAGTTATCTAATGCAGTTTTCACTGAAAAATACCTCACAATATAAATTGATTTAAAGCAACGTTATCTAATATACCGTAATTGCTAAAAAATGCAAGATTTCTTTTGCGTGCTACATATGTTAAAGCAGCATAAATTAGGCTATACTAGAACAAAGAATGAACTTTTGGGGGAAAGAGCGATGGAACAAAGAATTATTGCTTTAGGTCTAAGAATTCGCAAATGGTCTTTTTTTAGAATAATTCAGCGCACATTTGCAGTATTATTTCCATTTATTCTATTGGGAAGTTTTGCACAAGTGATCGAATTTTCGTTACTACATCCCGATGGCTATCTCGGAAATTTGATCCAGATCAGCAAGTGGTTACCACATTATCGCGCTGCCAACCAGTTATTTGGCAGTATCTATATGCTGACTGCGGGGGTGATCGCTTTGTTAGCGGCGGGCGTTTCGGCTAAATACACCGCCCAGTTTTTTAAACGTGATGAACAATTGGCCGGTTTGACCGGTTTGTTGGTCTTTTTAGCGATCTGTTATCAACGCACAACGGGCAATAACGGCCAATTTAATTTCCGCCTCGATCTCTTGGGATTTCCCGGGTTAATTTTAGGTCTAGCCGTGGGTTATTGTGTGGGCTGGGTCTTTAAATATTTGAGTGGTCCGACTATTAAAGGGACTGAGCATGGACAAGAACTTTTGAGTCGCTCTTTTAAAGGGTTGTTGCCGTTGACATTTACCTTATTGTTTGCGGTAGTCTGCAATATTTTACTAGGCTTATTATTCAAGTATCAGATCTTTGAGGGAGTCGGAAGTTGGCTACAAGGCCAAGCAACTAAGCAAAGCGGTTTTTGGCCCGTCATGTTCTTTGCTAGTATCACGTTATTACTTGCGTGGCTAGGACTAAGTGGGCCATATACGGGAAATACCTTTGATAGTGATCAAAGTGCGTTGAAGAATTTGAGTTATGCTTTGAGCCATAATGATCTAGCTAAAGTTCCTGAAAAATTCAATGCCAACACCTTGTATTTTAGTTATGGCGCCATAGGGGGAACGGGGGCGACTTTAGGCTTGGTCTTAGCGATCTTTTTAGTAGCGAAGCGCCAAAATACGCGTAAACTAGCGAATTGGACCGTTATTCCAAGCATGTTCAATACGAATGTCGCCTTTATGATCGGCTTACCGGTATTGTTCAATCCGTTTTATTTACTGCCATTTTTGGTGATCCCGTTATTTAATATGGTGATCGGGGGCTTGGCTCTCTTATGTGGCTTAGTCCCCCCAGCGGTTTATCCGGTTTTGACGACGACACCAGGTGTTTTATACGCTTTTATCGGGACAAATGGTTCTTGGGGCGTGTTGATCTTTACTTTTGGTTTGTTATTATGCGATATCTTGTTATATATACCCTTTGTCAGATTTGCAGAGAAGATCGCTGGGGCTTTAGATAATGATTGCAAGAGAGCAGGTGAGTTAAATGAAGATCAATAAGCGTGGCATGGGGATAACATTACTGGTGTTGTTGATCCTTTTTAGTCTAGCGCTCCCATCATTTATTTGGACGCGGCAAAATGTTAAAGATCTGGCTCGGTGGCATAATTCACGCCTGTCACCAGTGATCATGATCCCCGGAAGTTCGGCTACCGAAAATCGTTTTGACGCCCTGATCAAAAAGATCAACAGTCGGAGCCAAAAAAAGCACAGTTTGTTAAAAGTCAAAGTCTACAACGATGGCACGGTCAAGTATTCGGGCAAGATCAACGCTAAAGATAATGAGCCGTTTATCGTGGTCGGTTTTGAGAACAACAAAGATGGTTACAGCAATATCTTAAAGCAGGCCAAAATGTTTGATAAAGCTTTCAAGCAGTTAAGTGAACAGTACGAATTCAATAACTTCAAAGCATTTGGGCATTCCAATGGTGGCCTGATCTATACGGCCTTTTTAGAAAATTACCTACCTAAATATGATATTCAAGCAAAAGTCTTGATGACGGTCGGAACGCCGTATAACTTCTCGGAAACGTCATTACAACGAAAGACGCAAATGTTGGCTGATTTTATCAAAAATCGCAAGAAACTCCCGACTGACCTTTCAGTCTATACTGTTGCTGGGACTGAGACCTATGACTCTGATGGCTTAGTTCCCGAGCGCAGTGTTGAAGCGGGAAAATACATCTACCAGGGGATCGTGAAGCACTTTACGCAGATCACGGTGACGGGAAAAGATGCCCAGCATTCTGACTTGCCACAAAATGATCAGATCATTGAATTGCTTGATCGCTATGTCTTAGAGCCAGATCAAAATCAAAAGACTAAGAAACTCAAAGAAAACAGTTAGCATAAAATATAGTATAATTAAATCAAGAATTTTATTTTGGAGGAAAAAACATGGCAAAAAAACGCCAGCTTGATGCAAAAAGGATCGTAGTTAAAGTGGGGACAAGCACCTTGATTCACCCCAACGGTAAAGTGAATTTCCATGCCATTGACCAATTGTGTTATGTCTTGACCGGTCTTGTCAATGACGGTAAACAAGTCGTTCTAGTCTCTTCTGGGGCGATCGGTGTTGGGATGGGACAAGTGGGCTTGCACGAACGACCCGAATCGATCCCAGCTCAACAGGCGTTAGCAGCGATCGGACAAAGTGGCTTGATGTCAGTGTATCAACAACGTTTCTCACTTTACGGTCAACGGATCGGACAGATCTTGTTAACGCATGACGTTTTAGAATACCCTTTGAGTCGCCAAAATGCTTTGAATACGTTCAATAGCTTATTGGAATGGGGTGTGATCCCGATCGTCAATGAAAATGATACGGTCGCTGTCGATGAGATGGATCATCATACTAAGTTTGGTGATAACGACCAACTTTCAGCGATCGTGTCTTCGATCGTGGATGCCGATCTTTTGGTGATGTTATCCGATATCGATGGTTTCTTTGATAAGAATCCGCGAAAGTACAGTGATGCTAAACTATTTGAGCGGATCACAAAGATCGATGAGACAGCTTTAGAAGCAGCCGGTGGCAAAGGTTCTAAATTTGGAACTGGCGGGATGATGACCAAGTTGAAAGCAGCTCAAAGAATGCTTGAAAATGACAAGATGATGATCTTAGCTAACGGGCAAGACCCAGCGATCATTTTTGATCTCGTTAAAGGTGAACCTTTAGGGACGCTATTTGTAAAGGAGGAAAAATAATGGCACTTGATTTGGAAAAAATGGGAATTGCTGCAAGAGAAGCGGCATTTAAATTAGCACAGCTGAGCACTGAACAAAAAAATGAGATCTTAAAAGCGATGGCGCAAGCTTTAGTAGATAATACAGCTGCGATCATTGCAGCTAACCAAGTCGATCTAGAAAAAGCAACTGAGATGAAATCCAGTTTTGTTGATCGTTTGACTTTAGATGAAGCACGGATCAAAGATATTGCTGAAGGTTTAAGGCAGGTCGCGGCTTTGCCAGATCCAATCGGAAATGTCGATAAAGGTTGGATCAATCAAGATGGCCTTCAGATCGTCCAACGTCGAGTACCTTTAGGAGTCGTGGGGATGATCTATGAGGCTCGTCCAAATGTGACAGTCGATGCGGCAGGGTTGTGTTTTAAATCAGGTAATGCGGTGATCTTACGTGGTGGTAAGGAAGCTTTAGCAACAAACATCAAATTGGCTGAGGTCTTACAACAAGTCTTAGTTGAAAATGGTATCGCTAAAGAAGCGATCCAGATCATCACAGAAACATCGCACCAAGTAGCAGAAAAATTCATGCAACTGAATGGCTATTTAGATGTTTTGATCCCACGTGGTTCCGCGCGTTTGATCCAAACCGTCATTCAAAAAGCAACTGTGCCCGTGATCGAAACGGGAGCGGGAAATTGTCATGTTTATGTAGATAGTCAAGCAGACTTAGCAATGGCCGAAAAGATCGTAGTCAACGCTAAGTGCCAACGTCCATCTGTCTGCAATGCGGCCGAGACTTTGGTCGTTCATGCAGATGTGGCCGAAGAGTTCTTGCCTCAAGTCGCAAAAGCATTGGCTAAGTATAATGTCGAGTTACGTGGAGATGCCCGGACTTGTGAGATCTTAGGGGATGCAGCCGTTCCAGCAACTGAACGCGACTGGGATACAGAGTATAATGACTATATTTTAGCAGTAAAAGTCGTTGATACTTTAACAGAGGCGATCGTGCATATCAACACGCACAATACGAAGCATTCTGAAGCGATCGTGACGGATAGCTATGCAAATGGGCAACGGTTCGTAAATGAAGTTGATGCTTCCAGTGTTTATATCAATGCTTCGACGCGTTTTACGGATGGTTTTGTCTTTGGTTTTGGAGCCGAGATCGGTATTTCGACGCAAAAATTACATGCGCGTGGACCGATGGGCTTAGAAGCTTTGACTACGACCAAGTACGTGATCAGCGGACAGGGACAAATAAGATAGAGTGTGAGCCAATGCGCTCAGCGCCGTATGAATAACAAGGGCTTTGCCATGATGTGTTTTCTTGCAGCTTGGTGAAGCCCTTGTTATTCACTAGGCGTTACATTGGCGAACACGTTTCCACTATATAGCTCGGGAGTATATGGTAAATCGTCGCTATTTCGTGTTCTCATCTTATATGTACCTGTTTCGGATGTGAATTTGTATTTCTCTCCCAAAAGTGGTATAGTACCTTTTAATTACTTAAAGTAAGCAGGTGAAGTGGATGGAAATTACTAATGAAACGTTAAAGACGCAATTGAACCATCGAAGTATCCGAGTTTTTGAAAAAGAACCGCTCGCTAAAGAACAACTTACTGCGATCTATGAAGCGGCAAGGCATACCTCGACTAGCCAATTTCTGCAACAGTTCAGTATTTTGCGGATCACAGATGAAGTAAAGCGCAAGGCGATAAGTGAGATCGCCAAACAAGACTATGTCGGAGGCAATGGCGAGCTATTGATCTTTTTAGCTGATCTAAATCGCAATGCTAAGATTAGACAGCACTTGGGAAAAGATATCGCTCGTCTACAGACTGCCGATCTCTTTTTTCAAGCAGTCAATGATACGGTTTTAGCCGTTCAAAATGCGCTGTTAGCGGCTGAAAGCATGGGCTTAGGGGGAGTCGTCTTAGGGAGCATCAATAATGAACCTAAAAAATTGGTCGAGGTGCTAGAGTTGCCTAAATTGACATATCCGGTATTAGGGCTCCAACTAGGTCATCCGGCTCAAAGTCCTCAATTAAAGCCGCGTTTGCCCCTAGAATTTACAGTCTTTGATGATAAATATCCCGCTGATTTTCCCTTGGCTGAGTTTGAAGACTACGATAAATCAGTCCACCAATACTATGATCTGCGTGATACTAACCGTCGCGTGGATGAATTTACCACCCAGATCGGTTCAAATAAATTGGCAACCCAGAAGAGCTCGCGAGATGAGATAATGGCTGCGATCCAGGCTCAAGGATTGTGCCTGGACTAAAAAGGTAAGTGATTTAGATTTGATTTAAGAATAATTTTGTTATAATAGGCTTAGGAAGTGTGAGCCAAGTAAAGACTCGATGACCCGCGCGTCATTTGGGTCTTTTTTTAGCTTATTGGATAAGGAAGTTGTTTGATGGAATGGCATGAGTATTTAGCTAGGTTACGATATTATGACCGGATGTGTGGTAATTTGACCACCGTCCACCAAAAGATCACCCAAGTCCAAGCCGTAGTTACAGCCTATAGTAGACATGAAATCCCACAAGTAGTGCCGAAGCTGAGTTTTTCAACCCACTATCTTGAATTACATATGACTAAACACCCAGAGTTGTTTGAATTGGTCAGTTGTTTAAATGAGTTGCGCCAAGTACTGATCGAAAATTTTGGGATCTGGCACGTTTTTTCGCAGGCATGGTTGGCGGCTTTCAAACAGCGATTAAAACCCGGGAAAACACTAGTGGTGATGTGTGGCAATGCTGTTTTAGCGGCTAATCTACCTAATGTGATCGCGGTCGATGACTTTGATTGGCAAGCGCAAGATAATACGCGCCCGCACCCGTGGTGTGATGTCAAACAGTGTGATGCCTTGGTAGCGGTCCAAACCTATTATCAGCAGGTAGATAACATTATTTTAGAGTGGGCACCGGAGCAAACGACTTGTGATCGTGCTATTTTGGACTTTTTGCGTGCTCATCATTGGTCCGGTGATCTTATCGTGATCGGTGAAGCTAAGGGGGCGACGAATTCACCACAATTTTGGCAAACCGCTAAGTTGGATCGTCCACCCGAAGTGAATACTTTACATCGGCCGTTTGACTTTATTCATGACCAAGTATTTTGGGTAAAATAGTCGTAATTTTTACGAATTTCTTTAAGTATATTTAGCAAAGTATTTGGTAAAATAAAAATATAATTAAGTTTTCTTTAGGGGGACCAGACATTATGAAGATTTTAATTGTCGATGACGATAAAGATATCGTTGAATTATTAAGTATATATGTTAAAAATGAGGGCTATGATGTCGAAAAAGCCTACAATGGTAAAGAAGCGATCACGAAGATCAATACTAACCCAGATATCGATCTGATGATCTTAGATGTGATGATGCCCCAATTAGATGGAATGGCAGTTGTGCGAGCTGTGCGAAAAGATAGCCAGATCCCGATCTTGATGTTATCGGCTAAAACAGACGATCTTGATAAGATCCAATGCCTAGTTCAAGGTGCCGATGATTATGTGACCAAACCATTCAACCCTTTGGAAGTTATGGCACGTGTCAAATCATTATTGCGCCGTTCACAACATGAAGTAAAAAATAACGAGCCTGATCAGATCGAAGTGGGTTCTTTGATCATCAAAAAAGATTCCCATGAAGTCGAAACGGTCAACGGTAAGGAGATCTCATTGACAGCCTTAGAATTTGGGATCTTATATCTCTTGGCTAGTCATCCTAACCGTGTCTTTTCAGCAGATGAGATCTTTGAACGTGTTTGGCAACAGGAGTCCGTTGTTTCAGCTAAAACAGTTATGGTCCATGTGAGCCACTTGCGCGATAAGATCGAAGAAGCTACTGGTGGCGAAAAAGTTATCCAAACGGTTTGGGGCGTAGGTTATAAGATAGAATCACGTTAGGTAAGCTGATGAGGTGAGCAGATGAAATTTTCACTGACAGCCCGGGAAAAAAGTGAGCTCTTCGGTGAAGGGATAGTAACGGTCATCTTGTTATTGTTGCTCAACATGTCGATCTTTATGATCGTTAACCAGGAGATCTCGAATAACCCGGGTTTACAAAATGGGATCTTCCAGATCAAGATGTCGCTATTTTTAGGGCCGACTGATCTCCAGATCTGGAGTTGGGGGGGCTTATTCACCTTGATGATCATTGCGGATTGTGGTATCGTCTATTGGCGTTTGATGCGGCGCTACCGGCAGATGCAGTTGCGTCATGTTATCGCTGAGTTGCACTATATTGCTTCGGGACATTTTGATCATCGGATACCATTCAAGCTAAGTGGTCAGATGCAAAGAGTCGTTGAAAGTGTCAATTCATTAGTTGATAGTACGATCAATGCTATGGAAGAAGAGCGCCTGATCGAACGTTCAAAAGCTGAGTTAGTGACCAATGTCAGTCACGACATCAGGACACCACTGACATCGATCATTGGCTATCTCGGCCTGATCGAAAATAAACAATACAATAATGATGAAGAATTATTGCAATATACCCATACAGCTTTTTTGAAAGCCAATCAGATGAAATCCTTAGTCGATGACCTGTTTGAATATATTAAGGTCAGACAAGAAGGTGTAACGTTGAACATCGTACAGTTAGATATCGGTGCGATGTTAGAACAGGTGGCTGCTAGTTACGAACTGGAGGCCAACAAAAAAGGGATGGCGATCCATGTCGATGTTCCAGCTGAACCATTGGTGATCGAAGCTGATGGTGAAAAATTAGCCCGGGTCTTCAACAATCTAGTGTCTAATGCTTTGAAATATGGAGCCGGTGGTAAGAATATCTATCTTAAAGCGATGCCGGTGAGTGAAAAAGAGCTCAAAGTAACGATCGCTAATGATGGTGAACCGATCCCGCAAAAATCATTAGAACAGGTCTTTGATCGGTTCTATCGGGCTGAAAGTTCGCGGTCACGTGAGACCGGGGGCTCAGGGCTGGGTTTGGCGATCGCGCAAGGTATCGTCGAAAGACACCATGGCTACATTTATGTAACTTCGGATGCCGAATTGACAGAGTTTATCATGCATTTTCCGATTAAGCATGCTGACAGTTTAGTGCGTCAGTAACAAGATAATATATTGGACCAGTTTTGAGGTGTTTTGGGCTTCAAAGCTGGTTTAGTATTGTCAGCTGAAAAAGACGTGTTTCTTATTGATTAGTTTTGATATTTTGGGTATTCTTATAGATGAGATTAAGTGAGAGGAACTTAGAAAGATGACATTTTTAAAATCTTTACAAAAAGTAGTCACAGCTCTAGCAGCGGCTGTGATCGTATTTTCCGTGATTAGTTTTAGCGGACTCGGAGTGGCAACTGCCAAAGCTGATACAGCCTTGCCAGCTGATACCGACAGTTCATTACAAATCGACGCTAAAGCAGCGATCGCGGTCGATACTAATACAGGACAAATTTTATATGCCAAAAACGCTGACCAAGCTTTACCAGTGGCGTCCATGTCAAAATTGATGACCGCCTACATGGTATTGCAAGCGATCCATAATGGCAAACTCAAGTGGAATCAAAAAGTGACTCCCGGCAAGGCTGCGCAAGAAGTCAGCCAAGATACTACGCTTTCCAATGTTCCATTAAAGGAAGGTCATAGCTATACCGTGCGGGAATTATACCAAGCTACTTTGATCTATTCAGCTAATGGAGCTGCGATGGCTTTAGCTGACGCAGTTGGCGGGACGCAAAAGAACTTTATCGATCTAGCGCGTAAAGAAGCCAAGAAGATGGGCTTAAAAGATGTTGAACTTTACACGGCTAATGGTTTAGCTAACGGTGAAGTCAAGGATGGCAAATATCCTGGGGCTGCCGATGATGCGGAAAACAAATTCTCCGCTAAAGATATGGCGATCTTGAGCCAACGTTTGATCAAGGACTATCCTGAAGTGTTGAAGACAACTAAGATCACTCGGATGAAATTCAACAACGGGACTGATCAAACTGAAATGGAAAACTGGAACTGGATGTTACCTGGTTTAGCTAAGGCTTATAGTGAACTACCAGTTGACGGTTTGAAAACAGGGACATCTGATTCAGCTGGTGCATGTTTTGCTGCGACAGTCAATAAAGACGGGCATCGTTTGATCACGATCGTCTTAGGAGCTAAACATGATAGCCAAGAGGACCTTTCACGTTTTGAAGAAACACAAAAATTAATGTCATATTGCTACAACAACTATACCTATACTTCTTTGGCTAAAGGGACGACCTTTAAAAAGACCAATGCTTTGCCGGTTTACCATGGTAAAGACCTAGATGTTAAAGTTTCTTTGGCATCTAAGACCGATGTTTGGTTGAAGAGTGGCGTTTCTAAGGACCAATTAAGTGCAAAAGCTGTTGGCAACAAGAAATTATACAAAAAAGATGGTCTACAAGCTCCTTTGAAGAAGGGCCAAAAGGTTGGTACTTTACAGATCAAAGCTAAAGATCAACCAATGTACTTCTTGGATGGAACAGACTACTTGAGTGCTGATGCGCAAACAACTACTGAAGTTAAGAAGGCTAATATCTTTGTGATCGGCTGGCGTGCGATCACGAGCTTATTCTAAACTAGCGCCTATCCCAACGACTACTGCGGTCAAGTGATCGTAGTAGTCGTTTTTTTCGTACATTTTGAGATATGTGTCGCACTTTTGGAAAAATTTTTTAGACATTTTAGGGCTCTTTACCTTATATAATGCGAATGATTGCGTTTGCATCTTAAAATGTAGCTAAATTGTTATAGTTTGTCTTTCGTGGACATTCAGTGTATATTATTAGACAGCAATAAAATATTTTAGGTTAAGGAGTGAAATTATCTTGAAGACGATCAAGGCTGAATTTGAACATATCAAGAGTCAAAAGATGCTTTTAGCTGCAATTTTGGCTATTATGTTTATCCCATTCTTATACTCTGTGTTCTTCTTGAAATCTGTCTGGAATCCATACGGCGATGCTAAGTATTTGCCCGTAGCCGTAGTTAATGAAGACAGAGCGGTAAATTTCCGTGGTAAGAAACTCGATGTGGGTGATCAGTTAGTCAAGAATTTAAAGAAAAATGATGGTTTAGACTGGCATTTTGTTTCTAAAAAAGATGCTGAATATGGTCTTAGCCACAAAGAATACTATATGGTAATTACGATCCCTAAGGACTTCTCCAAGAATGCAACAACTGTTTTGGATAAGGATCCTAAGAAGATGGAATTGCAATATACGACCAATGACTCCCTCAACTATATCGGTAAAGTTATCAGTGAAGAAGGGGCTAAACAAGTTAACGCTCAGGTCAAAGAAACTGTTTCAACGTCATATGCAGATACAGTCTTTGGGGTGATCAAGCAAGTCGGTAAAGGCTTTAACACGGCAGCTAAGGGTTCAAAACAACTTAGCGATGGTTCAAAGACTTTATCCGATGGGATCAATACCTACACAGCTGGTGTTTCTCAAGTAAATGACGGTGTGATCAAGTTACAAACAGGTGTGGTACCTTTGGGCCAAGGTGTTTTGAAGCTAGCTGATGGTTCAAATACGTTAGCTAACGGAATCAACACTTACACAGCTGGTGTTGACCAAGTAAACAACGGTGTTTTCCAATTGCAAAATGGTACCGGCGCTTTAGCTAGCGGTGTGGGCCAATTGGCTACTGGATCTAATACGTTGGCAAATGGTTTGGGCACATATACAAATGGTGTCGGTCAAGTCAATAATGGTGTCTTACAATTACAAAATGGTACTGGCGCTTTAGCTAACGGTGTAGGGCAATTAGCTACTGGTTCAACTACCTTGAATAATGGGTTGAACACTTATACTGCTGGGGTAGCTCAATTGAATGATGGTTTAACCCAGTTGCATAATAATTCAAAACTTCTTAGAGAAGGTGCTGGCAATCTAGCGGCTGGTAATAAAACATTAGCTGATACAATTAACAAACAAACTGATGTTATTATCAATCAATTGAACTCTAACGATACTAAGCAAGCGATCGAAGGTTTGAAGCAATTAAAACAACATGCGCCTGCGATCCAAAAACAATTGCAAGAATTGCAAAATACAATGAACGGTTTACCTACTCTATTAGGTGGGATCAATTCAAGTGCTGATAAGTTCAGTCAAGATCTGACAACGAATTTAGGCAGTGCAGGGAACAATATTTCTGGCTCAGCTAAAGAAGTTGGTGAAGTACTTGCAGCTAATAAATACAAGTTATCTGCTGAAGATCAACAAAAATTAGCTGATGCGATTGCTAAGAACCAAGCAGCTGGTCAAAACATTCAAGCTGCTGGTGCTGCAGCTCAAACATTTAAAGATCAATTGACACAAGCACAAAATAGCTTGGCACCGATCTTGCAAAATGCGCAACAAATGCAAGATTACATCAAACAAGTAAATGTATTACTGGATAAATTGAATACAGTGGATACTTCTAAATTGTCTAATCTTCAAGGATTAACGACTGATTTAGAAAAATTAAGAACAGGCGCTAACGAATTATCCGAGGGTTCTAATACATTGAGCACCAAAGTTACTGAGTACACATTAGGTGTCGATAAAGCCTATGCTGGTGCACAAACGTTGACTTCTAAGAATGGAGAACTAACATCAGGCGCAAACCAATTGGCTGGTGGTTTAGGCCAATTGAATGGTCAAGTACCAACATTGACAGGTGGTATCAACCAGCTTGCTGCTGGTACAGGTCAACTTGTAGCTAACTCAGGTGCTTTAACATCAGGTGCAAACCAATTAGCCGGTGGTTTAGGCCAATTGAACGCACAAGTACCAACATTGACAGGTGGTATCAACCAACTTGCTGCTGGTACGAGCCAACTTGCTGCCAACTCGGCTGCTTTACGCAGTGGTGCAAGTCAATTAGCCGGTGGTTTAGGCCAAATGAATGCTCAAGTTCCTACTTTGACATCAGGTGTGAACCAATTAGCTAATGGTACCCAACAATTGAACGCTAACTCACCTAAGTTAGCTGATGGTGCTACGCAATTAGAACAAGGTAATAGTAAGTTAGCTAAAGCCTTAGCAGAAGGTTCAGAACAAGTAAACGATAATACGAAGAACTTGTCCTCTAAGACTTCAAACATGTTTGCTTCTCCAACCGAACTCAAGCATAAGAGTTACAGTTACGTACCAAACTATGGTTATGCTTTAGCTCCATACATGTTATCAGTTGCATTGTATGTTGGTGCTTTGGTCTTCAACTTAGTTTACCCAGTACGTCGCTTATCCGATCCAGATGCTAGTGCAACTGAATGGTGGTTGAGCAAGATCTCAGTTGGTGCTCTTGTTGCTACTGGGACTTCAGTAGTTGAAGTTCTCTTGATGATGGCAGCTGGCTTACATCCAGATCATTTAGGGGCAACCTTGATCAATGCTTGGTTCTTTGCCCTTGCAAGTACTTTTATCGTGATGTTCTTAGCCGTCGCATTTGGCAATATCGGACGTTTCCTAGGGATCATCTTCTTGGTCATCCAGCTCGGTTCTTGTGGTGGGTCCTTCCCAATTCAAGTTACCCGTGCAATGGGCGGATTCTTCCAAATGGTAAATCCATTCTTGCCAATGACTTACTCAGTTTACGGTTTCCGTGAATCCTTGACATCAGGTCTAGGTGCAAATCAAGTTTGGATCTCTGTTGGAGTTCAATTGATCTACATCATTGTCGCAGTTGCTTTGCTTTGGGTAGCAATGAATGCTGAACGTAGTAAAGTTACTTACGTTGATGTTGAAAATCAAAACTTAAACGACTAGAGTGTGAGACAATGCGGTCAGCGCCGTATAAATAAGGAGGGGGTCACTATGATGCGTATTTTGCATCATAGTGACCCCCTCCTTATTTACTAGGCGTTGCATTGTCGAACACGTTTCGGCTATATAGCCCAGATGCGTATTGTGCATCATGGCGGTTCTCTTATTACCTACTAGGAGTTATGCTGCCGAACATGTTTGTATTATTGTTTTTCAAAGCCGACCATCAAGCCCCCGACTTCAGCGTAGTAGCTGCAAACACCACGTGTTGTAGTGACCGTTACCTCGCAAGCGGGATAAGTTTCCTTGATCTTTTGGGAAAGCGATTCAGCGCCAGTTTCATTGAAACAATGGGCAATGCAGGCTTTTTTACCGTTAAAACCTTGCGCTTGCATTTCTTTTAACAGTAGATTGATGGCTTTGATTTGCCCTCGAGCCTTACCGACAGGGGTGAGTTTTCCCTCGGTGTCAGTCCCGACGATGCGGAGTTTGAGCATATTGGAGATCTTAGCGGCTGCAGCACTGATCCGGCCGTTGTTGACTAAATTGGTCAGTGATTCAAGCGAGAACAAAAGCCCTGTATGTTGTTGATAAGTTGTTAATTTGCTTTCGATCTCGCTAAATGGTGCTTCAGCTGCGAATAATTTAGCGGCGTATTCGACTAAAAGTTGCATCCGTGGTCCTGCTGATTGTGAATCTAAAATAAGGACTTGGGCATTAGGGTGCTCTTCTAAATATTGTTCGCGGGCCTGCACAGCCGCAGAATAGCTACCCGATAACGCACCGGTGATCGTGACGGCCACGATGATATCTGCTTCACTAAAAGCTGTTAGCCACTGATCGATATTAGGGCAAGCAGTACTACTTTTGGTGGATAATTCGCGCAATTCATCGGTCATCACTAAGACATCTAGGGCGGCATCATCGATGTATTCTTTACCGCCAGCCATGATCGTGATCGGGACACTGGTAAAATCAGTGTCTGCTAAAGTTGTTACATTTGAGCCAGAATCGGCAATGATCTTATATTTCATCTCTATTATTCCTTTATAGAAGTTTTTATATACTTTTTCAACGGTTTTTAAAAAACTTATGGTATATTTGAGTATAAACATGTGTTATCGATTTGTCAAAAGATATTGATAGCGCGAACATGAAAGGATAAGCTATAATTTAGGAAAGGACGTAAACAATGAAAAAAATTTTACAACAGGAAAATGTTGCTTATTTTAAACTCCCTACTTTTGAAGAGATACCTGATGTGGGACTCTATTTGGAGCAGACAGCTACATTTATCAACAAGTATTTAGAACCACTTTTGGGTAGTGAATTGACCCCATCGATGATCAGCAATTATGTTAAGAAAAAATTGATCGCTCGCCCGGAAAAAAAGCAATATTCGCGCGAGCAGATCGCCTATCTTTTTTTTATCACTATTTCTAAGACGGTCTTAGCCTTAGATGATCTAAAATTACTTGTCAAAGTCCAACGCGAGACGTATCCGATCCAAACCGCATATACGTATTTTCGGGAAGAGTTGGAACAAACTTTGCTCGCAGTCTTTGAAGAGCGGGCGTTGAGTTTCGAAACAGGGGAGCGTTCCGAGCAAAAGGTCATGTTGTATAACATTATCATTGCAGCTGCACATAAGATCTATCTGGAAAAATATTTTCAGATGGTACGACAAAGAAACTGAGGTAGAATAAATGTTATCGGTGAAACACTTAGCCAAAAACTTTGGCACCCTAAAAGCCGTACAAAATCTATCGTTTGAGATAAAAGACGGTGAGATCTTGGGGCTGGTGGGTCAAAATGGTTCAGGCAAGACGACGACTTTTCGGATGTTGTTGGGCCTGATGCAACCAACAGCGGGAAAAGTTCTCTGGAATTGCGAAAAGATCGGTGAAAAGCAAAAAGATCTGATCGGCTATTTACCCGAAGAACGCGGTCTTTATCCTAAAGAAACGATCGAACAACAGGTCATGTACTTTGGCAAATTACGTGGGAAAGCACCACGTGAGATCAAAGAAAACCTCGACTATTGGATGGATCATTTACAAGTTAAGGGTAAAAAGAATGATAGGATCAAATCTTTATCCAAAGGCAATCAGCAAAAAGTCCAGTTGATCACTACTTTGATCCATGAGCCTAAATTAGTCATTTTAGACGAACCTTTTAGTGGACTAGATCCTGTCAATGCTCAGATCATGCAGGATGCGATCATCGCTTTGCGCAAACAAGGCTCGTGTGTGATCTTTTCAAGTCATAACATGGCCAATGTGGAACAGATCTGTGATCGCTTGGTGATGATCAAAGATGGACGACAAGTTTTGGCGGGCAAAGTCCAAGACATCAAAGATTCGTTTGGTAAGATCAAAGTCTTTTTAGAATCACCCTTGACTACAGCTGAGGTTCAAGCTGTTCCAGGGGTAGTGGCTGTCAAAGAGCGCGGACGAAGGTTAGAGGTAACTCTATCTGACCCTGCAGCTGGGCGTGAATTGTTTGAACTGGCAACAAAGGATGGATATATTCCGACCTTTAGCCAAGAAACGTTGACGTTAGAGGAGATCTTCAAACTAAAGGCGGGTGAAAAAGATGAACTTTGAGAAATTATGGGTGATCGCAAGTGATGTATACCGTAAAACGGTCAAATCACCGAGCTTTTTGATCGGGGTCTTTATGCCATTTATCGTAGTTTTGATCGGCTTTTTGATCGGTGCGATCATGAATAGAGGCCAAGAGACGACTACGATCGGGATCTATTCCGATCAACCAGTGTTAGCCAAGGCTTTAGCGCAACAAAAATTTCCCGATCTAAAGTTAAAACAAGTGGATTCAGTCAAGGAGGCCCAAAAACAGTTGCAAGCTGAAAAGCTAGACCATTATCTCGTCTTGACGCAAAAAGAAGGTAAGTTGACCAGCACTGTCTATGGCGAAAAAGTTCCCGGCAATACCACGATGGCTAATCTTCAACAGGGACTAAATGGCCTCCAGACGTCACTCAAAGCAGGTGAATACAAGTTGACCCCAGATCAAGTTGCTGAATTGATGCAACCAGCTAAGCTTGAAGGTAAAGAGATCTCCTTTACTGATGATGGCAAGGTCAAGACGTCAAAGGATAGCTCAGGAGTCAAATTTGCCTTGAGTTATGCGGCTTGTATCTTCACGTTCTTTTTAGTTTTGACCTATGCGAGTTTGATCGCCCAAGAGATCGCGGGTGAAAAAGGAATGCGCATCATGGAAGTCATCTTATCCAGTACGAACGCTAAGACTCATTTCTACGGAAAATTATTAGGGGTGATCTTGGCTGCGTTGACTCAATTGGTGGCAACGGGGCTCTTGGTCGGAATTGCAGTCTTTATCATGCGTGATAACGATAGCCTAAATGAAATGTTAGATAATTTACATTTCACGGGGCTCGAACCGAGTTTTATCGTCTTGTTGATC
Source organism: Ligilactobacillus sp. RTP31139st1_D10_RTP31139_211217 (assembly GCF_040226755.1). Classification (NCBI taxonomy): domain Bacteria; kingdom Bacillati; phylum Bacillota; class Bacilli; order Lactobacillales; family Lactobacillaceae; genus Ligilactobacillus; species Ligilactobacillus sp. RTP31139st1_D10_RTP31139_211217. The sequence goes on from NZ_JBCOAR010000006.1 coordinate 95,430, forward strand.
CTCTTTATCCTAGCAGGCTCCCTCTTTTATGCGGTCTTGGCTGCTCTGTGTGGTTCTTTGGTCAATCGGGCCGAAGATGCACCTAAAGCGATCATGCCAGTCACCTATCTGATGATGGCGGGTTACATGTTAGGCTTGGTCGTGGCGGCAAATGATCCAAGTAACTTTATCGTGATGATCTGTAGCTATATTCCATTTTTCTCCATGATCTTGATGCCGATCGTATTGGCCAACGGGACAGCTGGGCTCATGGGGGCAAGTATTTCCCTGGTTATTTTAGTCTTGAGCACCTTGGTCTTAGCTGCCTTTTCCGCTAGAATGTATCGAGTAAATGTATTGGTCTACAATCAAAAGGGGATCTGGGCTTCCTTACGCCAATCATTGACGATGCTCAGAAAAGATGTCTGATCGGCACTTCATCTCTTAATTTAAGTCGGATCTGCGTTATAATGGAGATGTATTTAAGTAAGGAAGATGAAAAAGATGGAAAGAAGAAAGCCACGGCGAAATGAAGAGAAGAAGACCGAAATTTCAGCCAAAGGCAAGCCGTTTGTCCCTGGGACCCATGTCGAGTTTGTTTATCATCGCCACCATTATAAGGGGACCATCGAAAAGCAGTTGCGTAATTCGGCGATCATCATCTTTGACCCTGAATTTGAGAATACAGTTACGGCGATCGAGTTGAAACAAAAGATCGTGATCAGTTATTCAAAAATGCAGGTGATCAAATAGATCGCCAAGTTAGGATAGTTTAGGAATGTTTTATAGGTTAAAGAAAAAGATCAGGGCCAAGTATCGTGAAGCGACCCCGATCCAATTGTTAGTTGCATATTATGGCATCGCTACGATCATTACTTTTGGTCTACTGTGTTTACCGTGGATCAAGTTACCTGATGCGCCAAAAACAACGCTGCTAGATAATTTGTTTATGGCGATCTCGACGATCAGTGTGACCGGTCTGTCGACTTTTCCGATCGACCAAGTCTATAACGAGTATGGGGTCATCTTGCTAGAAGTACTGTTCCAAGTTGGGGGCTTTGGGGTCACGATGTTAGCCACAGTCGCGATGGTCTTGACTGGCCGACGCATTGGGTTACATCAACGCCAGCTGATCCAATTTGATATGAACCAACCGCGCTTGAGTGGGATGGTCAAATTAGTGACGTCGGTCTTTGGACTGATGATCATGGTCCAATTAGTCTTTGGATTGTTGTTTTCCCTGTATTTCACGTGGCGTCACGTCTATGATAGTTTTTCCGATGCCCTTTTTCACGGAATGTACATCTCGATCAGTGCGGTCACCAATGCTGGTTTTGATGTTACCGGGGATTCGATCGCCCCGTTTAGACAGGATTATGGTTTCTTATTGATCATTATGGTCTTAGTTATCATCGGAAGTATCGGTTACCCAGTTTTGACTGAGATCGAGGCTTGGTTCTTCTACAAGCTGCGTTACCGTGGACTACGCAAGTTTAGATTTTCCCTGTTCTGTAAATTAGCGGTCTTTTTTGCAGCGATCTTTACAGTTGTAGGAACGATCTTGCTGTATCTATCGGAAAATGGTGGTCTGCATTTGCGGGCTGATAGTCTGCATAATTTTATGTCAGCCATGTTTTACAGTGTCTCCTCGCGTAATGCAGGACTTCAGATCAACAGCATGAATGATTTTAACCACACGACCTTACTTTTACTGGCACTGTTGATGTTCATCGGGGCTAGCCCAAGTTCTGTCGGTGGTGGGGTGCGGACCACGACGATCGGGATCTTTATCCTGTATCTGTATTCATTCATTCGTGGGCGCAACAACATCAATATCTTCAATCGGCGGATCAGTCGCGAAGATATCCAAAAAGCGATCGTGGTCGTGAGTTTATCGACATTGTTGTGTATTTCAGCGGTCTTTATCCTCTCAGCTACAGAGGACGCTCCATTATTGTCATTAGTCTTTGAAGTGGCTTCGGCTTTTGGGACGACCGGGCTATCGCTGGGGATCACGGATAGATTGTCGACTGTCGGCAAGATCGTGATCATGGTCTTGATGTTCGTCGGTCGGATCGGAATGTTGTACACCCTGATGTTCTTTATCAGAAAACGCGACCGTGATCTGAGTTATAAGATGCCAACTGAGAAAATTATTATCGGTTAGTGTGAAAGGCACACCCCAGAATTGATAGGGGGTGCCTTTTTTACATACAAAAAATTAACTCTAAAAGTGACTTAGCCACGGTTTTTGTCATTAACAATAATGTGTTATAATCAAAATTACAGGGAGTTTTTTATCTATATACATGGAGTGTTTTTGGCACTCCATACTCTTTTGGTGGCTTTGGTCACTAAATTTCACTGGAGACAATTGAATTGGAAAATGTAAAACCACGTTGGCGTGAGGTCTTGGATATCTCAATGCCACTATGCTTGAGTTACATTCCGATCGGGTTAGCGTGTGGTATCTTGCTACATGCTGCTGGATTTAGCTGGATCTTAACAACGTTGGTCTCGTTGTTGGTCTTTTCTGGTGGGGCGCAGTTTATGATCGCCTCAATGTTGGTGGCAAATGCCCCAATGCATACGATCTTGATCATGTTATTCTTTCTCGAATTACGCTATGCCTTACTTGGTTCGAGTTTATCGCAATATATGCGGGGGACGAGCAAAAAATTTCTCTATCTTTTTGCAGCTTCGTTAAATGATGAGAACTATGCTGTCAACTACTTGAAATTTGCGACAGATAAGGGTTGGACACCTAAAGATGCACTTATGGTCGAACATTATTCATTACTTTTCTGGACAGGTGCTAACTTAGTCGGTAGTTTGATCGGTAATATGATCAAGATCAATTTGGATATCGTTGATTTTGCATTGACGGCGCTCTTCTTATATATGATCGTCATGCAGATCAAGAATGTTTTAACGATCTTTATCAGTCTTTTGTCAGCTGTTTTGGCGATCATCGCAATGGTCTTGATCAAGAGTACGATGGGACTTGTGGTGGCAACGTTGCTCGCTTCATTGGTCGGCTTTATGGTCGAAGATTATTTAGTCAAGCACGGGCATGCAAAAGGCTTCTTACTCAAGAAGATCAAGCCTAAAGCAAGTCGCAAAGTCATCAGCAAGTCAGGAGAATAGTTATGCATATGTCGAGTATGGATCATTTGATTTTAGTTCTATTATCAATGGTGGTGGCATTTTTGCCCCGTTTCATTCCGTTGCGTATCTTCTCTACCCGTGAGATCCCCCAATGGTTCAATGAGTGGATGAAATATGTGCCGGTATCCTTATTTACGGCTTTGGTCGTTAAAGATATTTTTATCAATACAAAGGATTACTCTTTTATTGGCTTAGGCTATCTAGCCAAGATCTTTGCAGCTGTTATCGTGATCGGGGTCGCTTACCGCTCACGTTCAATGGGCCTTTCAGTCGTTTTTGGTTTGATCGCAGTTGCATTATTAGCGTTAGTCTTACCAGTATAATTACGAAAGTTTAGACTGTTGCCAAAGGGTGATGGTCTTTTTTTGAGGTGAATAAGATGAAATACTTTACAAAGAAAATGATAACGCCCCTATCAACGACGGCGGAATTGACGGGGTATGTTCCCGATAATTCACCTGAGATCGACCTTAAACGTAAGCGTCCGGCTGTTATCATCTGTCCAGGGGGAGCTTATCGGATGACAAGTGATCGTGAAGCCGAAGCAGTAGCATTCAAATTTTTAGGGATGGATCTAGCGGCCTTTGTTTTACGGTATAGCTGTGCACCAGCGCGTTATCCCGTGGCCTTGCTCGAACTAGCCGAAAGTGTCCGCTATGTGCGTGCGCATGCTAAAGAATTTGCTCTTGATCCGGATAAGATCATTATTTTGGGAATGTCTGCTGGAGGGCATTTAGCGGCGAGTTTGGGGACTTTATGGACCGATGAGCTGTTTAACGATCACGGTTATGCAAAAGAGATGATCAAGCCTAATGGGATGATCTTGTGTTACCCTGTGATCACAGCGGGAGAATTTAGCCATAGCGGTTCATTTGATAACTTAGTTGGTAAAGATCCAAAGCTGCGCGAATTCTTGTCCTTAGAAAAACGCGTCACCGCCGCTACGCCACCAACATTTATCTGGCATACGGTTGCTGATCAAAGCGTTCCAGTCGAAAATAGTTTGTTATTTGCGCAAGCTTTGCGTAAACATGGTATTGATTTTGAAATGCATCTCTATCCATATGGGCGACACGGGCTTAGTCTGGGGACCAAACAAACTGCTAAAAAGGCTAACTATATCGAACCAGCCGTTCAAAGTTGGATCAGTTTAGTTGAAACTTGGTTAGTAGGGGGCAACTTCCAGCCAAAATAGCCGATAAATGCTATAATGAACGGGATAGGGGGCGAAATGATGAAAAGATGGCTATGGTGGACGGTGATCGGACTTTTCTTAGCATTCATCTTTGTGGGTTACGGTGTGACAAAAAGAGTCGAGACCGCTAAAAGTTATCGATCGGCTCTAGAATTGGGCCAAGCCTATGTTAATGATGGTAATTATGTTGCAGCTAAGATCTCTTTTCAAGATGCGTTGAAGAAAAAGCCAAGTGATGAAACAGCTAAGCTTTATCTTGAGCAGACAAAATGCTATGAACAAGGACTTGATCAGATAGAAAATAAGCAATATAGCAAGGCACGGACTAAATTCCATCAAGTTGCTTCTGAGAATTCGGGTCTAAGTATTTTGGTCAAGCGAGCTTCTGAAAAGCAGATGGAGCTTAAAGAAGTGATCGCTCAATCAAAGAATTTTGAACAGATCTATGCTAGAGCTGATTCATTAGCTAAAAACTACGAATATACGTCATCCAATACCCAACTTGCAGTGATCTTAGGTTACGGTAATATCAAGGATAATTACTATGATGATATTCGCCAAAAAGCCCAAGCATTGAAACGCTCAAATGATGCAGAATTGCGGGCGTTAGGTTATAATGTCCAACCACCCGTGGAAGATGAGTTGAGTGCTGCTGAACTAGCTCAACAAAATAACATTTCAAAAGCACAACTCGAGCAGGCAAAAGTAGAACTCCAAAAAAATGGAGTCAATGTCACTGATCTAGATGATAAGCAAGTCATCAAAGTCATTTTGCAGGCGCGTAATGAACAAAAATCAATTTCTGAACTCACTGAAGAGTATAAGTAAGGATCGTCACAGGGCGGTCCTTTTTTGTATGCTGATCTCAAGGGCATATTGATTGTTATTGATCTAGTCTTGTGCTATAACAAAATTAGTTAAAATATTTTTTGTAACTCTATTTTTAATTCAGTATATACTTTTTATGTATATGAGTTGACTAATGAGGAAAAAGAATATATACTAAGTGTGTAAAAATGATTAAGCGGTTACAAAAATGTATTTTGCATTTTGGGCGCCCATAATGTGCGTACGCTTTTGTAAGCGGTTAAATATAAACTAAAAGAATATGGAGATGAAACAAATGGCAGAACAAAAGCAAAGCTCATTTGGGGCGTTCATCAATGCTAAGATATTACCTCCGATCATGAAATTTGTGAATACGAAGGCGATCGTAGCATTAAAAGACGGTATGGTCTATGCCTTACCATTTATCATTATCGGATCGATCTTCTTGATCTTGAACTCCTTCCCGATCCCTGCGGTACAAGAATGGTTCAAAGATATTGGCTGGTCAGTCTTCTTTAATCAAGCATATCAAACAACATTTGCCATTATTTCGATTTGGACGGTAATTGGGATCGCCTATGTGTATGCCAGAAATGAAAAACAAGAAGCTCTACCTTGTGGCCTAACAGCCCTATCAGTTTTCTTGTTACTACAAAATTTAGTCGTCAACAGTCCTTTAGTTTCAGCAATGGGTAAAGATGGTGCCGGGATCACAGATGCTGCCGGCAAGGTCGTTTATACCGGGACACAAGTTGCTGAACAGATCGATAAGTTACCACAAGTCATCCAAAATTATTTGACCTCACCTGTAACGGGTGCGATCAACATGACTTGGTTAGGTGGACAAGGGATGATCGCAGCGATCATTGTTGGTCTCTTAGTCGGTTGGAGTTATACAGCGATGGCTAAAGCTGGTTGGAAGATCACCTTGCCAGAACAAGTACCAGCTAACGTAGCTAACCAATTCTCAGCAATGATCCCATCTGGTGTGATCATTACAGTTTCGATGTTGATCTACGCTTTCTTTGCTAAAGTATTCAACACCGATATGTTGCAATGGATCTACGATGTTTTACAAGCTCCTTTGCAAGGGCTTTCTGACTCGCTCGGTGGTGCTTTGATCTTAGCCTTCATGGTCGTGTTCTTCTGGTTCTTTGGGGTCCACGGGGGCTTGATCATGGGTGGTATCGGTGGTGCCTTCTTACTACCAAATACCGCTGATAACGCTGCTTTACTCGCTAAGGGCGAATTGACCATGCAAAATGGTGCTCACATCGTAACAAACGAATTTTACAACAACTTCATCAATTTGACTGGTTCAGGGATCACGATCGGGTTGCTTGTCTTTACTTTGACAGCAGCCAAATCAGTCCAATTCAAGTCATTAGGTAAAGTTGAAGCTGTACCAGGTATCTTTAACATCAACGAACCATTTCTATTTGGGATCCCGTTGGTCATGAATCCGTGGTTAGCGATTCCGTTCTTCATGACACCAGTTGTTGTTGCACTTTCGACTTACTTGGTGATCTACTTTGGCTTAGTTCCACCAACTGGAGCTGCCGCACCATGGACGACACCGCCGATCATTTCAGGTTTCTTGATCGGGGGCTGGAAGATGGCATTATGGCAAGCGATCGTCTTACTGATCTCAGTTGGGATGTATTGGCCATTTGCTAAGAAGTACGATAAATATCTCTGCCAACAAGAAGCAGCAAATGAAACAAAATAATTATTTAGGAAAAGGATGAATCACAATGGCTGAAAAAATTATTATGTTAGCCTGCTCAGCAGGTATGTCAACTTCAATGTTAGTTGCAAAAATGCAAGAAGAAGCAAAGAACCGTGGAAAAGACTATGAGATCTTTGCTAAATCAGTGGCTGATATCGATCATCAATTTGAAACAGAAAAGCCCGATGTGTTGATGTTAGGACCACAAGTGGCATATATGAAAGCTGATGTCCAAAAGAAATGTGATGATGCTGGAGTGCCAATGGAAGTTATCAACATGACAGATTATGGCATGATGAACGGTAAAAATGTGCTTGATGAAGCTGAAAAAATCATGGGATAGAGGATAGAACAAGATGACAGATGAAAGAATGCAGATCGTCATGGGCCTGATCATGGCGGGTGGCAATGCGAAAAACTGTGCCGTCGAAGCGATCACAGCTGCGAAAAACGGTGATTTCGCTTTGGCTGAAGAAAAGATCAAAGATGCAAATCAAGCGATCGTGGATGCGCATAATGTGCAGACCGATATGTTGACCAAAGAAGCTCAAGGTGAACACACAGAGATCGATCTATATATGGTCCACGCACAGGATCATTTGATGACAGGGATCACATTTGTTGATCTAGCTAAAGAGATCATTGCCGTCTACAAACGCTTAGACGAAGAAGGTAAATAAGATAAAAGGTGCGCAGAGTATGGAGCGCACCTTTTTTACTAGAGGTAAAAGTATATACAATTAGGAGGGTGCTATGGAGAACTTGATCTTGATCGATATTGGTGGCACGACGATCAAATTTGGCATAAAGCAAGGTCCAAATTTGGAAGTTTTGCCAGCTAAGCCAACACCTAAGATGTTAGCTGAATTTTATACTTACTTGGAAGCTGTCGTTGCGTCATTAAAAAAACAATATCCAATTCAAGGCGTTGCGATCAGTAGCCCAGGAGCAGTCGATCAAAAAACAGGTGTGATCAAAGGAGCGAGTGCGCTACCCTATATCCACAATTTTAAGATCCAAGCGGAATTGGAAAAGTACTTTGACTTACCGGTCAGTTTAGAAAATGATGCGAATTGTGCCGCCTTAGCCGAGATGGTCGATGGAGCGGGCAAAGCTGTCAAAGATGCGATCTTTCTAGTGATCGGGACCGGTGTCGGGGGGTGCTTTGGTCGAAAATAAACGCATCCGCCACGGTGCACATCTCTTGGCCGGTGAGGTCGGTTACTTACTGCTCGGACAAGAGATGACTGTCAGCCAAGCAGTTTCCCCCGTTAGTTTGGCTAAGCGCTATAACACTAAAACGGGACGAAATATCAGTGGTAAAGAAGTCTTTGAGCGAGCTCAGGCGGGGGATGAAGTGGCTCAGGCTGAAGTTGAGCAAGCAATGCAGACGTTAGCGACTTTGCTCTATGATCTGCAGTACAGTTTTGACCCAGAGCTTTTCATCATCGGGGGTGCGATCTCCAAAAATGAACAACTTTTACCGCTGCTCCGTGCGCACCTAGCTAAGATCAAAGAACACGTTGAAATCGCTGACGTAATGCCTGAAATAACGGTTTGCAAGTATCATGAACAAGCAAATCTTTTAGGTGCTGCGATCAATTTTGAACACAAAATGGAGGCATGAAAACTATGTATACATTTCCAAAGAATTTCGTTTGGGGAGCAGCGACATCTGGTCCACAATCAGAAGGTAACTTTAAAAAACGCCATCAAAATGTTTTTGACTATTGGTATGCGCAAGATCCAAATGAATTTTACGCTGGCGTAGGCCCGGATACAACGTCTAATTTTTATAACGATTATGAAAGCGATTTAAAGTTGATGCGTCAAGCCGGGATCAAAGCTTTAAGAACCTCGATCCAATGGAGCCGTTTGATCGCAGACTTTGAAACGTGTGAAGTCGATCCCGAAGGTGCTGATTTTTATAGTCGTGTGATCGATGCCATGTTGGCTAACGGGATCACACCATATATCAATTTATGTCATTTCGATATGCCCATCGAATTACAACATAAATACGGCGGTTTTGAATCGAAGCACGTGACCGATCTTTTTGCGGGCTTTGCCAAGAAGTGTTTTGAAATTTACGGTGATCGGGTTGATCATTGGTTTACATTTAATGAACCTAAAGTGATCTTAGATGGTGGTTATCTCTACCAATTCCACTATCCGCTAAAAGTCGATGGTCCGTTAGCAGTTCAAGTAGCTTATAACTTGAACTTAGCTTCAGCCAAAGCGATCAAGGCTTTCCGCGAACTTTACGGACAAGATGAGTATAAAAAGATCGGGACGATCCTGAATTTGACCCCAGCATATCCAGCCAGCGATAGCCCCGAAGATCGGGCGGCTGCGGAATTTGCTGAACTTTGGGCCAACAAGATGTTCTTAGAACCAGCGATCTTAGGCCATTATCCACAAAAATTAGTCGATATTTTGACTAAAGATGGCGTCTTGTGGGAAGCAACTCCGGCTGAAGTTGAGTTGTTAAAAGAAAATACGATCGATGTTTTAGGGATCAACTTCTATCACCCATTTAGAGTCAAGGCACCGGCCGTTTCTTCCCAGAGTTTACAACCATGGATGCCAGACATTTACTTTGATGAATATGAGATGCCAGGTCGTGTGATGAACGTCGATAAGGGCTGGGAGATCTATCCTAAAGCCTTGTATGATATTGCTTTAAATATTCGCGATAATTACGGCAATATCGACTGGTTCGTATCTGAAAATGGGATGGGTGTCTCGAACGAAGAGCGCTTTATGGATCAAGCTGGTATGGTCTGTGACGACTATCGGATCGAATTTATGCAAAAACACTTGAAAGAATTGCATAAGGGGATCCAAGCTGGTTCTAATTGCAAAGGTTATTTTGTCTGGACGGGCATCGATTGTTGGTCATGGAAGAATGCCTACCGCAATCGCTATGGCTTGATCAGAGATAATATCCATACTCAGATCAAAACGCTGAAGAAATCAGGCCATTGGTTCAATGAATTGAGCCGGCAAAATGGTTTTGAATAAGGAAAATGTAGCTACTGCTGTTAAAAGACGTAGCTAAGCTATATAGTGGAAACGTGTTCGCCAAAGCAACACCTAGCAAATAACAGGGAACCAAGTACGATGCAAAATGCGCATCATGCTGAGTTCCCTGTTATTTATATGGTGCTGACCACTTTACCTCACACTCTAAGTGAATTGCACCAAATTTAAATAAATGGTAACATAAGAAATATTCGACCAGACCAAGTGTATGGTCAGTTTGATCGAGGTGCAGATCGTGCAAAAAAGAAGTATAAGTTTATTTTCAGCCACAATGCTAGCCTTAAGTTCGTTGATCGGCTCAGGTTGGCTCTTTGGTTCCAGTGAGGCTGCCAGTGTTGCTGGCCCAGCCGCCGTTATTTCCTGGGTTATTGGGGCGGTCGTGATCGGGATCGTGGCGTTCAATTATATCGAATTAGGTGTTATGTTACCTGAAAGCGGCGGGATGAGTCGCTATCCGCAGTATAGTCATGGACCGTTAGTTGGTTTTATCGCTTCGTGGGCTAATTGGCTCTCTTTAGTAGCTTTGATCCCGATCGAAGCGGTAGCCGCCGTCCAGTATATGAGTACTTGGCCGTGGGCATGGGCTAACTGGACGAATGATTTTATGAAAAATGGGCAGATCGTAGGTAAAGGATTGATCGTAGTCTTCCTGTTTATGGTGGTATTTACCCTGTTGAATTTTTGGTCCGTTAGCATTTTAACGCGATTTACGAATCTGATCTCAGTCTTTAAGATCGCGATCCCGTTGTTGACGATCATTTTATTGATGAGTTCTGGATTTTATGTAGAAAATTTTGGTCATACTTTAGCTGAATTTATGCCAAATGGTTCAAGTCCAGTATTTGAGGCTACTACAGTTTCAGGGATCATTTTGTCGTATAATGCTTTTCAAACAGTTATCAATATCGGTGGTGAGATCAAAGATCCTCAGAAAAATATTTTCCGCGCGATCACGATCTCACTGACGATCGCAACAGTCATTTATATCATGCTTCAGATCGCTTATATTGGGACGATCACGCCAACACAATTGGCAACGCATGGATGGAGTGGCTTGAATTTTGCCTCGCCGTTTGCTGATATTGCGATTCTATTAGGTATCCACTGGTTAGCCGTACTCTTGTATTTAGATGCTTTTGTTTCACCATTTGGAACGGGTGTCTCATTTGCGGCCACATCAGGGCGAACTTTAGCAGCAATGACATTGAATCGGCGGATCCCAAAGTGGTTAGGCGAGGTCGATAGTACGTATGGTAATCCACGTTTTGCTTATTTAGCGAATTTTGCAGTGGGAGCTTTGTTGGTGTTAGTTTTTCGTGATTGGGCTCTCTTAGCCAGTGTGATGGCGACAGCGACGTTGATCGCATATGCCACAGGTCCGGTGACAGTTATGGCATTTCGCAAATTACGGCCCGATTATACGCGTCCGGTGCATTCAAAGATGATGCCCGTGATCGCACCACTAACCTTTGTGATCGCAGGTTTAGCGATCTATTGGGCGATGTGGCCCACGACAGTTCAAGTTATTTTTGCGATCTTACTAGGGCTTCCGATGTACATGTATTACGACCGTAAAAATGGGCAGATCTCATGGAAACGTCAGCTCAAGAGTGGGGGCTGGTTGTTAGTATATCTAGCTTTCTTGTCAATGATGTCGTATGCAGGAAGTAAAGGTTTCAACGGGCAAGATTGGATCAAGTATCCGTATGACTTTTTGATCATCATAGTGGTAAGTCTAGTCTTTTACTACTGGGGCTTAGCGAGTCGCATGCCAGACAGCCCAGATCTAGAGGCCGCGGACAAGTTGAATAAGAATGTGAGACAGAGTGTGAGACAGCACGGGTAGCTCCGTACAGATAACGCGGTCCCTCCTATAATGCGTATTTTGCATTGTAGGAGGGACCGCGTTATCTGTACGGAGCTGTGCTGTCGAACACGTTTAGTCTATATAGCTCAGATGCGTTTTTTGCATCGTGGTGCCCCTGCGTTATTTACTAGGCGTTGTACTGTCGAACACGTTTCGGCTACGTTTGGGGTATATATAAATATAGTATACAAAAAAGGTTTGATGAAGATGTCACCAAACCTTTTTATGCGTCGTGTTGCTGCTCGGGATGTTTTTTCAAATAAGCTTCTGACAACATCAAAGAGCATTCAAATAAGAAACCCACTAATAAGACGCTGGCGATCGTATCGGTCGGATAATGGACGTGAAGATAGATCCGAGTCAAAGCGATCACGATGATCCAAAGAACGCCTAGAACGTGTAGAAGAGTTTTTATTCCTTGGTTGTGGAGATGGGGTAGGAATAAAACAAAGACTAACAAAACAAAAAGCGCTGTGCCAAATGTATGGCCACTAGGAAAACTATAGCCCCCGATCTCAACTAACCGATCACTAGGGCGTGGGCGAGCAACGAGATTTTTAACGATCCAATTGATCAAGTTACAACCGACGACTGTCAATAAAGCCCAGATCGCATTATAAACATCATGTAATAGGTAAACGATCAAACACAATAAGAGACAATAGATAAGTGACATCTCGGGGCCCCCCAAGAAAGTCAGCTTATCGACAAAGTCTGTCATCGTTGAATTGGTGATCGGTAGCAGTAATTTTTGAACAGCGGTATCAAAACTGACAATGAGTGGGGCTTTTAATTTGACCAAAGTTGCCAAGCTGAGAAATAACACTAGGTAGACCGTGGCGTATAATGGGCGACATTTATTAGGCGTAATATGTGCCAATAAAAATTCACCTCTCTCGTAATATTAGTAAACTAGTTTACATTTTACTACAAATCAACTTACAATTCACACAGTCATTTGCGCCAGACAAGGCTAGTTGGTATAGTAAGTATGTGAATCGTTGTCGCTTTTAAAAGCAAGGGGGATCAATATGTTACCTAAACGCAATTATGCTGAAATGATCATTATCTTACTTGGAGTTACTTGGTACTGTTTAGGTAGCTTGTTAGCACCATTGATCGTCGCACAAGATTTTTGGCTCAAGGCTATGCTGTTGCTACTACTCTTTGTGATGATCTTTGATATTTTGATAATGATATATTGGCGCTAGAAAGAAGGATCAGATGAAGGTTACTTGGCAAAAAGAAGATACAAGACAACAGACTTTAAAGAGTTTCTTACGCAAACAAGGGGTCAGTCAACGTCTGTATGGCAAGCTAAAAAAAGGATATGGTCAGGTTTTGATCGATGGCCAAAAAACTAAACTTGCAATTTTATTGGATCGACCAGTTGCGGTCACCTTGAAATTACCGGCTGATGCTGCAGAAGAAAATGTGGCGGTCAGTCATGCACCGATCGAAGTGATCCATGAAGATGAGTTTTGGCTCGTTGTCAATAAGCCAGCTGGTTTGACGAGTGTACCTGGGCCAAGTAATAGCACCGATACGCTGGTCAATCGGGTCAAGGGCTATCTCATCGAACAAGGTTCAGCTGTAAAAGCGCCACGGATCATTACGCGGTTGGATCGCTATACGAGCGGGTTGGTATTATTTTCCAAACACAGCTTTGCCCAAGCCCAAATTGCTAGTCAGGTCGAATCACATCGAATGGATAAGCGTTATTTTGCATTGGTCCAGGGGCAAATAGCGCGTGAACACGGCTTTATCGAAGGTCCGATCGCACGTGTACCTGATGATGTCAAATACCAGATCACGTCGGATGGTCGCTTCGCTAAGAGTGAATACTGGCTTGAAAAGAGCAATGCTGAATTATCATTAGTTCAGGTCAAACTACACACTGGGCGTACGCATCAGATCCGCGTCCATTTTAGTGAAAACGGGCATCCATTGTTGGGCGATAAGCTTTATGGTGGTGAACGTACTTTGATCGCACGCCAAGCCCTTCATGCGGGAAAGCTCGGTTTTACCGATCCGTTCACCAAAAAGTATCTGGAATTTTCCTGTCCTATACCACCAGATATGCAACTGATTATTGATAAAGAATTTAGAAACTAGCGGGCAGAAAGCCTGTAATTTACCAAAGTTCTGTTATAATAGACAAGTAAAGTTCTATTTTGAATAAATAAAGTGTTTCGAGGTACTTGAAATGACACCGAAAAAAGAAGACTATCTAAAAATAATATTTGAATTAGGCGGAAGAGAGAAGAAAGTCTCAAATAAACAGATCGCGATGAGTTTAAATATCGCGGCTGGTTCGGTGACGGAAATGGTCAATAAGCTAGTGAAAGAAGGGCTAGCAACACATGCGCCTTATGCCGGGATCTCTTTGACGGATGAAGGTGTAAAGGTAGCTGAAAAATTGGTTAGACGCCACCGCCTCTGGGAGACTTTTTTAGTAGAGAAGCTAAATTATAAATTACAAGATGTGCACAGTGATGCCGAAGTTTTGGAACATGTGACAAGTGATAACTTGATGGATCATTTAGAAGCCTTTTTGGATCATCCCAAGTATTGTCCGCATGGTGGGGTGATCCCTGATAAACTCGGACACTATGAAGAAGAAAGCCACTTGACGTTATCTGAAGCTAAAGCAGGCAGTACGATCACGGTCGATCGCTTTACCGATAACCACGATCTTTTGACTTACTTAGATGACATCGATATTAAGATCGGGGATACGTTAGAGGTGTTGGAACATGCACCATTTGAAGGACCGATCCGTTTACGCTTTACCCAAAATGGGCAAGAAACAAGCATCGGTTATAAAGCTGCACATTATATTTTTGTCAAATAAGGCTTTTTAGTATCATAAAAAAAAATCGTGTGCTATAATTATAATCGTATTTCTGTATAGGCTATTGTGGCTAGGATTTATCTTTGATAACTTTCTCCATTATGCGCTGATTAGAGGAATTACACTATATTTTTTAATGTGCCGAGATTGGCGCAAGGAGGAGTTCAATTATTATGGAACAAGGAACAGTTAAATGGTTTAATGCTGATAAAGGTTTTGGCTTTATCACACGCGAAGATGGTAGCGATGTATTCGTACACTTCTCAGCTATCCAAGGTGAAGGCTTCAAGACTTTAGATGAAGGCCAACACGTAACTTTCGATGTTGAAGAAAGCGAACGCGGACCACAAGCTGCTAACGTAGTAAAAGACTAATAAGTGGTCTAAGTCATAACGCTTAGACTTTTGAATCGAAAAGAGGCTGTCTTGTACGGTCTCTTTTTTGTTATTTAGGGGGAAATTATGGCTAAAAGGGAATTAAAATTAAGCTGGTTATTATGCGGTAATTTTATCGTTTCGGTCGGTAGTAGTTTATTATGGCCGCTGACTACGATCTACATGCACAACTATCTTGGCCAAAGTTTGACTACGGCTGGGATAGTGCTCTTTATCAATTCGCTAGCGTTGATCGCTGGTAGTTATTTAGGTGGCCGGATGTATGATAAAGATCGTAAAAATGCTCGGCGTTGGTTGTTAGGAGCGATCTTTTTATCGACGTTAGCGGTCTTTTTATTGATCTTTTTCAACGGTTGGCCGACATTTGCGATATTGTTACTTTTGGATAACTTTGGTGGGGGGATCGCGATCACGATCGAAAACTCGTTAGCCACTGGGATCAAAGAAAAAAGTTCACGCCAAGTTTTTAACATGTTGTATTTCATGCAAAATGTCGGTGTCGTGATCGGTACGTTACTTGTTGGGCTACTCGTTGAGATAAGTATCGAGTGGATCTTTATCATCAACTTTATCTTGTTTGCTTTCTTTTGGCTTGTGGTCTACCACCATTATTATGTGCCCGAAGCTGCTTTGGTCAAAGAACAGGCGACTAAAAAGGGACATGATAAGACGCCATTACGCTATGTTTGGGTCATCGGAGCAATCTTAGTTCTTTTCTTTGCGATCGAGACCGGTTATTCACAATGGCAGAGCAACTTGTCGATCTACATGGAATCATTGGGGATCTCCGTTAAGAGTTATGGTTTCTTGTGGACGATCAATGGGATCGTGATCGTCTGTGGTCAGCCACTACTAAATAAGCTACTGGATGATATTTTAAAGATAAAACTGATCTATAAGCTCTATTTAGGGGCAGCGATCTTTGTCCTTGGCTTTTTCACCTTATTATTTGCGACTGATTATCCTCACTTTATCCTGACGATGGTCATCGTGACCTTGGGTGAGATCTTGACTTTCCCAACGATCCCAGCTGTTGTTGATAACTTGAGTACTTTAAGTGAAAAGGGTAAATATCAGGGCGCGGTCAGTGTTTTTGCTGCTTTAGGGCGGGCGATCGGTCCCTTAGCTGGTGGCTTGATCGTGGATAATTCATCGTACAATATGCTATTTACCGTGATGATCGCCATGATGGGGCTTGCAACGCTCTTTGTTATTGTGGTAGCTCAGTTTAATTTAGCTAAAAAATAGGTCAAAAGATATGCCCCAAGTGCGAGCGTAAATAATAGGGACCCCATTATGATTTTAAATCATAGTGGGGTCCCTATTATTTATACGACGCTGACTCTTATTTTAATTACTTTCAATGTCGATCTGAGCGGAATCAGAAAGAGTATTCCCAGTCGAAGCTTGCTTTAAGTTGAGAGCTGAACGTAAAAGATCGGTGATCCGTTGTTTTTCTTCTGTTGTAGGTACTTCAAATGATTCACCGTTGATCATTTGGCCTTGGCCCCGTAAGCTGTCGGTCTGCATGTCGTGAGTGGCAACGCGATATTTGCTACCTAAGATCACGAGATCATCAAAGCTCAGATCAGTCACCATTTGTTTTGAGATCGTGGAGAGGAATTTCTCATTGATCAAGTTGGTCAGATCGGCACCCTTAAATGCAACTTGTGTCAAGACTTGGCGTTGGCGCGCTTGCCGACCATAATCACCGTCAGGATCATCATAGCGCATACGTACGTAAGCTAAAGCACGTTTGCCGTCCATATGGGTCTTTTTGCCTTTTTCAAAGCTTTGCCCGTCATAGGTGAATGTTAGTAGTGGGTCGACATCAACGCCCCCAACGGCATTGATCAGTTTTTCCAAACCGCCCATATTGATCGTCGCGTAAAAGTCGATCGGGACGTTGAGATATTTTTGGACAGTCTTAACAGCTGTGGCTGAACCACCGTATTCATAGGCAGAATTTAGTTTGCTTGGGAAGTATTCTTCATAGCCCGAGACAGCTACTTCAGCGTCACGCGGCAGGCTGACCACGGTCATTTTCTTTTTCTCGGGATTCAGCACGGCCACGATCATCGTGTCAGTCCGCCCTTTGAAAGTCCGACCTAAAGCACCAGTATCAGTCCCCATCAAAAGGACCGAGATCGGGTGCCCATCTTTTAAGGTCGAATTCACATCACGCGCTTTTTTGATATTTGAAGAATTATAGATCGAATCTGCTGCTTTTTTAGCACTGGTATATTTTTGATAAGCATAGCGCCCGCCAAAGATCAGTGCGACCACAGTGACTAATAGTGTCCAAAAGAAACATCCCCGGCGCTTTGAACTAGGCTTTGCGTGGCGCTGTTTTCGAGCTTTGTGTGTTTTTTGATTACGATAAGTCTCACGGCGACTTGGGATCGCAGCGCTAGAGCTAGTGGAGCGGTCATCAGGGTGATTTTGATTGTTGTTTGGCATAAAATTAGTCCTTTCTTTAAAATCAGTGGTGGCCTACGATAACGCTAATGATCAAGATCAACAAGACCAAACTGGTTATTTTGACGTAAAGCATATCTTTTTCTTGGTAAAAGGCATAGATAGAGATCACAACGCGTAAGACCGGGGTCAAGATCAAAAGATAGATCCCAGCCATCATATAAGCGTACGCCTTAAAGCTAATGAGTCCCTGCCAGATCGCAGGTAGAGTAGTTGGAAAGCTCGTGGCCGGATAACCACTGTTGCCTGTGATCAAAAACATAGCAAAGCCTAAGATCATTACGGCAGCTGAGAATAAGACACCGATCCGCATTATTTTACCGATCACGAGCTCGACTTCTAACATTTCTTTGCGTGTAGAGTTATTTTTTGACATTTTAGATCGCCACCCCAAATCCTTTAAGAATCATTTGTAATCCTAAGTAAAGTAGGATCGGGATAAAGATCAAGCGAATGATCTTTGAAGGTAAGACCTGCATGATCCGGGTCCCAATCGTTGAACCGCCTAAGATCCCTAAGGCTAAGGGAACTGCTAGATCAGGTCTGATCGAACCGTTAAAGAAGTAGACCGTTGCACTAGCTGCAGCCGTAACGCCCATCATTAAATTACTGGTAGCACTTGAAGGTTTGAGTGGCATTTTCATCGCCCCGTCCATTGCCATGACTTTAAAGGCACCCGAACCGATCCCAAGCATCCCAGACGCTAGCCCTGCTCCCAGCATGATCAAGAAACCACCGGGAACATTTTCCACTTGATAATCGATCTGCTGTTTGGTGTTTTTGTCATAATAAGAGCTATTAAGATTGAATTTTTCGGCCCATTTATCAGCGGTGACGTGTTGTAAGACTTCTTGGCCACTGCGCATTTTACGGTACATGTTCCAGCTGGAAAAGACCAACAGACTACCAAAGAGAATATATAAGATCATCGGATCAAAGGCCCCGGTCAATAGGGCTCCGATGATCGCCCCGATCGTAGTTGCGATCTCAAGAAACATCGCGACCCGTAAATTCAACACATCATCTTTTAGAAAAGCGATCGTTGACCCGGAACTGGTCGCGATAACAGCGATGATACTAGCTCCGATCGCATATTTGATATCAAGACCCATAGCGAGAGTGACGATCGGGGTAACGATCATCCCACCACCGATCCCGAGAATAGATCCCATGATGCCGGCAAAGATACCGACACCGAGCATAAGTAGTGCTGTATGCAGCATATTAAAACTACCCCTTTATCTATTTAAAATACTAAACATATTAATTTTAGCAAATTATCACAGTATAAATTTTAATAATTTATTAAAGTATGTTCGTGAATCATTATAACAAGGGTCAGGCGCTACTTAAAGCGATTTAAAGGTTTAAGCTTATTAGACCCACTAAAAGAAATTACGTTATAATGGTAAAAACGAGTAACGAAAGGATGCAAAAAAATTATGGTTTATTGTCAACGCTGTGGTCGTGAGATCGATGAAGCGCGCATGCATTGCCCTTATTGCGGTGTCTTACAAGAACGTGAGCTGGAAGGTGAGAAAAAACCTTGTCGCAAGTGTAACGAAAAGATCCCCGTCAATGCTAACTATTGTCCTTATTGTGGGCATGATCAAGCGATCTTTGAGTACCGTGAGACGCCAAGAGAAGCTGAGGAAAAAGAGGTTGAGACCACGCCTGAGCCTAAGCTTGAAAAAGATGCACAGAGTCTAGCCGAATTAGTTGATCAGATCAGAGCAGAAAATGAGAAATATCTAGCTAAAAGACAAGCTGAAGCCAAAGAAGCTCAAGAAAAACGGACTTTTGGAAAAAATGAGAATCCCGAGCCTAACTTGATCGCTTCTACTAAATTGATGTTACGTGACACGTTCAGGACTGATAAACGGATGGGACGAGCAGACTTTTGGTGGGGGTATTTAGGGATCACGATGTTGACGGTCTTGTTGACGTTCCCACTTGCGCTTATTGTCCAAATTTGGCAGTCGGTGGCGCCAGATTCTGCGATGATGGCAATGGAGATCATGGTTTATTTTTTGATGTGTTTTTATATTTTAGAAATGGTTACTGGGTTGATCCGGCGTTTTCGAGATGCTGAGATCCCCGTGCTCTATGTTGTTTTAGCTTTAACAGTCGTCGGTGAGATCATTTGCTTATTTTTAGCAACGCGCCCGCAAAAAGTGACGAATTTGGATTACACCTTTGAAGCGCGGAGCAAAAAGCGACAAAATGATCAAAATAAACCGGGTAGATGATGGCAATTAAAGTGCGGCAAGCGTATAATTTAGATAATGAATGTCGCCAAACGAGGTGGGTGCGATGTTAGAGACAAGGCGCCTTTTGTTGAGGACCTTTGATCCACTAGATGCAGCTGATGTTTTAGAATACACTAGTCAAAAGCAGGTGGCTAAAGATGCAGGCTTTATGCCGTGTGAGACTTTGATGCAGGCGCTATTTTTTGGGAAGATGTTACAAAGTAAAAAGCATTTTGTGATCGAACTCAAAGGACAGCAAAAAGTCATTGGCAATATCGGTCTCTATGAAGTTCCCGCCCACCAAGCTGGACTTGTCTTTGAAGTAGGCTATGTGCTAAATCAAAACTATTGGCACAAGGGCTATATGACCGAAGCGCTTAAGGCACTTAGCTATTTCGCTCAAAGCAAAGGAGCGGTCGGTCTAGAAGCACGAGTTGCTAAGCGAAATCAGGCCTCGATCAAATTACTTGAGCGCTGTGGCTTTGAAGTCATCGAAAGATACGTTGTCAACGAGTGGTTCGTTGTCCAAGAAAATTGTTCACAATTGCTATTTTATAAACAGCTATAGGGGGTGAAAGTATGCAGTTAAAGCGAGGGTTTGAACAATCAGTTTGTATTTTAGCGTTGCTAGCGACGCAAGAACAAGATATTCCCTTATCCTCAACTGTGATCAACGCCCGACTCAAAGGCTCACAGACCTATCTGCGTAAATTAATGCGCAAGTTGGTCGTTGGGGGCTTAGTGACGTCTGCTTCCGGCAATAATGGTGGTTTTAGATTAGCTCGTGATCCAGCTGAGATCGACTTAGCCCAGATCGTTGAAGTAGTCGAAGGGCCACTGGAATCTTATCCAAGCACTGACCTATTCAATGCAGTTTTTTCGGATTTTAAACCTTTGGCTAAGGAGGGCAGTAGTGCGATCCAACGGGCTTTTGCCACAGCGGATGCGCTTTGGATAAAGCAATTATCCCAAGTCACGATCTATCAATTGCTATGTGAGGCTTTTAACACCAAGATAATTCCCCGGATCGATTGGAATCATTTGGGTGGGGGCGACCCCGACCAGATCGAAGCCTTGATCAAGAAGATAAAAAATAGTTTGAAATTATAAGCTAAACGCGTACGGAAGATCCCGGCGCGTTTTTTGTTTAGCTGTAAATGAGGCATACGCTTTGGCTTGCACTCTACTTGAAAATAAATTGTGTTATGTATATAGTTATAACTAGAAGTAAGAAAACGTTTAAAATTGAGTAGGGGGAATTAAGTGTGTCGGAAAAAGAATATTACGGCGCGGATGCGATCGTTGATAGCTTGATCAACCATGATGTTAAATTTGTTTTTGGGATCCCGGGAGCTAAGATCGACCGGGTTTTTGAATTGCTTGAACATCCTAAAGATCCACGTACGCCAAAGTTTGTTTTGACGCGTCATGAACAAAATGCGGCTTTCATGGCTGCTGGTGTAGGGCGGATCACAGGGAAACCTGGGGTCGTGATCGCAACGTCAGGTCCGGGTGCTTCTAACTTAGCAACTGGTCTGGTAACTGCCACAGCGGAAGGAGATCCTGTTTTAGCGATCGCGGGGCAAGTACAACGGACTGACCTCTTGCGTTTGACGCACCAAAGCATGAAAAATGCAGCTTTGTTTGAACCAATCACAAAATACAGTGCAGAAGTTCAAGAACCGGAAAATGTTTCCGAAGTGATCGCTAATGCTTATCAAGAAGCTGAAGCCTCTAAACAAGGTGCAAGTTTTGTCTCAGTACCACAAGACGTGACAGATGGTAAGGTCAAGACCAGTGTGATCGAACCACTTGAAGCACCTAAATTGGGACCAGCTAGTCCGATCGAATCGACTTTGCTTTCCCAACGTATCAAAGCAGCCAAGCTACCAGTTCTCTTGTTAGGGATGCGGGCTTCTGATCCTGAAACAACGGATGCAATCCGCCGTTTGATCGCTGCGACACATTTACCAGTAGTTGAGACCTTCCAAGGTGCAGGGATCATCCCACGTGAATTGGAAGATGATTTCTTTGGCCGGGTCGGTTTATTTAGAAATCAACCTGGGGATCAATTGCTCAAGAAAAGTGACCTTGTGATCGCGATCGGTTATGATCCGATCGAATACGAGCCACGCAATTGGAACTCTGATCGTAGTGCCAACATCGTAGTTATCGACTCGATGCGAGCTGAGATCGACAAGAATTATCAACCAGAACGTGAATTAGTTGGTGACATTTCGCAAACATTAGATTTCTTGTTGCCGTACATGAAGGGCTACTCGGTCCCAGAAGAATCAAAGGCTTACTTAGATTCATTGCGTAAGACTTTGGAAAAACGTGACGTTCCGCCTGAAGTGACCAAAGATCAAGTTCAAAGTCATCCATTGAGCATCATCCAAGCTTTACAAGATCGGGTCACAGATGAAATGACCGTGACAGTTGACGTTGGTAGTTTCTATATTTGGATGGCCCGTCACTTTAGAAGTTATGAACCACGCCACTTGCTCTTTAGTAACGGGATGCAAACATTAGGGGTCGCTTTACCGTGGGCGATCTCCGCGGCTTTGGTCCGTCCGAATACCAAAGTGGTCTCGGTTTCAGGGGACGGTGGTTTCTTGTTCTCATCCCAAGACTTGGAAACGGCAGTCCGGTTGAATTTAAATATCGTGCACATTATTTGGAATGACGGTAACTACGATATGGTCAAATTCCAAGAAGAGATGAAATATGGTAAGTCGGCCGCTGTTAAATTTGGCCCCGTCGATTTCGTGAAATATGCAGAAAGCTTTGGCGCCAAAGGTTATCGCGTCAATAAAGCTTCTGAATTAGAAGAAGTATTAGATAAGGCCTTCAAAGAAAAGGGACCAACGATCGTGGATGTACCGGTCGATTACAGTTTCAACCAAGAATTAGGTAAGACGATCTTGGAAGACCAATTACACTGATCGAGGTAGAGGATATATGGAAAAATATGAAAGTCGTGTCTATCAACATGGGACTTTAGGGATGTTAGTTCCCGGTCTGTTTGAAGGCACATTGACGGTAGCTGACCTGTTAGAGCATGGCGATTTTGGGATCGGGACTGCCAGTGGGCTGGATGGTGAAATGGTCTTGTTAGATCACACACCTTATTTGGTCCAAAGCACAGGTGAGGTCCGGATCTTAAAGCCCGAGGAAAAAGTGCCTTTTGCTACGGTCCACTTTGATCAAGCCAAAGATACGTTTACAGTTAGAGCTTTGACGCAAAAGCAGCTAGGTGAGCAGATCTTGGCTAATTATCCGTACAAAAATCTGTTCTTTGCAGTTAAGATCACGGGGCGCTTTAACAAAGTTAAGACACGTGCGGTCGAAAAGCAAACCCGGCCCTATAAGACCTTGACGCAGGTAGCGGATGAACAGGCTTTGTTTGATGCTGAAGCGATCACGGGTACGGTCATTGGTTATTTTGCACCAGAAATGTTTCAAGGGATGGCAGCAGCCGGCTATCACTTGCATTTCTTAGCCGATGATAAGTCAATGGGGGGCCACTTACTTGATTTTGAGATCGAGCAAGCTACGGTCCAATTGCAGCCGTTTGCTACGATCGAGCAACATTTCCCAGTGGCAGATCAAGAATTTTTAGCAAAAGACTTGGCGATCGCTGATCTACATGCTCAGATCGAGCAAGCGGAGGGACAAAATTAAAGATATGTCTTGCAATTAGATCGCATCCAAGTTAAAATTGGAAATTGAAAACGTCGAAGAAGAGGTCGCAAAAACCATCAGTAGCTAGGTGGAGTTGATAAAGCAACGCTGAAACCTAGTGAAAGGGGAATTTGCCGAAGCTGGGCAAACTTTATTTTGTCTAGGCTGGGGCCCGGTTTAAGAGATCGGGAACTGTCGTAGTTGTAACTACGGAGCGCTATCGAGATGAGTGGCAGTTTGCTACAAGAATGAATTGATAGATGATCAAAGCGCACTTTCGATGTCTCGGAGGTGCGCTTTTTATATGCTTGCACGACTTCTCTAAAAAATAGGAGGAATTTTCATGGCAGAGAAGAATACAATGAAGCGGTCATTGAAGACAAGACATTTGTCGATGATCGCACTTGGTGGTAGTATCGGGACTGGTTTATTTGTGGCCAGTGGCTCAGCGATCTCGACCGCGGGACCTGGTGGCGCTTTGGTGGCGTATCTAGGGATCGGTCTGATGGTCTACTTTTTGATGACATCTTTAGGGGAGATGGCAACTTATCTTCCGGTGACAGGTTCGTTTGCGACTTATGCGCGCCGCTTTGTTGATCCGGCATTTGGTTTTGCGATGGGATGGAATTATTGGTTCAACTGGGCGATCACATTAGCGGTTGATATCTCGACGGTCGCCTTAGTTTTGAAATTTTGGTTCCCACATGTTCCAGCTTGGGTCTTTAGTTTATCAGCATTACTACTTATCTTTTTTATCAATGCCTTATCAGTTAAATCTTTTGGTGAAGCTGAATACTGGATGGCTTTGATCAAAGTCGTAACAGTTGTCGTCTTTTTAGCAGTTGGGTTACTAACGATCTTTGGTATTTTAGGTGGGCATGCAACTTACTTAGAAAACTTTACTAAAGGTGATGCCCCATTTGTTGGGGGGATCCCAACGATCTTGAGCGTCTTTGTTGTAGCCGGGTTCTCTTTTCAAGGGACTGAATTGATCGGGATCACAGCCGGTGAGACTAAAGATCCTGAAAAGAGTTTACCAAAAGCGATCAAACAAGTCTTTTGGCGGATCTTGCTCTTCTATATCCTTTCGATCTTTGTGATCGCCTGCATCATTCCTTATACGAGTCCAAACTTATTAGGTTCTGAAGCAAGCGATATTGCGATCAGTCCATTTACCTTAGTCTTTAAGCGGGCCGGTCTTGCTTCCGCTGCTTCGGTGATGAATGCTGTTATTTTGACTTCGGTCTTATCGGCGGCTAACTCAGGGATGTATGCCTCGACCCGGATGTTGTTTGCTTTAGGTGTCGATGGCGATGCACCGAAGATGTTTTCGCGGGTCAACTCCCGTGGGATCCCGATCTTTGCTTTGCTCGGGACGACGCTCGTTGGTCTATTTACATTTTTAGCAAGTATCTTTGGTAATCAAGTCTATACTTTCTTAGTGAGTGCTAGTGGTTTGACTGGTTTTATCGCTTGGATCGGGATCGCGGTCTCGCATTATCGTTTCCGCCGTGCTTTCAAAGCGCAAGGTCATGACTTAAGTGAGTTGAAATACAAGGCTAAGTGGTTCCCATTTGGTCCGATCCTAGCCTTGATCTTGTGTATCTTAGTCATCATCGGCCAAGATATCCAATCATTCAAGGACTTTAACTGGCAAGCGATCGGGGTCTCCTATATGTCAGTTCCATTGTTCATCATCTTGTATGCTTACTATAAGATCAAATATAAGACTAAAGTTATTCCATTGGATGAAGTGGATCTGACCCCACATGATATTTCCAAAGAAAAAATGGAAATGCAAGAAAAAATCGATGAAAGTCTAGAATAGACTTGCTATTTTGCAAAATAAATATTATGATACTGGTATAAATAATCGAAACATCTGAGTTCGCCATAAGTAGGCATGACAGAGACATGGTGGTCGCTGCAAACCATGACGCCGAAACTCCAGCGTAACCTTGTATGGGCGGGTAATGCCGCACGGGAAAACCGTTATTTGTATATGAGTGCGACGTTATGTCGAACTTGGGTGGTACCGCGAAAAGAGTCTTTTCGTCCCAATTTAGGGGACGGAAAGGCTCTTTTTTTCGATTAGATAAAATAATTAGCTAAATTAGGGGGCAATAAGATGTTAGATATTAAAATGATCCGTCAAAATCCAGATGATATCAAAGCTCGTTTGGCAACACGTGGTGTGGAAGCTGAAACGATCGATACATTATTGGCAAAAGATAAAGAACGCCGTGAACTTTTGGTGCAATCAGAATCTTTGAAGCAAAAGCGTAATGAAGTATCCGAAGCGATCGCACAAGCTAAGCGTAACAAAGAAGATGCGACCGAAGCGATCACAGCAATGCGTGAAGTCGGTGGCCAGATCAAGCAACTCGATGCACAATTAGCTGAAGTTGAAGAGATCGTCCATGATATGGCGGCACGCTTACCAAACTTGCCTAACGCAACGATCCCAGTTGGTCCGGATGAAGATTACAACGTTGAATTGCGTAAAGTGGGCACACCACGTAAATTTGACTTTGAACCTAAAGCTCACTGGGATATCGGTGAAGATCTAGGTATCTTAGACTTTGAACGTGGGGCTAAAGTTTCTGGTGCACGTTTTGTCTACTATAAAGGTTGGGGTGCTCGTTTGGAACGTGCAGTTTATAACTTTATGTTGGATGAACACGCTAAGGAAGGTTATACCGAAGTTTTACCACCATATATCGTCAATGCCAAGACAATGTATGGTACAGGACAATTCCCTAAGTTCAAAGAAGATGTTTACCAAGTAAATGGTGAAGATATGACTTTGATCCCAACTGCGGAAGTTCCATTGACTAACTACTATCGTGATGAAGTTATCCCAACGGATCAATTGCCAGTCTACTTTACAGCTTTGACACCAAGCTTCCGTTCAGAAGCTGGTAGTGCAGGACGTGATACGCGCGGGCTTATTCGGATGCACCAATTCAATAAAGTTGAAATGGTCAAGTTCGCTAAACCAGAAGAATCATATAACGAATTAGAAAAGATGACTCAAAACGCCGGTGATATCATGGAAAAATTGGGTTTGCCATACCATGTGATCACTTTATCAACAGGTGATATGGGCTTTAGTGCAGCTATGACACATGACCTTGAAGTTTGGATGCCAGCGCAAGATACCTACCGTGAGATCTCAAGTTGTTCTAACTGTGAAGATTTCCAAGCACGGCGCGCCCACATCCAATACCGAGATGAAAATGGCAAATTACAATTCGTGCATACTCTAAACGGCTCAGGTCTAGCTGTTGGGCGGACAGTCGCTGCTATTTTGGAAAATTACCAAAATGAAGACGGTTCGGTCACGATCCCTGAAGCCTTACGTCCATATATGGGTGGCTTAGAAAAGATCACAAAAGATGATCCCGAAGCATAATTATTAAGATGATCGTGGATAAGGCGGTCATTACGACAGGGACCCATCATGATTTCGTATCGTGATGGGTCTCTTATTGTATTGTTGAACATATTATGGAAGTTGCGCGAATAAATTGGATAGCGTAAAATAAACAAGTGATTTTTTGAAAGGATAGATATAAGAGATGACAACTTTTTATTTAGTACGCCACGGCAAAACTGAGTATAATCGTGATGGCCGTTTGCAAGGTGCTGTCCATGATTCACCCTTATTGCCCCAAAGTATAGCTGATGCAAAACAAACTGGTAAAGCTTTAGCTGATATTGATTTTGTAGCTGCTTTTTCCAGTCCGCAAAAACGTGCTTTAGATACTGGTAAAAATATCGTAGCTCAATTTGAGACGCCGTTGCAGTTTGAAACTTTAGATGATCTGAAAGAATTTGATTTTGGGATCTGGGATGGTGATCTAGCGACTAAACATCAAGCTGATCCTATTTGGCAGACGTTTTTAAATGATCCGCTCAATTTTGATGGTAGTGCGATCGAGGCGGAAAACTATTCTGAATTAGCAGAACGTGTAAAACGTGCTTTGATTCAGATCGCTAAACGTTATCCAGAAGGTAATGTCTTAGTGACAGCCCACGCGTTAGTGATCACATTTGGTGTTAAATATCTTTTAGGAAAAGATCTCAATACGATTCGGCGTGAAGGACTTGTTGCTAATACCTCAGTAACAGTTTTAGAAACTAAAGATCAGTCGACTTTTGAACTGAAAAAATGGAATGATACAACGCACTTAAAATAAATTTAAAAAAATTGTTGACGTTGGCAGTAAGACTTGGTAATATATTATTTGTCGTTGAGATGACGACAGCAACTTTAAAAAAAGTTATTGACATTGAGTTGTTGATAATGATAAGATATAAAAGTTGTTGTTGAGATCGACGATAACAAAAAATTAAAATATTTATTGACAAATCATTTGATGATTTGGTAAGATAAATAAGTCGCCTAGAAATGATGCTTAAATAATTATTTAAAAATAATTATTGACATCGATTCTGCGAGATGATATAATAAAGAAGTTGTTACTAAACAGCTGATTTATAAAAAAGGTAGATCTTTGAAAACTGAACAAAGTTTCGATAAGCAAATGTGCAGGGTCTCTTATCCGAGCGATAAGAGCAATAAACATTTTGCGAAGTCAATTCGCTAGTAAAAATAAAGAGTCACAAACTTTAAATTGAGAGTTTG
>NZ_JBCOAR010000007.1:0-121158 GCF_040226755.1 Ligilactobacillus sp. RTP31139st1_D10_RTP31139_211217
TGTTTCCAAGTGTTATCCCCCTCTTTTGGGCAGGTTGCCCACGTGTTACTCACCCGTTCGCCACTCAACTCTTTATCGGTGAGTGCAAGCACTCGGTGATAAAGAAGTTTCGTTCGACTTGCATGTATTAGGCACGCCGCCAGCGTTCATCCTGAGCCAGGATCAAACTCTCAATTTAAAGTTTGTGACTCTTTATTTTTACTAGCGAATTGACTTCGCAAAATGTTTATTGCTCTTATCACTTAGATAAGAGACCCTGCACATTTGCTTATCGAAACTTTGTTCAGTTTTCAAAGATCTACTCAACTTTTATTCATTCACTTGAATAAAAATTCATTGATATGTCTTATCGACTTAATTATTATATCCAAACTTGTATCTCAATGTCAACAAGTTTTTTGAATTAATTTTTAAGCGATTTGAAATGTTTGATCACATCTCAACGACAAGAACTACTATACTCACTTTTGGCTTAAACGTCAACCCTACTTTTAAATTTTTTTGCATAAACTTTCACTTTCTACCGTTTAAAAAACGAACATAAATTATCACTAAATATTATTGTTCGTTTTTTACTCAATTAATCAGTATCTCTTTAACTAAAAAATAGTTTTTTACCCAGTAAAACACTTACATTTTCCGTGAAAAAATTTTTTCAAAAAAATCTGCAGACAAACCGTCTACAGATCCTTTAACAATTATTTAGTTACACGTGCCAAGAAATAACGCTTCTTGCCCCGACGTGCGATCACAAATTTTCCATCAAAGTTTTCTGCTGGATCGATCACCGCATCTAGATCTTGAACACGATCACCGTTGATATAGATCGCACCATTGGTTACATCTTCACGGGCTTGACGCTTAGATTTTTCGATCCCTGTGTCAACAAGCCATTCAACGATATTTTCCGGTTCAGAACTGATCTCAACTGTTGGCATATTCTTAAAACCTTGCTCGATCTCAGCTGCAGTCAAAGCTTTCACTTCACCTGAGAAGAGGGCCTTAGAGATATGTTCAGCCTGCACAACAGCTTCTTTTCCGTGAACAAATTCGGTCACTTCTTCGGCTAAGCGACGTTGAGCTTCACGCAATTCTGGATGTTCTTCAAGTTTCTTCGCTAATTCTGCGATCTGAGCTTCATCCAAGAAAGTAAAGTACTTCAAATATTTCACAACATCACGATCGTCTTGATTCAACCAGAATTGATAGAATTCATATGGTGTTGTTTTTTCTGCATCGAGCCACACTGCACCACCAGCTGTTTTACCAAATTTTGTCCCGTCAGCTTTCAACATCAATGGGATCGTCAAGGCAAATGCTTGAGTATCTGAGCCTTCCATTTTGTGGATCAGATCGATCCCAGCTGTGATATTGCCCCATTGATCAGCCCCACCGATCTGAAGTTGCACATCTTTTGTCTTCAATAAATGATGGAAATCGATTGCTTGCAAGATCTGGTACGTAAATTCAGTATAAGAGATACCTACTTCTAAACGGCTAGCAACGACTTCTTTGTTCAACATCGTGTTAACATTGAACAATTTACCATAATCGCGCAAGAAATCTAATAAGCTGATCTCCTTTAACCAATCATAGTTATTAACGATCGTGATATTATCTTTACCGAAAAGAGCCTTCATTTGTCCGGTCAAGGCTTCTTCATTGTGGTGAACTTGTTCCATTGTTTGTAAAGTCCGTTCTGACTTCTTACCCGATGGATCACCGATCGAACCAGTCCCCCCACCGATCAAGATATGCGTACGATGACCAGCCATTTGGAATCGTTTCAACATCATAAATGGGATCAAGTGCCCAATATGCAAACTATCACCAGTCGGATCGACCCCACAGTAAACACCGATCGATTTTTTAGCTAATAATTCTTCCAGACCCGCTTCATCTGAAACTTGGTTGACAGCGCCCCGCCATTTTAATTCTTCTAAAATATTTTCCATTTAAGATCCTCCTTTTAATAAAAAAGTCCCCGATGAAAAATCATCAGGGACGAATTAATTTCCGCGTTACCACCCAGATTGCTACATAAATGTAACCAACTCTGTCATCGATATCGGAATGACCCGTTGTTGCTCCATAGTGTACTTCGCAAAAATCATATATGCCACCTTCCAGCATCAGTGGCTCTCTGTGATAGGGATGAGATCTGCTACTATCTATTTCATCGCAAATAATAAAATATCTTGGTTGATTATAGCACAAAACTGGCTACTTACTCCAGAAAATTTATGCGTTAGTCTTCTTTTGCTGACATTCTGGGCAAATACCATACACATCATAGCGACTATTAACGATCTCGTAGTCACTTTGCGCCTGAGCCAGTTTTTCCAATTCTAAGTAAGTGTCATCAAAAATATCCTCGATCTTGCCACACTCTAAGCAGATCAAATGATAGTGGGGCTTAGCGAAATAATCATACCTCACATGTCCCGCACTATCCAAAGCCACTTCAGATACTAGGTCAGACTTCGCCAACAATTCGAGGGTATTATATACAGTCGCCAAACTCACCTTGATATCTTGCTTTTGCAGATATTGATGGATCATCGTGATCGATGGATGCTCATCTGAACACATCAGATATGCTAAGATCGCTTGGCGTTGTGGTGTTGATTTTATCCCGTGTTGCTTTAACTTTTGTGCTGAAGATACTAATAATGTTTGATCTTTCATTGGCTCCACCCACGCTATTATATATAGCCTGTCCTTTCTTGTTGACTTCTCACTTAGATGATACGCTATTTTTTCAAAAAAATCATCAAATACTTTTTCATGTCAAACATTTAGTATTTCAATGTGGTAAAAGAAGAAGCTGTAACTTAGCTATCAATAGTTTGAGTGACGCGGCCCAGCCATGATCAAATAAACTTGTTAAATGCCCGGACCATAGTAAGTTCAATTCGATCAGTAAAAGACATAGCGCAAAGCCTAAGATCAAATACTCACTCACATGCCCTGTTCGATAATAAAACAGGCGTTTACGCGCACTTTTCTTGAATTTAGAAAAAGGCCAAAACCAATGGATACTATTTTTGGAGAAACTATCTTCGATCAAATGCAAAAGATAGCCGATCAGTAGCCAAAATGGTAAGTGCATCGCTGCGGTCGCCAAATATGCTTTAGCAATAAATAAAGCCAACAAATAGACCCCTGCCGCAACAACTAATGAATGGGTCGCTCCACGATGGCCCAATGTTTTATTGGCTACTTTACTAACAACTTGACTCCGCTTACCGATAAATGACTTTGGATGGTCGATATCTGGTAAAACACTACCACAGACTAACGCCGCAGTATTGATAAATGTCACTTGATCGACTGCGGCTAGCATTGGCAAGCCTACAGCCAGTGAGACTGTTATATGTGTACGATATTGCATCGTTTTTCCTCAAATCTAACTAAATTGTCGTCACATACCGCAAAGTACTTCGCTCACCCTTAGTAACAACTTGTAATTGATATGGCAATTGCGCCTGTAATTCGGTAACGTGACTGATTATCCCGACCATGCGATTTTTCCCCTCGATCGTTTGCAAAGTTTCTAAAGCAACTCGCAAAGCTTCTTGATCGAGCGAACCAAAACCTTCATCGACAAATAACGCTTCGATCTCGATCCCTCCGCTCTTCTTTTGGATAACTTCTCCGAGTGCCAAAGCTAAGGCTAAAGCTGCTAGGAAACTTTCTCCGCCTGAAAGAGTGTGGACGCTACGTCTTTTGCCCGCATTATCATCGTAAATATCTAGTTCTAACCCCGTACTCGATGCTCCACGCCCAGTATCCTCATTTAAGCATAATTCATAGCGGCCATTAGTCAAATGGGCTAGGCGCGCATTGGCCGTTATTAAAACTTCCTTGAGATAGGTTTGTAAAATGTAGCGCTCAAAGCCCAATTTTTGTTCACCTTTACCTGTCACAACATCGACGAGCTCCTTTAACTGCCCTAACTGTGTAAATTCAGCTTGCTGTTGTTCAAAGAGCTTCTTTACCTGTTGATAGCATTTAGTATTGGAACTATATTTATGCTCTAGCTCAGCGACTGTTTGCTGTAACTTAGCTTCCGCCTGTTTTGCCTGCGATAATTCTTCGTTAGTTTGCTCCAAGTCAGGCTGTTTTTGACCAGCTACTTGTTTTGAAAGGATCTCGACCTGACCAGCGATAGAATCTAGCTCTTTTTGTTGCTCAGCTAAAGTTTGTTCTAAATGTCCAAGCTGAGCACTTTGGGATAACAATTCTTTTAATTCTGCTAACGTCATCCCTTTGGCAGCACAGGCCGCTTCTAAGTCGGCTTGTCTTTGAGCGATCACTTGTTGCAATTCTTGAGCTTGTTGCTTGGCTTCATTTAGCTTGGCCTCAGTTGCTACTAATGACTGCTCAGTTTGTTTTATATGTGCATTCAAGTCAGCCCAATGCGTTTCAAACTCAGCTATCTTCTGTTGCCAAATTCTCAACTGTGCCTTAGCTTGTTGTTCAGTCTGATACTCTACTGGCAACTGAGCTTGTTTTTCAGCCAATTGCGTCACCAATTTTTGCTTCTCAAGTTGGGCAGTTTGAGCTTGTTCATTTAACTCAGTCAACTTTGTCTGGGCTTGAGCGACCTTTTGTTCTAGGGTCGTCTTTTGTTCCTGCAAGCTCGCTGCTTCTTTTTCCTTATCTGTGAGTCCCCTTATCTCTTGGGTCAATTCGTGTTTAGTTTGGGTCAGTTCAACTTCTAAATGAGTTAACTCGCTTTGCTCTAAAGCAGGATATTTTTCAAAAAAATCCTGCATTTTCGTCTCAAATTCACGTTTCCGTTCAACATTTTCAGCGTTGATCTCATCTATTCGTGCCTGCAAAGCAGTAACTTTATCTTCCAGCTCACGTGCTTGTTGTTTAGCTTGTTCGACTTGTTCTTCATCGATCCCAGCCACTTCACTGACTTTAGCTGGAGCCGGATGGTCTAAACTCCCACAGACTGGACAGGGCTTGCCTGCTTGCAGTTTTTTGACCGCTGCAGCAATATAGTGATCCGCTAATTGATTAGCTAAAGTTCGAGCCTTAGCCCGAGCTTCTTGGCTGATAGTTGTTTCAGTAACTAATTTATTTTGCAAGTTTGCAATATTAGTTTGGCGCTTATCTAAGTCTGCTTGCTTTTCCAAAAGCTCGGCTAATTCTGCTTGTTGATACTTTACCCTTTCTAATTTTGCCTTTAACGTTTCTTTGGCTTGGATCGATTCTGTGAGCGCGTGCTGTTTTGCTTCGATAGCAGCTATTTTTGCTTGCTTTTTCTCTAAAATCGTCGTTATTTTTTGGATCTCAGCTGCCAAAGCATTCTGGCTAACTTCGACCTCTTCTTGCGTGGCCAAAAGCTCACTGACAACTTTGTATAGGGGCAAATTATTCTCCAGTTGTTTATGCTGGTACTGATAATTTGCGATCTCTTTACGCTTAGCTTCATACTCTGCCAATTGTGCAGCTGAACTTAACTGTTCTTTTTTTAGTTTTGCCTGTTTTTGTGCGGTCTTTTGGATGTCAGCTTCAGTCTTAACAAGTGTGGCCTTATTATTTTCCAATAGCTCAAAGTTTGTTCGGTGTTCCAATGCCCATTTCAACGCAACTATTTGCTGGCGTAAAGCTTCACGTTTAGGGGCTTTAGCTAGCAGGTCAGCCTGCTTAGCTTGTAACTTTGCCAGTAGATCGAAGTCTTTTTGAAGCTCTTCTTGTTTACTCAAAACATGCTGCAAGCTCTCGGTTTCTTTTTTAGCTTGTTGCCAGGCTTTGTCTTGTTCCGATAATTCTGCCTTGACTTGTTCGAGCCAGCTTTTGATCTGTTCGAGCCATAATTCAGGGATCTGTGTCTCACTGGTAAAGTCAG
This sequence comes from Ligilactobacillus sp. RTP31139st1_D10_RTP31139_211217, assembly GCF_040226755.1. Lineage (NCBI taxonomy): Bacteria > Bacillati > Bacillota > Bacilli > Lactobacillales > Lactobacillaceae > Ligilactobacillus > Ligilactobacillus sp. RTP31139st1_D10_RTP31139_211217. Next base: position 5,867 of record NZ_JBCOAR010000007.1, read on the forward strand.
CTTGTTGCATCCTCAGTGTTAGTTGCTGTTCTTTTTGTTGGTAACTTGCATTTTGCTCTTTAAATTTTGCCTTGAGCTGTTCGGCCCAGCGTTCAAATAATTCACTGCCAAATAAATTGCGCAAGACTTCTTCTTTTTCCTTACTATCAGCTGCTAAAAAATTACGAAATTCCCCTTGAGGCAACAAAATGACCTTGGTAAATTGTTCCGCCGTCAAATGTAACAACTCATCGATAAAGCGCCGGGCTTCAGGGATCTTTTGGATGGCCAACTTTTCTTCATCCGGACCTGGATAGATCAATTCGACTTTGGCCTTTTTTTCAACGGGCTTGCCACCACGCCCAGCTAAAACTTGTTTTGGCTGACGCTTGATATAATAGATCTTGCCTTGATGCTCAAAGGTAAATTCAACACTAGTCTCGGCTTTATCGCTAGCAAAATCAGAGCGCATTTGGAAGGCTTGCCGTTTTTTACCCGAAGTTTCATTGAAAAGGGCGTAACACATCGCATCAAAGATCGTTGTTTTGCCACTCCCTGTCTTACCCGTGATCAAAAACAACGGTGCCTGCTCGAAGCGGGTAAAATCAACAGTCTCATCCACATAAGGACCAAAATTTTTGAGTTTTAATTCTAATGGTCGCATCCCTACTCACCTTCCTTTTTTAAGGCTAATAGACTTTCTTTAGCCCACTTTTGTTGGAGTTGTGTTGGCTCTTGACCAGTAGCTTGAACAAAGAAATCAGTAAATAACTCCAACGGGGTCTTGCTTTCGATCTTTTCAGCTTGCTTAGTGTGGACCAAACGCTTCTTGCGCTTCAATTCAACTATCCGCGGATAATACTTGCGCAATTTATTCATCACATCAATGATCTCATGTTCATCGGTCAATTCGATAGCCACGTAGTCATCTTCTGCAACAGTCTGATAAAGTTTTGTCGTCAATTCTGCGTATGAGGCCTCCAACCGCCGAATGTCATTGAGCGGATCTAATGGGATCCATTTGCACGAAAAAGGCTCCGTCTCTACGATCCAAACACCTTTTTGACTATTAGCCTCAGCCACCGAATATTTCAACAAACTCCCACTGTATTTGACCGTTGGTAGATCCAATGCTCGCTTGTCATGCAGATGACCTAGCGCCACATGATCAAAATCGCTGAATAGTTCAGGCGGTACTGAATCAAGTCCGCCCACTTCGATCTTAGTCTCGGAATCCGACCGTAAACTGCCAGCCGCAAAAAAATGGGCCACTAAGACCTGTTTTTTAGTCGGATCAAATTTGGTTTTCAACTTTGCAACGATCAATTTCATTGCTGAAGTCAGATCACTCAAACTTTCATCGGCAAAATAGTTACGCGCTTCTTGAAGTTCAAAATACGGTAATAAGAAAAATTGCGTATCCGCAAATTCGATCGGGGTAAAAGCTTCGGCTAGCTTAGTATGCAAGTATAGTTTAGTTTGCTTGAACCACTCTTGTCCTGTTGCCAAACGGACTGCGGAATCATGATTGCCACTGATCGCTAGTAAAGGAAGATCTGCTTTTAGATTCAAGTTTTTTAAAGCTTGATTCACTAACGTCACTGCTTCTTCACTAGGTAAAGAGCGATCATAGAGATCACCCGCGACGACTACTGCATCGACTTGCTCTTTTTGAGCGATCTGAGCGATCTGGTCTAAAGCATCTTGTTGCTCTTTGACTAATGGATATTCGTGAAGTCGTTTTCCGATATGCCAATCTGCCGTATGTAAAAATTTCATCGTCTACCCCCTAAATCAAACTTTTGTTCGTTATTAAAAATATTATACCACGAAATTCCCAAGCTATTATTACAAAAATAGCAACTGTAGTCTTCAACTTCGAAAACTCAGTTGCTATCAAGCTAATCTAAGCTATTAAATTTTTCTTTAGCAGCTAGATATTTATCTTTTTAGGCCTGCCAATATTTGCGATCGGCTTCGCCTAGCGTTTTAATGACCTTAGCTGGATTGCCAACGGCTACGCTATCTGCTGGAATATCTTTAGTTACTACAGCTCCACTGCCGATGACTGCATTTTTACCGATCGTAACTCCCGGTAAAACAATGGAATTTGCTCCCAGCCATACATTGTCTTCGATCACGATCGGAAGTCCAAATTCGAGCTGATCTTCATTTCTGATCTGACTATCTAAGGGATGACCAGCAGTATAAAGGCCGACTCGTGGTCCAAGCATGACATTATTACCGATCGTGATCCGATTGACATCTAAAAAAATACAATCCATATTAGCATAAAAATTCTCACCAATGCTCACATGTCTACCATAATCGACGTAGACCGGTGGTGTAACGTAGTAATTTTTACCCGTTTTTCCAAAAAGCTGTTTGACCAATGCCTTTAATTTAGCTTTATCCTCGATCGGAGTTTAATTGATCTGTTGGGCGATCTTTTTGCCGTGGACTGACTTATGCTCAGGTAAAATACCTCCAGCCAGATAAAGCTCACCTGCTAGCATTTGTTGGTATTCAAAGTCTTTTTCCATCAATGCTCACCTCACAAATTTATCTAACTATATTGTATCAAATTTTTAAATACTTCTCTTAAACAAAAAGCACCGATCTCCTGCTAGACCGGTGCTCATTATTAGCGATTATATGTTTTTTCTTGCTTTTTATCGCTATTATTTCGTGTATGTATATCGATCAACCCCACACTTACTTTAAGTGCATAGTCGACCGATCTCATAGTCGAATCATCTAAATGGGATATCTTATCCCGTAAACGTTGTTTGTCCAAAGTGCGTAATTGCTCTAATAGTACGACCGAATCTTTCTCAAGGCCTTTTTTACCCTTTGGCGCAGCTTTTAAAGCCACATGGGTCAACATCTTAGGCTTCGAGATCTTCGACGTGATCGCAGCTACGATCACTGTTGGACTAAACTTATTTCCAATGTTGTTTTGGATGACCAGAACAGGTCGCATTCCACCTTGTTCAGAACCCACTACAGGCGACAAGTCGGCATAGAAGATATCTCCTCTCTTAACCAGTTCCTTTACCATAGGATCACTCTCTCTAATTTATTTATTAGCTCACCGATCCATAATCGGCATCGCAATCACAACTGCCGAAAATACCACAAATTTCTTGATTCAAACCACCCATTTGACCGTAACCATCGATCAGCTCTTCCAAGGCTGTATGATACTTTTCGATCCGCTCAGCGTATTCGGGATGGTCCTTTATCTCTTCCACCTCAATAGTATAGAATTCACAGAACTCTTTAATATTTTGATATTGCAACACGGTCATTTTCTTCCTCAAATCATCTTCCACCATGACTAGCCCTCCGTGACCATTAGTTATCGCAATCTTAACATAAATGCGTTTAAAAGTATACTTTAATTGTAATAGCGTGGCAACCGCTCAGATAGTGCACAGACTATCTCATAATTGATCGTTTGCGCATACTCAGCTGCATCTTGCGCTGTGATCTTGTGCTCACCATTTTGTCCGATCAAGGTTACCTTTGTTCCCAAAGGTAATTTATCGGGTAGTCGCACCATAAACTGATCCATGCACACTCGTCCCACGATCTCACATGGTTGACCAGCGATCAATACGTGATAACCTTGCATTCGTCGCAACCACCCGTCGGCATAACCGACTGGCACAGTTCCTAACCATTCTGGCTTAGAAGCGGTATACGTTTTACCATATCCCACTCCATCACCTGGACGCAACTGCTTGACTGCGACCAATTCACTTTCTAAACTCAATGCTGGCTTGAAAGTCTCCGGTAATTCTAATTCTGTTCCCGACGGATTTAGGCCATACATCGTGATACCGTAACGAACGACATTACCCCCACAATCCGTATGCCACATTGCAGCCGCTGAATTAGCCACGTGAATATAACGCGGTCTAGTCGTCACGACTTCCATCAACTCATTGAATTTTTTTAGCTGGTAATTGTAGTGCTCTTGGTCTTTAGCATCGGCAGTCGCAAAGTGCGTAAAGATCCCTTCGAATTCAAATTGTGCTGCATGTTCGTGCAAAAAAGCGAGCGCTTGACTCAATGTGGCTTGATCTCTAAAACCGATCCGCCCCATACCAGTATCTAAAGCCAAATGAACTTTGAGTTTAGCACCAGTTTGAGCTAATTTGCTTTGTGCCTGGATCAGAAATTCTAGATCTCCAACAGCAGTTGAAAGATCATATTTAGCCATCAAAGTAGCCTCATTAGCAGGCGTAACACCTAAGATCAAGATCGTTTCAGTGATACCGGCTTCACGTAAAGCCAGCCCTTCATCGATCATCGCAACACAAAAGCCAGTCGCTCCCGCTTGTTTTGCAGCTTTAGCGACGGGGACGATCCCATGCCCATAAGCATTAGCCTTTACGACAGCAAAAAGTTCTTGTTGTTCATCCATGCGAGCTAATTCAACTGCAATATTATGCTTGATCGCAGCTAGATCAACATTTACATGGGCGTTGCGGTGCAAACCTATAACCATTTTGATCATCTTCTCTCTTACTTGATTTTTTCTAAAACAACCATCGTGGCAACATGTTCTTTGGTATGTGATATCGAAATAAATGCGTTACATTCATTTTCGAGGGGATGGTACGAAAAATACGGACGGCCCAAGGGATCATTTAGGATCTCAATATCTAAAAAACTGACAGTTTGACCGATCCCAGTTCCCACCGCCTTACTATATGCTTCTTTAGCGGAAAAACGGCCAGCCAAAAACTCCCCCTGACGTTTTGGGGACAGCTCAGCAAAAAACGCTAATTCCGCTGGAGTCAAGATCTTAGTCGCCGTTTTGGGCAATTTAACTAACATCTGCTTGACCCGTTCGATACATTCTAAATCATTTCCGATCCCCAAGATCACTCGATTTCACCCTAACATCATCACAATTTTTTTACATATCAATCATACTTTTTCTCTCCAGCTTAATCAAGCCAAAAATCCGCTAGTCGCCTATAGCAACTTCAAAGAGCTTGAACTAAAGAGAAAAGGGGCCTAAATAGCCTCTTTTGCGTAATTATAGATCTTCCACCACGACATAAGTCATATCAAGTGGACCATGAACACCCACGATCAGTACCATTTCAATATCCCCCGAATTAGACGGACCTGAAATGAAATTGATATTTGAAGTCTTGAGTTTGCCAGTTTTCATTGCTTCATCGTAGCGGTCGATCGCTTGGCGCATCCGAGGTAAGATCTTACTTTTTGGAATGATCGCCAAATAGTGCGTCGGTAAGAAATGAAAACCTCGGCCTTGTTCCTTAACGGTGGCAGCTGTGATCGTCCCCGACTCAGCTAAGAGATAATCGGCAAAACCGATCGCTGCATCACTTTGGTCAGCATCGACTAAGTTATCTCGACCGCGTTTGGCATCCCAAAAATACAATTTATCTAAGTCTAATGCATTCCGCCAATCTAAAATACCATATTCTTGCCACTTTTCATCCGCAAAAGTCGGCAACATCAAACTGTGGATATCTTTTTCATGTAAGAAATTTTCCAGTGTCTCACTCAATTTAGCTACTGGTACTGTCTTAAAATCAACATGGATCGCCTCACTATTGGTCTTAGCCAAGGCTAATAATTCATCTTGATCCAGACCTGATAGCGTCGTCTTCGGTAGATCATTGATAAATACTAGCGGATCATTTGCTAGCTCATGGCGGGGACGATCAGCTTTTTTGGCGATAAAATCTAGAAATTCTTCACGGTTTTTAGGATCATTTGCTTTGATCGTTTCAGTCATTTTGTTCGCCTCGCTTCCGTTCTTTTTCATGTCGATCGTACCAATGGCGGAAGTTTTCTCTCAACTTCGGTGGCTCAGCCAGATCTCTGACATCGACCCAACCATGGATCAACTTCGGTGCGATCTTTGGAACTTTATCGATCTTACCTTCTGGATAAAGGTTCTCAACACTATTTTCTTTCTTATTGGAGAATGGCTTCATTGCCAAATGTTCACCCATCAAAGCGCCTTTAAAGAGGATCGGAGTCTTAGTCCCGACACTGATCGTCTTAAAGATAACATTATTTAGACTATGATCTAAATGAAGTTTATTCATCTCGACTTTACGGTGTTCCAAGATCAGATCATGCAGTGGGATCTTGACCGGACATGTTTCTGTACAGGCTCCACATAAACTGCAGGCATATGGCAGCTCACCAAAGTTTTCATAACCATCTAAAATTGGAGATAAAACTTCACCCATTGGTCCAGGATAGATCGAACCATAGCCTTGGCCTCCGATCTGGCGGTAAACCGGACAAACATTCAAACAAGCTCCACAACGAATACATTGCAAGATCTGTTCAAAGACTGTATTCAACGCATTGGAACGACCATTATCAATGATGACTACGTGGAAATCCTCTGGACCATCAAGTTCGTCGTCTAGTTTTCCTGCACTAAAAGTACAATAACTTGTCAATTTTTGACCGACCGCACTGCGGCAAAGCAGATTATCCAACACTTCGGCTTCCTTTAGCCCAGGAACGATCCGCTCCATCCCCATGACAACGATCTGCGTCTTTGGTAACGCCATCGTCAAGTCAGCATTACCTTCGTTAGTGACCAAATTGATCATTCCATTGTCGGCGATCGCAAAGTTACACCCGGTGATCCCCAAGTCGGCTTCCATAAAATACTTACGTAAATAGCTACGAGCAAAACGCCCCATTCTTTCAGGATCATTATCGCCCTCATAGCCGATCTTTTGGAAGACTTCCCGTACTTGATCGCGATTTTTGTGCAAGGTCGGAAAAACGATATGGGTCGGTTCATCCCAATTATCTTCTTGTAGGATAAATTCCGCTAAGTCAGTTTCCATCAATGATAATCCGGGGATCTTCAACAATTCCTTGTCTAGATCGATCTCCGTCGTGACCATTGATTTAGATTTAACGACCTTTTTGACATTCTTCTCACGTGCGACTTGCTTGATGTAAGCCGTTGCATCGGCATCTGTCTTAGCAAAATAAACATGTCCGCCATTTTTTTGGACATTTTCGCTAAATTCTTCAAGATAATCTGGTAAATGTTTAACGGCATGTTGGCGGATCTGCTCACCTAACTCACGCCACTCGTTCCAATGGCCCAATTGTTCCCGGGCACGTGTCCGCTTCTCAAATTGCGCATCTTGGGCTTTAGCCACTGATGCACGCATAAACTTGTCTTTTTTAGCATTTTTTACGCGTTCGTCAAATGAAAGTTCACTTGTCTTTAAGCCCATCTAAAACACCCCGCTTCCATTAGCTGGTACCATCTGGTGATCCGTATCCTTGACGTATTTGACCCGGGAAAGATCGACATTATGATTCAAAACTTCTGCAATATGCATCACTTTGATCTTTTCCCCTCGACGATTCATCCGTCCACCAATATTCATCAAACATGCTTGATCTGCCCCGATCAAGATCTGGGCATTCGTAGCTACGATATTATTGACCTTATCGTCGACCATTGCTTCGGATATCTCGGGTTCTTTAGCCGAGAAAGTACCACCAAAGCCACAACATAATTGCACATTATGCAATGGGATCATCTCAAGATCTTTAACATGATCGAGCAAGACAAATGGCGCAGTCCGTTCACCTAACAGCCGTGTCATGTGACAAGAGCGGTGGAAGGTGGCAGTTGCATCTAATTGAGCTCCACAGTCTAAGATACCTAGCACACGATAGATAAATTGTGAGAACTCATAGGTCTTATCATGTAAAATCTGAGCCTTTTTGGCATAGTTAGGATCATCTTTTAAGATATCTTTATATTCCTTTAACATCCCGACACATGAACCCGAAGGTCCAACAATGTAATCCGCATCTACACTTAATAATGCATCGATCTCATTGTAAAATGTCTTGATCGTCCCCTTACTGTAACCGCTATTATACGTTGGCTGACCGCAACAGACCTGCCCCTTAGGAAAGACCGTCTCACAGCCAAAGCGCTCTAATACTTCGACCATCGCTTGACCTACATTTGGAAAAAGCAGATCAACGATACAGGTTGAAAAAATACATACTTTCATTGATAAGTGCATTTAAAATGCACCTCCACCTCCTTTGATAAGGCTTGGGCAACATATAAATCAAAAAATACCAATAATCATTGCTATACCATAATTATACTCCAAAGCACGTAAAACGCTTGCATGTTTTGTTTTTAATTATTGTATATTTGCACAAAAAAAGAACGTAGACAGTTGATCCTACGTTCTTTTACCTAAAATATTAGTGATATAAGTCGAAACGACCTTTAGCAATAAATTCTTTGAACCCGCCGATCTCAAAGAGTGACTTGTTCATGATCATCTTCTTCATCATCGAAGCCGGATAACCCTTGATCTCCAACTTGCCGATCACCCCAAAGCCATGGGTATTACCGACTGAAGCGACCGTCCCTTTGCTCTTATATACAAATGGTGTACTTAAATGACCATTGCCGTTGATCTGTGATTCGAGATCTTTAGCCGCATAGACTGCCATCTCAGTAGCGATCTGCGCCGTTGTTGGATATGGCCGGCCGCTTTCTTTATCCATCACAGCCGCGACATCACCTAAGATATAAAGATCATCAAAGTTTGGATCAGTCAAATTATCTGTGACTACGACCCGCCCGCGACGTTCTTGTAAGTTGGATTCACCTACGACTGGACTGCCTGAAACACCTGTTGTCCAAATGATCGTTTCAGCTTTCAAGGAGTTGGTTTGACCATCTTTTTCATAGATAACTTCGCCAGGTGCCACTTCACTGATCTTAGCACCGCAAAGTAGTTCAACCCCCAAGCTCTCAACTAGTTTGACACCATAATCCGCTAGTTTTTCGCTAAACATTGGCAAAAGACGTGTTGCTGCTTCAACAACTGTGATCTTGACTTCAGATGGTGCTACTCCAGCAACTTTAGCATATTCTGGACGTCCTTCAGCTAAAGCACCGGCTAATTCGATCCCGGTAAAGCCAGCACCACAGACAACAAGTTGTAAGTACCGCTTATCTTTTATTTCTTTGTATTTTTCCATCGAAGCTAAAATATGGTCATAGATCGCCAATGATTGCTTGATATTTGTCATTTCAAGTGCATTTTCTTTAGCGCCCTTGATCCCAAAAGTCTCGGAAACAAAACCTAATGCTAAGACACAGTAATCATAGTCGAGCATACCATGTTGTTTTAATTGTACTTGTTTTTTAGTAGCATCTAGTTTCACCACTTCATCTTGGATAAATTCAGTCACTGCCGGATCAACGATATCAGCGATCGGATAAGTGATCTTCAAAGCCGATTGGGTCCCAGAAGCAACTTCGTGTAATTCCGTTGTTTCATAATGATAGTCATCTTTATCGACTAAGATGATCTTAGCCTTACCCTTGACATTCTTTTGTAACTTATGCACAGTTTGTAACCCTGCGTATCCAGCGCCTAAAACAACTACTTTTTTCATAAAAAAATCTCCTCGTTAAAAAATAAAATCAAATAAAATACCTAACAGATATAAAATAACTTGTAAAAACGAACCTACAGCTAAAATCTTGACGGCTGTGATAAAAGTCTCATTTTTTACTTGTTTTTCCCAGAGTAATTTATTTTGCCGGTAGAAAAATGGGAGTGTTAAAACGATCAATAAGACCGTGTAGGGTGCCAAGCCGATAAATGGTGTTGAACACAAACTGACTAACGCCAAAATATTTTTTGCAGTATAGACCTGCAAGGCTCGTTTTTTCCCTAAATAGTGTACGATCGTATATCGATGATTGCGCTCATCTTCAGCTAGATCACAAATATTATTAGCTAACATCAGATTTGAGATCCAAAGCATATTCGGTAACGCTAATAATGCGATCCGCCAAAGATCAGAGAGATCAAACGTAAATTCTTGATAAGTATTGATATAAATACTTATCAACATGATCATTCCGCCCATGGTAAAACCAGAAAAGAACTCGCCGACCGGTAAACTCGATAGCGGACGCGGACCAGCGGAATACAAGATCCCGACAGCAAAACAAAATATCCCCATCAACAATAACGGCCACCCAGTGCGTACGACCAACACTAGTCCTAAAACAGTTGCGACTCCAGCCATTCCAAGCAACATCCATAAAACTTCTCTGGGTGATAAGTTTTCTCGACCGATAATATTGGTCTTTTGTTTATACTCCTCTTTATCAAGAGCATTATGATAGTCATTGTAATTATCCCACGCATCGACTGACATGTTAAATAAAAACATCGCGATAAAAAAGAGCAACAGATTCGCCCAATTTAGTGAATGATAATAATAATAACTAAAACATACTCCGAGCAAGAAAGGTAAAACACTGGCTGTTTTGGCCTTGATCTCAACAAGTTCAAGGAAAACCTTAAGTGACATTCAAATTACCTCGCTTTGTACTGGTTTAGTCTTCACAGTATAGTGTACAATAAAACTAGATAAATATGTCGGAAGGAAACCTAAATAATGAAATTAAATTTTTGGCAACAGTATCCGTTGGTCAAAGATGATCTCCAGATCGTCAACCAATTGATCGCAAAAAAGATCGAAGTCAACGATCCTAAACTTAAAAGAGCTCTCTTACAGATGGCAAATAACGGGGGAAAATATCTCCGGCCAGCCTTGTTATTGCTCTTTTCCAAAGAAAATGCGCCTACGACTGCCGATGAACGTCTCCTTAAACTCGCAGCTTCGATCGAAGTTTTGCACACTGCAACTTTGATCCACGATGATATCATTGACGATTCCCCTAAACGACGGGGGCAGGTCAGCATTCAATCTGCTTTTGGTAAAGACATCGCCGTATATGCTGGAGACCTATTATTTACTGTCTTTTTCGATCTGATCGCTGACGCTTTGTACGCTTCACCTTATCTCAAAGTCAACGCACAAATGATGCGTCAGATATTAAACGGCGAGATCGGCCAAATGAACGCTCGTTTTGATACAGAAAAGAGCTTTTTGACTTATCTTCGCAATATCAACGGTAAGACCGCTGCGATCTTTAGCCTCGCCTGTCAAGAAGGGGCTTATTTCAGCGGGGCTGACCGTCGTCAAGTTGCTTTAGCTAAACGGATCGGGCAAAATATCGGCTTGAGTTTTCAAATGTTAGACGATATCCTTGACTACTCTGATGGCAAAAATTTAAACAAGCCGGTCATGGAAGATCTCGCAACTGGCGTTTATTCTTTACCACTATTAATGGTCTTACAAGAACACAAGGCTGAACTGATGCCTTATCTAGCTAAAAAAGAACAGATGACCACTGCCGATATGGAGGCCGTTAAACAACTTGTCTTAAAATACGGCGGTGTCACTAAAGCTAAAGCCCTAGCAGAAAAATTCATACAAAAAGCGCTCGATCAAACTTCACAGCTTCCAGTCTCGCAAAAACGTGACTTGCTCGAAAAGTTGATCAAACGCCTTTTGAAGAGAACTAACTGATCAATAGCCGCCATCGACTTGTTTAAGTTTTTGATAGCGCTTATTGTCGGCCAATTGCTTAGGTGTCCCTTGCAGTTCGATCTGGCCATCTTCGATAAAGACGATCTGATCTACATGCTCGACGCCTTGGAGATGGTGTGTGATCCAGATCAAAGTCTTATCCTGTAAGACATCCATGAATGTCTTAACTAAGGCCCGTTCAGTGATCGGATCAAGTCCGACTGTCGGTTCATCCAAAATGATGATCGGCGCATCTTTTAATAAGATCCGCGCTAAAGCTAGCCGGTGTCTTTCACCACCTGAAAATCTCAATCCTGCCTCATCGACCATTGTTTCCAGTCCTTGAGGCAGTTTTTTTATCAATTTTTTCAAGCCTACGCGCTCTAAAACATCCCAAACTTCTTCATCACTAGCAGCTTCATTACCGATCCGGACATTATTGACCACAGTCGTATTGAAAAGATATGGCGTTTGGTGGATGACACCGATATATTTAGCAATATCATCGCCAAATTCGGTCGTCTTGATCTCGTTTAAGGTCACTGAGCCGGCTGTTGGAGCCAAATCGCCCCGCAATAAACTAGCTAGGGTACTTTTCCCCGAGCCACTCCGACCTAAAATCGCCAACTTTTCGCCTGGTTTTATCTTTAAGTTGATCCTATTCAACACATTATGATGTCCATCGGCATAAGCGTACACCAAGTCTTTAACTTGCAGTTCGTATGGTGCTGTCACTGCTGGTGCTTTTTTACGTTCTTCTTCTGGGTGTGGTAAAGCATTTAAGCGCTTGATCGAATCTAAATATACATTTGTCTCTTGTGCAGCCGTTGGCAGTGGCATAAAGGCATCCGCCAAAGGAAAGACACAGAGCACAAACGCTGCGATCCAGTTGATCGAATCAGTCTCGGTACCACCAAAACGGCCTGAAGCCCAAATGATCAAACTAACAACGATCGCTAAAAAGATAAATTGTCCCACTAGATCACGGCGACGTTCAAATTTTCGCATCTTTTCTTGCGTCGTGAGCAATTTTGCTTCATTTTCCTCGTGTCGTTTAAGATAATCATTGGCACGTTCCGAAAAGATCCAATCCGAGACCCCCAAGACATTATCGGTAAGATCAAGATACAATGCATTTTTGATCTGCTTTTCGTACTCTTGCCGGGCCCCGTTGACAATAACTGACCAAAGCGGGAGCGCAAAGATCAAAAGGCCATATAACACAAGCATCCATAAGGCAAACAGAGGTGAGATCACACCTAACCCAACAATGATAAAAACGTAAAGCCCACAGACCGTAAAATATGGGAAAAGTGTTCGCAAATATAGATTTTGGATGTGGGCAACGTCTTCTGATAACAAGCCTAAGATATCTCCTAAGCGATATTTGTTATTGAAAAAGACCGCATCCCGTTCCAAAGCATCATACATCTTGCGCCGAAACTCTGAGGTCATCTTAAAGACCCAGTTATGGCTGGTCAACCGTTCTAAATAGTGCAATAATGGGCGAAAGATCCCAAATGCTCTCGTCAAAACGATCGGAACATAAACTAATAAGATATTTTCCGGTGGTGTTGCTGATTTTGTGATCAGATAGCCACTAGTAAACATCAATCCCCCTGCACAGATAAAAGTTAAAACGCCGAGGAAGATCGCTAACCAAAGCGTTTTTTTGTAGTACTTCAAAAACGGTTTGACCCAGCTATCATGTTGCAAAGCTTTAAAAAATGATAACTTATTTAGCATCTGTATCCCCCCTCATTTCACTTAATAACTTACAGAAGTAACCATTCTTAGCTAAGAGCTCACTATAGGTTCCACTTTCAACCAATTTACCTTCATCCATGACTAAGATATAGTCCATTTGGTGCATCCAATGCAGACGGTGTGTAGCAAAGAAAACCAACCGATCTTGCATCAGTGGCATCATTTTTTCTTTTAATTCCAATTCAGTCTCGATATCTAAGTGCGCCGTCGGTTCATCAAAGATCATGACCTTGCGTTTTTTATCCAAGAAGGCACGCGCTAAAGCGATCCGTTGCGCTTGACCACCTGAAAGTGCGCGTTTCCCGCTCCCAATCTTAGTATCCAAGCCTTCAGGTAACTCAGCGACTAAACGCTCAAGACCGACCACTTTGATTGCTTCGTAGATCTCCTCATCCGAAACATCAGGCGTATAAAATGCGATGTTGTTTCGTAAAGTATCTGAGAAAACATAAGGCGACTGTGGGATATAAAGTACCTGTTTACGCCAGTCAGCTAGATCCAAGTTAGGTAACTTATGTCCTTGAACAGTAAACTCACCCGAATCAGGTGTATAGAACCCACTTAACAAATTGATCAAGGTCGTCTTACCTGAACCACTCATACCAATGATCCCAACTTTTTGATAGCCTTTGACTGCAAAGCTCACAGGTGCGATCCCATTTTGTTCATCGTAGCTAAACCCGATCTGTTCAGCTTTAAAACCATCTGTGGCTTGCCATGAAGTCAACTCGACCTCAGGTGCTTGAGGTAATGGCGCATGGATGATCTTAGCGATCGCATGAAATGAATTCTTACCATTCAGTGTGGCATGATAGTCATTGGCAAAATTTCTGATCGGCAAGAAATATTCAGGGGCTAAGATCAAGATCGAGAGGCCATAGAAAAGCGACATTTGCTGATCGATCAATCTCAAGCCTAAAAAGACAGCCAAAACAGCGATCGATAAAGTCGTGAAGAAATCGAGCGCAAAAGTCGATAACATAGCTACGCGCAAGGTCTGCATCGTAGTCTTACGAAAGTTTTCACTTGAGCGATAAACACTCTTAGAATATCGCTTACTTAAGCCAAAATACTTTAAGGTATCAATGCCTCGCAACGAATCGATAAAATGATTGGACAGACGTTGAAACGTCGAAAATTGACGATCAGCTTTAGCTTTAGCCGCAAAGCCTAAAATGACCATGAATAAAACGATCAAGGGATATACCAATAACATGATGACCCCAGAAGTGATATCCATCCAAAATGTCACTAACAAGATCAAGACTGGCACGATCGCCATGCTCATCATTTTACTCAATAATAATTTGATGTAATTTTCTACCTGAAAGATACCATCCAAAGTTAAAGTCACTAAATTACCTGTTCCTTGCGTTTGGACCACTCCAGGCCCTAGAATGAAGATCTTCTCTAACAATCGTTTACGCATTTCTTTGGCACTTTGCCGCGCATAGTTATCTAATAATTTGGCATCGATCAGACCTATTCCCTGACGCAGGATAAAACAGACCGAAAAAGCACAAATATTGAATACCTGACTCCTCAGTGGCTTTCCCAACCACAGATCGGTCAAAGTAGCACTTAAAAATAAAGCTTGCCCTATGATAAGTAAAGCTTGCAGAAACGAGAGTCCTGCAAGCTTTACCATGATCTGTCTTATTCCTGCTAGTTTAAATAGCAGTTTATCGACCATTATTTAACTACCTCCGCTGTTTGTACAACTGGGAGTGCGATCCGTTTTCTAAAGATCCAGTATGACCAGATCGTGTATGCCAAAACAAATGGCAACAAGCAGATCGTTGCGATCGTCATCACCGTCAATGTATATGAGGTCGACGAAGCATTTTGGATCAAGAGGTCATACTTATCACTGATGCTAGAGATCATTACCCGTGGGAACATGCCAACAAAGATCATTGCGACCAATGAGACCATTGTCAAACCACTAGAAATGAAAGCTAACATTTCGTTGCCCTTGAAAGTTGCGATATGACCTAAAACAGCAAAGCAAACGATCAAGGCTACTGTGATCAAAGTTCCGACCGGACGAACTTGGAAGAAGTCTGTCTGGAAGAATAACAAGATCGCAAAGACTACTAGTCCAGCATATAAGACCCAGTAGAGAAAAGCAGCGTAATTGCGTGCACGTTCACGAATATCGCCAAGTGTCTTTAATGCAATGTAGTTAAGGCCGTGTAAGTAAGTCAATAAGACTAATGCCACACCACCAACAACTGACATCACATTGAAGTAATCAAAGAAACCAGCGCTCATGTTACCATTAGCATCGATCGGCATACCTTGGATCATCGAAACAAACATCACGCCCAAGAAAAATGGTACGATCAAACTACCTAATGCCAAAGCTGAGCTCCAAATATGTTGTTTCTTTGGATCACTAGCTGTTCTAAATTCAAAAGAGACACCACGAATGATCAAGCCAAACAAGATCATCAACAAGATCAAGTAGTAGCCACTAAACAATGTTGCATACCAATATGGGAACGAGGCAAACATGGCACCACCAGCAGTGATCAACCAAACTTCATTACCATCCCAAACTGGTCCGATCGTTTCAATAATTTGTGAGCGTTCATCTTCATTGTGAGCTAATGACCGCGTCGCCATACCGACTCCAAAGTCAAAACCATCAAGGAAGAAGAAGCCTGCAAATAGGACGCCGATCAAAATAAACCATAAAATTTGTAAGAAACTCATTTAAAACGCCCCCTTATCGAATGGATCCAAGATCTTGTCCGCATAGCCGTGGCCTTGCATTTGCGATGGATCGTTTTGCAATTGACGTTTTACCAAACCGATCATTACGATAGCAAGTGTCGTAAAGAGCGTGAAGTAAACAATATTCGAGATCAACAAGGAAGTTACAGAAACATTTGGTGAAACACTTTGTTGGATCGTGAACAGACCATAAACGGTCCATGGGTAACGACCAAATTCAGTGATAAACCAGCCCGCTGTATTAGCGATAAACGGTACAAATGTCGTTAGTGCTAAAGCCCACAACATCCAGCGCCGTTGGTACAATGTTTCTTTTTTCTTGCGTGTCATCAGTAAGCCGACAAAGGAAACTAAGATGATCCAAGCACCAAAGCCAGCCATCACTCTAAAACTCCAGAAAAGTGTATTTACTGGTGGAATATAATCCATCTTGGTCCCATCGATCGTGGTACCATATTTTTCCTTCATTTCAGCGTTGATCTCATCCATCCCTTTAACTGAACCAGATGGCTTATTGTATGACAATAAACTCAAAAGAACTGGAATATCGACCTTGTACTTGACCGTATGATTCTTAGTATCAGCGATCCCCACAGCTGTCCATGGTGCAGGGTCTTCTGTAGTTTCATAAATTGCTTCTGTTGCAGCAAATTTCATAGGTTGTTCAGTAACAAGATATTTCATTTGGAAGTCACCGACTAAGATCGTCCCAACTGAAAAGATCATTGCCATCCACAAGCCTAAACGCATTGATTTCTTATAGAGGACCTTAGCTTCTTTGGTAGTATCTTTCTTCAACATTTGGAACGCTGTTAAACCAGCGAGTACTACCCCACCCATAGTTAAAGCAGCTAGGATAACATGCCCATATTCGAACCAAAGTTGTGGGTTCTTCAATAAGGCAAAGAAGTCGACCATTTCGGCACGACCGCCTTTGATCGCATACCCAACTGGATGTTGCATAAATGAGTTAGCTGCCAGGATCCATAACGCAGACGTTAAAGTCCCAAAGCAGACCATCCACATAAAGAATAAGTGCGTGCCCTTCTTCACTCGATCCCAAGTAAACATCCAAAGACCGATAAATGTAGACTCAATGAAAAATGACAATAAAGCTTCTAAGGCTAAAGGTGCCCCAAAAATATCCCCCATGAAACGTGAGTAGTCAGACCAGTTCATCCCAAATTGGAACTCTTGGATCAAACCGGTAACAACACCGACTGCAAAGCTCAACAAGAAGATATTACCCCAGAACTTGGCTAATTTTTTATAAGCCTCATTCTTGGTACGGACGTAGAATGTTTCTAAAATTGCAACTACAAAGGCCGTCCCGATCGAAAATGGTACGAAGAAGAAGTGAAAGACCGTCGTCATCGCAAATTGGAAACGCGCTAGATCTACAATATCCATTTCTATCCCTCCATTCTAAAAATTGTTCCATAGTAAAGCCTATACACCTTAAGTTTACTCTTGCGACTAAGCGTTTTCAATTATTTAACTCTTTAAATACAGAATAATTTGGTTTTTTTTGTATTTTTACGTTTATAAATTTAAAAAGATCCTAATAGGAAATTCCTACTAGGATCTTTTCGTTAACTAACTATTTTGCTTCGTCATCTTTTTTCTTACGCTTAGTAGCGCCAAAACCAAGAATTCCCGCGAGAACGGTCAGCATAGATCTCATATACGATCTGAGCTACTGCCGGACGATCTGGTCCTATCACACCTGCAAATCTGTATTTGCGGTACTAGAGTCCGTTTCCGTTGTTGCTGGTGGTGGCGCGGAGGCTTACTTCTGTTTCTTAGGCTGCTACGTAGCCTTTTTTGCTGGTAGCGCTTCTTGTGCTAAGAAAGTGGCTTCAGAAGCACCACTATCAGCTGAAACAACTGTATTTCCAGGATAGATGGCACATGTTGTTCCGATCAAAACAGAAATTACCCCGACCGTGAACCTTTTAATAGTAAACCGTTACTGGGGCGGTTCCATTTTTTGTGCTTGGAGATTCTTATTATTTTTTTGAAAGCATATCCTCATCTACTACGTAAAAGCGTTATGTTATTTAATTTTCCCAAAGCCTTTTTCTAATCTAAAAAAATCCTAGTAATTTATAAAACGCTCTTTTAAAAGACCATTTCATTCAATTACTAGGATCAATTATTTGTATTCTATTTTTGAATCAGTAAAAACTAACTCTTATCAATGCTTCTTCTTATCGTAACTTACTCCAAAATTAAACAATCCTAACAACATTAGCAGTACTAAGCCTAATAGAGAAGTGTTCTTTGAAGTAGTTTCCCCGGTTTGTGGTAAAACTTGCTTGTTGTTTCCAACAGTAGCAACAGCATGTTGCTTATGACCTACTTGACGTGTCGAAACTACCTTCTTAACCACCTTAGCTTGCGGATGATCCACTTCATGCGTCATCTTAACAGCCTTAGTTACATCAACTACTTTCGCAGATACATTTACTTTATCTTTAGAACCGTCCGCATACATAACTTCTAACTTACCAAGTTGTGTACCAAGCTTTTCAGTATCAACTGGTACTGCCCAGTTCAATTGAGAACCAGCTGGAAGTGTTCCCGTCACTAAGTCAGCCAAAACTAATTTAGTCCCTTTAGTAACGACTAGATTTTTAACAGCCGTTGGCGTGAACTGATCGGCAACAGACTGAACTTTGACTGTCACATCCACTACATCACTAGACTTATCTGGATATACGACCTTAACTTCACCAGTCTGGTTTCCAGTTACATCCGCATCGACCGCTTTTGCCCAAACAAATTGAGTTCCTTTAGGTAGTTTGTCAGTTGCAACCAGTAGTTGTTGTGGTGCTACTTTTTCATGAAGTTTAATGACTACACCTACTTTAGCCAATAAATCGTTCAAATCTGCATCTGTGCCGACTTTCACTGAAACTTTGACTAAGTCCTGCGAGCCATCTGGGTAGGTTACTTCCAATTCGCCTGTTTGATGACCTGCTTTGGTTGTATCTACTGGTGTCTTCCAGTTCAATTTAGTTCCGGTTGGCAACGTTACGCTCGGATCTAAAACTTCTTCTGGGGTCAATTTAGAGCCTAGGGATACTTCTAAGTTTGCTTTAGCTTTTGGTGTCACTGCTTGTCCATCTGTTCCTACTTTTACTGGAACCTTAACTAGGTCTTTCGAACCGTCTGGATATGTTATTTCTAACTCGCCTGTTTGGTGACCCGCTTTGGTTGTATCCACTGGTCTCTTCCAACTTACTTTAGTCCCGGTTGGCAACGTTACGCTCGGATCTAAAACTTCTTCTGGGGTCAACTTAGAACCTAAGGACACTTCTAAGTTTACTTTAGCTTTTGGTGTCACTGCTTGTCCATCTGTACCTACCTTCACTGGAACCTTAACTAAATCTTTCGAGCCATCTGGATAGGTTACTTCTAATTCACCCGTTTGATGACCTGCTTTGGTCGTATCTACTGGCGTCTTCCAGTTTAACTTGGTCCCTGTTGGCAACGCTACACTTGGATCTAACACTTCTTCTGGTAACAACTTACCACCTAAAGCTACTTTTAAGTCCGATTTTACTTTTGGCATTGTTACCTGTGTGTCTGTACCTACCTTCACTGGAACTTTCACTACATCTTTCGAACCATCTGGGTAGGCCACTTCCAATTCGCCTGTTTGATGACCCGCTTTGGTTGTATTCACTGATGTCTTCCAGTTCAACTTAGTTCCGGTTGGCAATGCTACACTTGGATCTAGCACTTCTTCTGGGGTCAACTTAGAACCTAGCTTCACTTCTAGATTGTTCTTTGCTACCGGTGTTAACGCTTCGTCATCTGTGCCTACTTTTACTGGAACTTTCACTACATCTTTCGAGCCATCTAGGTAGGCCACTTCCAATTCGCCTGTTTGATGACCCGCTTTGGTTGTATCCACTGATGTCTTCCAGCTTACTTTAGCCCCGGTTGGCAACGTTACATTTGGATCTAGCACTTCTTCTGGGGTCAATTTAGAGCCTAGAGATACTTCCAAGTTTGTTTTTGCTTTCGGCGCTGTTGCTTGCGCATCTGTACCCACTTTAACTGAAACCTTGACTAAGTCTTGCGAACCATCTGGATATGTTACTTCCAATTTGCCTGTTTGATGACCTGCTTTGGTCGTGTTTACTGGCGTCTTCCAGTTCAACTTAGTTCCAGTTGGCAATGTTACACTTGGATCTAGCACTTCTTCTGGCAATAACTTATCACCTAGTGTTACCTTCAAATCTGATTTGACCTTTGGCATTGTTGCTTGTGCATCTGTACCAACCTTCACTGGAACCTTAACTAAATCTTTTGAGCCATCTGGATAGGTCACTTCCAATTCACCTGTTTGATGACCCGCTTTGGTCGTGTTTACTGGCGTCTTCCAGTTCAACTTAGTTCCAGTTGGCAATGTTACACTTGGATCTAACACTTCTTCTGGCGTCAATTTAGAACCTAAGGAGACTTCTAAGTTTGTTTTTGCTTTCGGTGTTGTTGCTTGCGCATCTGTGCCGACTTTCACTGAAACTTCGACTAAATCCTTAGAGCCATCTGGATAGAGCACTTCTAGCTCGTCGTTTGGGTGACCCGCCTTTGTTGTATCTACTGGTGTCTTCCAGTTTAACTTGGTCCCAGTTGGCAATGTTACACTCGGATCTAACACTTCTTCTGGAGTTAACTTAGAACCTAATGCCACTTCCACGTTTGCCTTTGCTTTTGGTGTTAAACCTTGGGCATCCGTACCCACTTTAACTGGTACAGATACTTCGTCTTGCGAGCCATCTGGATAGGTCACTTCTAGTTCACCAATTTGATGACCCACTTTGGTCGTATCTACTGGCATCTTCCAGCTCAACTTGGTCCCTGTCGGCAACGCTACACTTGGATCTAACACTTCTTCTGGTAACAACTTACCACCTAAAGCTACTTTTAAGTCCGATTTTGCTTTTGGCATTGTTGCTTGTGTGTCTGTACCAACTTTAACTGGAACTTTCACTTCGTCTTTTGAACCATCTGGGTAGGTCACTTCTAATTCTCCCGTTTGATGACCCGCTTTGGTCGTATCTACTGGTGTCTTCCAGCTCAGCTTAGTTCCTGTCGGTAACGCTACACTTGGATCTAACACTTCTTCTGGTAACAACTTACCACCTAAAGCTACCTTCAAGTCCGCTTTTGCTTTTGGTGTTAATGCTTGTGCATCTGTCCCGACTTTTACTGCAACTGGAACTAGATCTTTTAATCCATCAGGATACGTCACTACTAGTTCGCCAGTTTGATGCCCTGCTTTAGCCGTATCCACTGGTGTCTTCCAGCTTGCTTTAGTTCCGGTCGGCAATGATACGCTTGGATCTAATAACTTGGCTGGTTCCAATACTTCCGACACTTTGGCAGTTAGATCTTGCTTAGCTACTGGAGCATATTTTTCAGCTTGCGAAACGACTCTAACCGTCAATGGAAGCTTAGTTGTCGAACCATCGGCAAAACTTACTGTTGCAGTATAATCCTTTTCACCAACTTTACTTGTGTCAACAACTTGATCAAAGCTTGCAGCGGTGACTGAATATTTCTGCTTGGTTTCTGCCGTTAATCCTTTGGCTGCATCCGTAGCTGGAACATTTGTGTTCAGGTCTTCTTCCACCAATTGGGTTTGAAGCACTTTAGCAGCTACTTCTGCCATTGATAGAGCTACTGTTAGACTTACAGGCACCTCTTGCTTAGCCCCATCAGCAAAGGTCACTTGTAAAGTTCCCGTTGTTTGATGACTTTGTTCTGGAGTCGGTGTAGTTACCGGCGAAGCCTTCCAGGTATATGTCGGACTAAATTTAGTTAATTCTGCTGGATCAGAGACAACTGTGCTGGCATCAGGCAAAACACCCCAAGTAGTTTTAACTACTGGTTTCACTTGAGCTCCGACCACCTTAACTGGAAGCTGAGCCGTCATATTCGAGCCGTCTGTAAAGCTCAATGTAGCAGGATAATTCTTAGTCCCCAATTCCGTCGTTTGAACAGGTACTGTAAACTTAGCTGTAGCCAGCTTGAGTTGTTGTTGCATCTCAGCAGAAACTTCAGAGAGTGCCTGGGTTGGATCTACCTTAGCACCATAATTGACCGTTAGCGGAACATATACTTGCCGAGTATTTTCCATCAATTTTTCAGCAGCTGAAGGTTCCACTGCAAAGCTTACTGGCAATTGTTGTTTTGCTCCGTCACCATAAGTTACGGTAACGACCCCTGAGACAGTATGATTTTGTTCTTTAGTAGGCGTTACAACCGGTTCGGATAACCACTGATACATAACTGGATGATCTTTTGACCCAAATTGAGCTAAATTATCTACATTAGCGACTAGCTGTTTGGCAGCAACTTTAGTCCCCCACGGTGTACTTATGCCTTGTTTGGCTACAGCTCCAACTACTTCGACTGGAACATTTGTCTCTAGCGTAGAACCATCAGTAAATGATACCTGAACAGGCTGTAAACTCTCCCCAACAGTTAACGTATCGACTGCATTCTTAAAGTTAACATCAGCTACTTTCAAATTAACTTTTTCCGTCGGAGTCAAAGCTTTATTGGCGGCATCAGCCATAACTGTCGCACCATAGTTGACCGTTAATGGCTGTAATACTAAATGATCCCTAGCCGCCACAAATTCCTCACCGGCTGATTTTTTTACCGTTACTGGCAATATTTGTTTGGCACCATCGCGGTAAGTTACCAAAAGTTGCCCCATCACTTTATGATCTTCTTTAGCTGATGGAGTTGTAACTGGAGCAAGCCCCCAACTATAAGTTGCACCAAATGGCTGTAGTTCAGCAGTATCAGCAACTACACTTGCAGCATCCGGGACCTTGCCCCATTCTGTTTCGACTGGTGACTTCACTGTAGCCCCGACTACTTTAACTGGAACAGCAGCGGTTGTCGTTGAAGTATCTGCAAAAGTTAAAGTAGCAGGTACATTTTTAGTTCCATCTGTTGTCGTTTCAACGGGTGTGGTGAATGTTGCTTGAGTCACTGCAAACTGCTTACGACTTTCAGGCGTCAGTGCTTGTAAAGCATCTGTTGTTGCCACAGTAGCTCCATGGTTGACAACTACTGAGACTATTTTTCCAGTAGTTGCTTCATCGAATACTGTTGCTTGTGATCTACCGACCGCCAATGTCACTGGAACTGCTTGAACAACTTTATCTGGATAGGTTACATTAACGACCCCTGAAACTACATGGGGTTGATTTTTACCAGGTGTCACATTTGGCTGTGATTGCCAAGTATAAGTCGGAGTATATTGAGCTAAAGCTGATACGTTATCCACTAACGCCTGAGCTGCTGGCAAAACGTTCCACGCCGTCTTGACACCTGTTTTAGCGGTTGCACCCAGAACTTGGACTGGAAGTAACATAGAAGCGGTCGAACCATCTTCAAAGGTCAAAGTTGTTGCCACTTGTTTATTGCCAAGACCTGTTGTTACGACCGGGGCATTAAAAGTAACTTTACTTACTTTGGCTTGAGCCTTTTGCTCCGAGGTCAATACAGTAGCCGGATCTAAGTTTTGTCCATAATGAACAGTAACTTGATCCAAAGGCGCTTTGAACTTACTTGCCAATGAAGCACCGACCGTTACTGTGACTGGAACTTCTTGCATCGTTTTATCGCCATAATCCACCACGACCGTATTGTGCACAACGTGAGCTTCATTTTCAGTCGGAGTTACGTTTAATGGTGTCTTCCAAGTATAGGTAAGTGGCGTCACTTTACCAAATTGTGCTAACTCAGTTGTATTAGCGATCATATCCTGAGCTTTTACACTAGTTCCCCAAGGCGTCTTCACCCCTTGTTTGGCAGTTGCTCCAATAATATTTACCGGTACATTCGCTAAGGTAGTCTTATCATCTTTGGTAGTAACTGTTACGACTCCTTGTGCCGTTCCAGCTAGCTTAGTAGATGGACTTTGACTCCAAGTTACACTCTTGACTAAGGACCATAGCGGATCCCCACTAAGTGTCTTTTTACCACCTGTTTCCTGCCAACTTTGTAGTTCTTCTACTGGCAAAGGCCGCATATCATCATTTACTTCATTGACATGCATCACTAATGGTTTAAGTGTAAATTTGCCTGCTTTTAGATCAATATCTTCCACATTGACAGGAACATTGACTTCCATTTCGTGATGATAATTAGGATCATATTCGTCAGGGAAACTCACTTTAACGACTGCGTTTTTCATCCCACTTGTACTTAGATCTGGTTTTTTGACAAAAGTATAGGTCGCATTGGCCGGTAGTTCCTTAACATTAGCGATCAATTCTTTAGGATCTTGTAGAAAAACAGCATTTAATGGATACGTAAATCCACTCGCAGCAACCGGTCCGACCTTGACCTTCAAAGCGGTTTCTTGCGGAACTTCATTTTTAGTTGATTCACCATTCCCATCAAATTTACTTGCAACACGCACCACTAAATTACTATTAGCTGCTAAAGCATTTCCTGTTAATTCCACCTCAAACGGCAAAGCTTTAGCTAAGCCATTGAAACGAACAGGTTGGACATCTGTCTCACCTAAAACTTTACCTGTCTTATTCTCAACTGTTACATGTTGTGTATTTTTTTCAACATTACTAAAGACTAATTGGCCGTGTACCTTATTTTCCGTTCCATATGCATTGGAAACATTAGGCATCGACACATGTGGATTAGTGAAGACCGATTCTTCCTTTAGATCGGGCAAAGTATCACCATCAGAATCATTGAAAGTAAGCATACTTGTTGCTAAAGAATAATTTTGCATCGTATCACTGGAATCTCCGTAATACTGGCTAAACAGCAAGTTTCCACCTGCAGTTCCTTTTTTTAGCATATCCGTGTAGATATCTTCAGGCTTTTTGTTCAAATGATAGACTAACCGAACCATCACTGGACGACCAGCGATCGACACTGAACTGTTAAATTGAACATAGTCAGCCATATTGGTAGGATCAAACACACCCGTTCCGTCCAAATTCAGCGGAAGATCTGCCACTTTGTGCTCAAGTCTAGACAGATAAGCTATCCGCTTCCACAAAGACTTTCCGGTTTTAGGATCTGTAACTTGTTCAAAACCATAAGAACCATCTGCACCCCAACCATCTGCAGCTTTATCAAGCTCTACCGTATATGCCCCGTTATTTTTTTCAATATAAGGAAGTAGTGCACGGTCGATCGCATAATGTAATTTGAATTTCCAGTCACTATTATACGACCACATACTGCTTTTTTCGGCTTGATAATAGACAACCAAAGCACCATTTTTTCCAACACTAGGATCATAACTGACCGTCGAATTGGCCCCCATGAACTTGCCACCAAAATCACTCGTAACTGGGACCTTAGCTAATGGATCATTAGGTCCAACGATATAACCTTCATTGTTAGTCGATAACAACGCCGTACGACTTGAATTATCGTAGACATATGCATTATATACGAGCGGGCTCTTAGCGATATTTGGCAGTTTAGGATAGATGTTATCAAGAGTATCATTTAACATGATCTTCCCATTGCGCGCCATCGTAGCCTTACCTGCGCTGGTAAATAAACCGCCAAAGATCCCACCTTGCTTATAAACAACATTAGCTTCCCAAATATTAGTTGGTTTTTGGGCATCATTGTATACCCGCTTAAAATGGACGACTTCATTTACAGTATCAGCTGGACTGATCGAGATATCGGCTACTTTATCGACTAAACGATCGTCTAATTGGATCCTAAACTTATAATCTACTGATAAAATAGCAGTGGCATTGCTCCGGTGATTGACCGCTGTAAATGGGATCGAATTGCCTTTCATCACATCAGGTGTCAATCTTCCTGGATCGACCGACATTGAATACCACTTAGCGTTATAACTCAATTGTGGCGTATATAGCCCCGTCTTATTATCGACCGCTTTAGTTGCATCAGCTTGCCACTGCGGTGATTTTTGCGTCTGGACGGCTGGTGTTACTTGAGTTGGTGCAGTTTGGGTCGGTTGAGCCACGGCATTTTCAGTTGCTTTAGGTGCACTGCCAACAGGTGTCGTTGTTACCGTTGGTTTACTTTGTGGCTGAACACTGGCATTTTCCTGTGGTTTGCTTACAACTGCACTAGAACTCGCCGTAGTTGCAGGTTTAGCCTGTGGTTGACTTTCTACCTGAGAGTGCTCAGTTTCAGTCGCCTTAGCAGTGGACGCAGCAGCAACCGGTTCTGTACTTGATACCTCAGCTGTAGATTTGGCCGGCGTTTCCCTAGTCGTCTCTGGCTTAGCGCTATTTAAAACGACTTCTTTTTTCATATTTTGCTTGTTACTATCAGTTTTTTCACTTGCTGTATCGGACTGTGGAGCCGTTTCAGCAGCCATTGCAGTGTGTGATCCTGCATACATAGCAAAGGTCGAGCTGATCAAAACTGAGGCCACACCGATCGTTAGTTTTTTGATTGCAAAATGCTGTTGCTTGGCTTCGAGTTTTTGCGCTTGAAGTTGATAATTGTTTTTCGAAAGCATACGCTCACCCTCCATTGATTATTTGAAATCAAGTATCTATTTCAGAGATACTCAACAACTTGAACATACTTTATCCCTAAAATAAGAAATAATCAATAGATTCAATCACTTTTTATTAATTATATTCAATAAAAACTTATTTATTCATTAAAAATATTATATAAATTTAAATAGATTTTGTATTACAAAAAAACACTCCAGTCTTCACTTAAACTGGAGTGTTTTAAGACACTTAATTAATCTTTAGTTCTGATCGTAAAGCTACGTTCGCTATTTTTTTTGGAAAAACGTTCGCGCGAATCGTTTCTCCGCTTCTTTTTATTATCACGATAAGATTTTGATTTACCATAGTCGCGTTTATTATTAAATTTATTGTTACGACGACTACCGTAACGCTTATACTTACCTGTACTACTGCTCTTACGTCTTGGTAATGGACGTTCAGGCGTGATCTTGACCGGAACTGAGCTAGCATCATCTTTAGTCATGTTATTGAGTAAAGCGGCTACTAGATCAACATCGTCATATTCCGCCAATAATTCCTTAGCTTGTGTTTCATATTTAGACGTTTCTGTTTTAGCAACTAATTCTTTGACATCGTCTAAAGCTGATGAAACTTGACCAACAAAAGCTTCTTCTTCTGTTGGTGGACGCAATGGATCCATACGTTTCTTAGTCAAACGTTCGATCACACGTAAATAATCCATCTCATTAGGTGTTACAAAAGTCACCGAAACACCGTGGCGTCCAGCGCGTCCTGTACGTCCGATCCGATGAACATAACTTTCTGGATCTTGTGGGATATCGTAGTTGTAAACATGGGTCACACCTGAGATATCTAGCCCACGAGCTGCCACATCAGTTGCAACTAAGATATCTAACTTACCTTCCTTAAAGCGCTTAAGGATACTCATTCGACGTTGTTGCGAAAGATCACCATGGATCCCAGCCGCGTTATATCCTCGTGCTTCCAAGCCCTTGGATAATTCATCGACCCGACGTTTCGTCCGCCCAAAGACGATCGTTAATTCTGGGGCTTGAACATCCAAGATCCGTGTCATGATATCAAATTTTTCATAATCACGTACTTTAACAAAATATTGATCAACTAGATCGGTCGTCAATTCTTTAGCCTTGATCTTAACAACTTCTGGTTCAGTCATGAATTTTTCGCCGATCCGCAAGATCGCTTTTGGCATGGTTGCTGAGAATAACAATGTTTGGCGTTGACCGGGCACATTAGAAATGATCTTTTCGATATCATCTAAAAAGCCCATATCTAACATTTCATCAGCTTCATCGAGGACCAACATCTTAACCTTGCTCAAATCAACAGTTTTACGGTTGATATGGTCCAATAAACGACCTGGTGTACCCACTAAAATTTGTGGTGGATTCTTCAAGAGTTTGATCTGACGACGAATATCAGCACCGCCATAGACAACTTGGACGCGTGCGCGCTTATCTTTTCCTAAGCGATAAAGTTCTTCTTGTGTTTGGATCGCCAATTCACGCGTTGGTGAAATGATGATCGCTTGAATAGCATGTTCCTTAGGATCAACATGCTCTAAGATAGGCAAACCAAAAGCTGCTGTTTTACCAGTCCCTGTTTGAGCTTGACCGATCACATCTTTACCTGCAAGAACCAGCGGGATCGTTGCCTCTTGAATTGGCGTAGCTTCCTCAAAGCCACTACGCTTAACAGCTTTCAACAGGTCTTCTGAAAGACCGAGTTCATCAAATTTCAAAAATTATTTCCTCCTAGTTTCGGTGGTCAGACCACCTGTCTGCACAAAATAACAGACCACTAAACTTCGCCAAAGCCCGCCAGCCCGCAAAGTTCATCTCATACTTATTCATTTTGTACGTATCATAATAGCATATCACTATTATTCACTCTTAGCAATCTTAGTTAGAACTTCTTCTAAATGGATCCCATGACTAGCCTTTAATAAAACTGCATCATCAGGTGTCAATTTTGCCAATAGATCTGTAGCTAACTGTTCTTTTTGCTCTGGTGAATAGCAGTGGATCTGGTCCACATCAAATTTAGCTTGTAAAGCTGTAGCCAAACTTTCCATCAATGGACCACAAAGGTAGACCTCACTGATCTTATTTGGATCGATCGCCTCAGCTAAACTAGCATGCATTTGACGTTCATTTTCCCCTAATTCCAACATATCTCCCAAAACAGCGATCCGTTTTCCCGCAACTTTGACCTCAGCAAAGGCTTGTAAAACCTCTTTAGCTGCTGTTGGATTTGAATTGTAGACATCGCTTAAGACCATAAAACCGTTTGTCCCTGTACGCCATTCCGTACGATTTTTGGTAAGATCGAAATTTTCTAACGCTTTAGCCATTTGTGCTACATCGATCATAAATTCCTTTCCGACACTTAAAGCTGCCAAAGCATTTTTGACATTATATGCCCCGATCATTGGGATCGTAAAGTTTTCATCTGGCCATAAAGTCACTCTAAAGCTGGATTTAGTAGCATCACTTACGACGTTTACCCCTTGAAGATCATCTTTAGGTTCATTACCAAACGTGAAGGTCGCTTGTTCGATCTTAGCCGCCCGTTCGACTAAAAGTGGTTCATCTCCGTTGTAGATCAAGAGACCATCTTCTTTCAAACCGTTAACGATCTCCATCTTAGCATCAGCGATCTTGGCGCGCGTACCGAAAAATTCGATATGTGCTTCACCGATCATCGTGATCACAGCTACATCTGGTTGCGCTAAACGACTTAACTCATCTATCTGTCCAAAGCGGTCCATCCCCATCTCGACGACCAAGATCTCAGTATTAGGTTCCATTGATAAGATCGTCATTGGGACCCCGATCTCGTTATTGAAGTTAGCAAAAGTCTTTTGGACGTTGAATTGAGTGCTCAAGATCGCAGCGATCATGTCCTTAGTGGTCGTTTTACCGTTACTTCCAGTCACAGCTACGACCTTTGGATTTATCTTTTGCAAATAATAACGACCTAATGCTTGTAAAGCGACCAACGTATCCTCGACCACCAAAGCTGGAATATCAGTTGGTGTCTCAGGATGATCAGCTTGCCATAAAACTGCACTCGCTCCATTATCTAGCGCAGCTTGAACATAACGGTGACCGTCTTGTTCGCCAATAAGTGGCACAAATAAAGCCCCCGGTTCTAGCTGGCGGCTATCAAAGCTGACGCTGGTAATGGTAATATCTTCCCAAGTTTCTTTTGCTTCTATCTCTAAAGCACGAGCAATTTCGGATAATTGCATCTTCATGCGGATGTTCTTCCTTTCTGCCGATCAAATAATGATCAACATAACTTTTTTTGTCAGTTCCTATCCATTGTATCACAAACAATAATGAGCTACAAAAAAAGGCACTGCTTGCACAGTACCTTCCGATTACATTTTTTGCAAACGTGCGATCCGTTCTTCGATCGGCGGGTGGGTATCAAATAAATGTGCCCACGTTTTACCCTTGAATGGATCGGCAATATACATCGAAGCGCTACTTGCATCAGCAGCTTGCATCGGTTCACTATTTGAGATCTTAGCTAGTGCATTGATCAACCCCAATGGATTTCGGGTCAATTCAACTGCTGAAGCATCAGCCAAATATTCTCGATTACGCGAAAGCGCCATTTGAGCCATTGAAGCTGCCAACGGGCCTAAAACGATGGCTAACAAAGCCAAGACCAACATGATGATCTCAAAGATCCCATTGCCACCTTCACGATCATCACGCCGTCTAGTGCCACCCCAAAAGAGTGAATGTGAACCAAAGTTAGCCAACAATGAGACAACTGCAGCTAAGGCTAATGCTGTGGTCTGCAACTTGATATCGTAATTACGAATATGTGAAACTTCATGTGCCATCACACCTTCGATCTCTTCACGATTCAAACGCGCCAATAACCCCGTTGTAGCTGCTACAGCAGCGTGTTCGGGATCACTACCTGTAGCAAAAGCATTGGGACTTGGATCATCAATGATAAAGACCCGTGGCATCGGGACCTTACCAACTAATGCCATGTCTTCTACGATATGCCACAATTCCGGTGCCTGGCTGGGATCGGTGATCTCATGTGCATTGTTCATATTCATGACTACATCAGTCGACTGACCTAACATGACGAACATGTAGACAAACCCTAAAACGATTGCAAAAATCACACCCATCGTCGCACTACCAGCAAAGGCGTAGCCGATCGCTGCTCCGATCACGCCTAATAATAAGAAGAAACCAAGTACTACCAAAACGGTTTTTCGTTTATTTGAGGCGATCTGTTGATATAACATCTTGCATCCCTCTAATCAAATGAAACTTTTGGCGCTTCCTTTTGTTCTTCTGGAACAGAAAGATAGTCGACTTTCGTAAAATGATGGATCTTAGCGATCAAGTTAGATGGGAAAGTCAATAACTTTTGGTTAAAAGCAGCTGCCGAAGAGTTGAACAATTGACGTGAATAAGCGATCTTATTTTCAGTATTTGTCAATTCTTCCATCAACTTAGTAAATTCTTGATTTGCTTTTAGATCTGGATAGCTTTCAGATAATGCAAAAATAGAACGCAATGTATCTGATAATTGATTAGAGACTTCCATCTTAGCTTGATGGTCACCATCTGGGATCGCAACTAATTGATTCCGCAATTTAACGACCTCAGCAAAGGTCTCCTTTTCATGCTTAGCATAGCCCTTAGTTGTTTCAACCAAGTTAGGGATCAAGTCATTACGGCGTTTCAATTGAACATCGATCTGACTCCAAGATTCTTCTGTGTAAACTTTTGCCTTTTGCAAGCCGTTATAAAGTGTGATATAAACAACGGCTAACAATAAGACGATCACGACTAAAACGATCAAAGCCATAAAATTTCCTCCTTAAATCTCTTTACAAAAAAAGCCAAGGGTGAACCCAATCACTCTCGGCTAGCGCAGTATTCATTGCTGAATAGAAGGCCACACTCCACAATGTAGACCATTCAAGCACGCTACATCCGGTAGCTAAATGTGCCCTGCTATCGACACTGACCACTAGTCGCCGCAGCGAAACAACAAAATGTTGCCTGGTCTATCTCGACTCATCGCATATTTTAATTTTACCCTATATCAAATAGCGATTCAAGTTAAGAGTTTGTTAAGATAATAGAGACTTATCCATCCTATGATGGGCGATACCAGCCTCCATAAAGCCTTCTCCGACCACTTGATAGCCTAATTTTTTATAGAAAGCTTGCGCCTGGTCCTGTGCCCCTAAAGTCAAAGTGTTTATCTTATGGTCACGTGCGCTCACTTCGATACCATTCAACAACTCACTAGCTAGGCCTTGACCACGATGTTCTTTTTTTACAGCAACACGCTGAATATGCCAAACACCTGGCTCTTCTTCAAAGGCTCGTGCCGTAGCGACAGGGAGCTCATCTAAATAACCTGTAAAATATAATGGTCCTTTTTCGCCTGCGACTTCAAGTTCTAAACTCACACCTTGCTCCATGATAAATACTTCTTTTCTAAGAGCTAATGCATCTTTATAGACTGAACTTTCAAGTGAATTACTACTTTTGATCTCCATATTGTCCACTCCATCAATAATTTTGCTTTATTTTAGCTAAACTTATTCCATTATTCAAGTAGTAGCTTTTGCTTGAACTAATTTGAAATAGAACTATAATGTAGTTGTGAAATGATTTCACCGCTTTGTGGAGCATTTTACGGAAAGAGGCGAAGGATTATGGCTAAGAAACTAAGTAAAGAAGAACGCAAGGCTATGGCACGTAAAGCAATGGAAGCCCGTGCTAAACAACCTAAGCCAGCAGCTGGCTCAGGCTTTGCAAAACTTGATTCTGATGCTGAACACCTACGCGGCTAATTACCGTTAGATATTCACAGCGCTAGCACCTGTTTTTGGCAGGTGCTTTTTTTATGAAATTTTTTTGAGTTTTATCTTCCCGCAAAACTCACTTTTTTGTCGCTCGATCTGTCATAAAATTAAATCATTATTCATTTTCTTCGGAAGAATTTCAGATTTTTCTAGCCCCCATTGTTAAGCTTAAGAAAGCGGTTGTCAAAGATTTTCACAATTTGCATGTTTTTTGCGTATATGCTAAGGTTTTTATATCGTTTTTCTGCGCAAATACTTAAAAAACAGAAAGGAAGATTACATGACAGTCGAAATCGACGTAAGAAATGTCAGCAAAATATTTGGGCGCCAAGTTGAAAAAGCTGAAAAATTAGCTGTCCAAGGTTTAAGTAAAGAAGAAATTTTAAAGAAAACCGGAGCTACGGTCGGGGTCGACCGTGTCTCTTTCCAAATCGAAAAAGGTGAGATTTTTGTGATCATGGGACTCTCTGGGAGTGGTAAATCAACTGTTTTACGGATGTTAAACCAGTTGATCCCAACTACCTCAGGCCAGATCATCGTTGACGGTCAAGATCTCACTAAATTGACCAAAAAAGAACTACTTGATTTTAGACGTAATAAAATGAGTATGGTCTTCCAAGACTTTGCTCTTTTTCCACACTATACAGTGCTTGAAAATGTTGCTTATGGACTTGAAATCAAAAATGTATCTAAAGAAGAGCGACTAAAAAAAGCCCAGCACGCACTTGAATTAGTCGGCCTTAAGGGCTATGGTGAACAATATCCTGACCAATTATCCGGTGGGATGCAACAACGTGTTGGCCTTGCTCGGGCGCTTGCCAGTGATGCACAAGTCTTATTGATGGACGAAGCTTTCTCCGCCCTTGATCCTTTGAACCGTAAGGAAATGCAAGACGAACTTTTACGGATCCAAGCCGAGTTAAACAAAACCATCGTCTTTATCAGTCATGATCTGAATGAAGCTTTAAAATTAGGGAATCATATCATGATCATGCGCAACGCTAAACTCGTTCAAGTCGGCACCCCCGAAGAGATCTTAACTTCACCTGCCGATGACTATGTTGAAAAATTTATTGAAGATGTTGATCGCAGTCGGATCTTGACGGCTGAAAATGTGATGATCAGTCCCGCAATGGTCAACATCGAAAAAGCTGGTCCTCGGACCGCTCTTCGCGAAATGCGCGAAAATCACACTTCTTCAATTTATCTCGTCGATAGCAAATATCGCTTTAAAGGCATCGCTTCTGCCCAAGATGTGTCTCAATGCCTTAAAGCGGGCAAAACAGACCTTTACGATGTTATTCAGACAGATGTTCCAACTACTACACTTGATACAGTCTTAACTGATCTTTTGGCCGATATTTCAACAACTACGATCCCATTTGCTGTCTTAGATGACCACCAGCGCCTCCGCGGGATCATCATTCGTGGCGCTGTCTTGGCTGCACTTTCAGGAAACGAGGTTGATGCTTAATGTTTAATATTCCAAAATTACCACTTGAAGATTGGGTCAACTCAGGGGTTGACTACTTAGCCAAATTTACCGGATTTTTTGATGCGATCTCAAACTTTATTTCGATGATCGCAAATGCTTTTCAATGGTTCTTTGACCTTTTCCCAGTTTGGCTCTTTATCCTATTACTGTTATTAGTAACTTATTACTTACGCCGTGATCAAAAGAAATGGGGCTTACTGAGTCTCGAGTTAGTCGGCCTACTGTTTATTTGGAACATGGGTTACTGGCGTGATATGACACAAACTTTGACTTTAGTTTTAACTTCATGTGTGATCGTCTATTTCTTTGGGATCCCCCTTGGAATTTGGATGGCTAAAAATAAAACCGTCAAAGCGATCGTCCAACCGATCTTAGACTTTATGCAGACGATGCCCGCCTTTGTCTACCTGATCCCTGCAGTTGCTTTCTTTGGGATCGGGACAGTGCCTGGAGTCATCGCCTCGGTTATCTTTGCGATGCCACCGACAGTTCGTATGACTGATCTAGGTATCCGTCAAGTTCCAGCCGATCTGATCGAGGCCGCTGATTCTTACGGCTCGACTGCTTGGCAAAAATTATTCAAACTGCAATTACCTTTAGCTAAAAATACGATCATGTCTGGGGTAACTCAATCCTTGATGTTATCGCTATCGATGGTCGTGATCGCCTCAATGATCGGGGCTTTAGGTTTAGGAACTAAAGTATACTTTGCTGTTGGTCGTAATAATGCCGGGGCTGGTTTTACTGCTGGGTTAGCGATCGTTATCTTAGCGATCATCTTAGATCGTTTGAGCCAATCTCTCCAAAATAAGTAAGGAGGGCTAATGTATGAAATATTTAAAAAAAATACTATTACCTGTGATCTTACTTGGGGCCTTTATCCTGAGTGGTTGTAGCAGCTCGACGCAAGCTAAGTACGACGCTACTAAAGCACTCGGCCCCCAGGTAAACTATACAGTCACCGGGATCGATGCTGGGGCTGGTGTGATGGGTAACACCCAAACTGCATTAGAAAAATACGGACTAACGCAAAAAAACTGGCAGTTACAAACCAGTTCGACCGCTGCCATGACGAGTGTTTTAGATAAAGCGATCAAAAATAAGCAACCGATCGTGATCACTGGTTGGGTCCCTCATTGGATGTTTACCAAGTATGACCTAAAATTCCTAGATGACCCTAAAAAAGTTTATGGTGAAAGCGAAGGGATCCACACGATCGCCCGCTTGGGTCTCAAAAAAGAGCAACCAGGTCTTTATCAATTTTTAGAAAACTTCAACTGGACTTCAGATCAATTAGCCCAAGTCATGTTGCAAATAAATGATGGGGTCGATCCTGCTCAAGCTGCTAAAAACTATCTCAAAAAGCATCCCGATCAATTAAAGGCTTGGCTCAAAAACGTTCCTGAAGGCAATGGCAAAACGGTGACCTTAGCCTATGTTGCCTGGGACTCCGAGATCGCAAGTGCTAATGTCGCTAAAGCTGCCTTAGAAAGCCGTGGCTATAAAGTCAACATTCGCTCGATGGACGCGCAACCGATGTGGACTGCTGTAGCCACAGGTGCTGCTGATGCTTCTTTAAGTGCTTGGCTACCTGTGACCCATGATGCCTATGCTGAGCATTTTAAGGGAAAATACATTGATGTTAGAACTAACTTGAAAGGTGCTAAAACTGGTTTAGCCGTTCCCACTTACATGACAAGTATCAATTCTATCTCTGATCTAAAAAATAAATAGTAGTGTGTGCAACACCGTTTGAATAACAAGGGGGCCCGCCATGATGTTTTGCATCGTGGCTGGGCCCTCTTTGTTATCAACAAAAATAACGCCCAGTGGATATGACTCTCACTAGACGTTATCGATTACTTATTTTTAACTTTGAGCTGCGATCTCATCAGCAAATTGGCTGTTGTACAGATCAGCGTAGAAGCCACCTTTAGCCATCAAGGCTTGATGATCACCAGTTTCAACGATCGAGCCGTGATCCATCACGATGATATTATCGGCATCTTTGATCGTGGACAAGCGGTGGGCGACCACAAAGCTCGTACGGGCCTGTAGTAGACGTTCCATCGCTTGTTGGATCAACACTTCAGTCCGGGTATCGACTGAACTCGTAGCTTCATCTAAGATCAAGATCTCAGGATCAGCCAAAAAGGCGCGGGCGATCGTGATCAATTGCCGTTGTCCTTGGGAAATATTGGATGCTTCTTCATTTAAGACCGTATCATAGCCTTCAGGAAGTTGGCGGACAAAGGCATCAACGTGGGCTGCCTTGGCTGCTCGAATGACATCTTCTTTAGTAGCATTCTCACGACCATACTTGATATTGTCATAGATCGTTCCCGTAAAGAGCCAAGTATCTTGTAACACCATTGAAAAATGTCCCCGTAGATCTTCACGCGTGAATTTACGTGTATCTTTTCCATCCAAACGGATCGCACCATCATTGATATCATAAAAACGCTCAAGCAAATTGATCAGAGTCGTCTTACCGGCCCCAGTTGGACCAACGATCGCGATTTTTTGTCCCGGCATTGCCTTGAAACTAAAATCATCCATCAAGATCTTATCATCGGTGTAGCCAAATTTAACGTGATCAAATTCAAGTTTGGCATTGGTTTGAATATCTGGCTTTGTTTCGGTAGCGGGATGCATCTCAGGTTCATCTAAAACTTCAAAGATCCGTTCAGCCGAGACGATCGTTGCTTGGATCGTATTGGCTAAGTTAGCTAATTGCGTGATCGGCTGGGTGAATTGGTTGACGTATTGCAAGAAAGCTTGCACGTTACCTAATGTGATCGTACCATTTGAGACTTGGATCCCACCAACAACGGCAACTAGCACATAACCGATATTTTTAACAAGGTTCATCAGTGGCATGATCAGCCCGGAAATAAATTGTGCCTTCCATGAAGCCTTGTAGTAGCGCTCATTTTCAGCTTCAAATTCAGCGATCATATCATCGGCCTTGTTGAAAGTCTTAACGACTGTATGGCCCGCATAATCTTCTTCGACAAAGTTATTCAACTGGCCCAAGCTCTTTTGTTGCGCTGCAAAATGCTTTTGTGAACGTGGAGCAACGACTGCAACTGTGACTAACCCCAGTGGGATCGTGATACAAGCGATCAGGGTCAATTTCCAACTGATCGAAAGCATCATGATCAAAACAGCGATAAAAGTCACCGAACTAGTCACTAGCTGTGTCAAACTCTGTTGAAGCGTTCCCCCGATATTATCCATATCGTTGACCGCACGTGACATGATATCCCCATTCGAGTGAGTATCATAGTATGAGATCGGCAAACGCTGCATTTTTTCTTTAAGATCTTTACGCAAACGGTAAACGATCTTTTGGGAAATATTGGCCATGATCAGCTGTTGGGCAAAACTCAAAACAGCTGCGATCGCATAAAAGCTTCCGACGATCAATAATATGTGTTTGATCGCATCGAAATCGATCGGCAAACTGGTCAAATGTTGTCCAGCTTTCATCTGCCTATAGCCCAATAAAACTCCATTGAAGATCTCTGTCGTGGCTTGACCTAAGATCTTTGGCGTGACCGTTTGGAAAATGACAGAACTGATCGCAAAGATGATCACCAAAAGCAGGCCCCACTTCCATGGATCCATATACTTGATCAATCTAAAAGTCGTCTTCCAAAAATTCTTAGCTTTCCGATTCATCGGATCTTTTGTACCATGTCCGTGCACTAGTGCTCATCTCCCTTCTTTAATTGTGACTCAACGATCTCTTGATAAGTCTGGTTGTTTTCGACTAGCTCATCATGTGTCCCTTGACCAACTACTTTACCTTCATCCAAAACGATGATCTCATCAGCAGCGGTAACTGTTGACACACGTTGGGCCACGATCACTAGTACACTCTTTTGGATCTCAGGATCGTTTTTCAAACCTTCACGTAATTTAGCATCTGTCTTAAAATCAAGCGCTGAAAAAGAATCGTCAAATACGTAGACCGCAGCTTTTTTCATCAAAGCACGAGCGATCGCTAACCGTTGCTTTTGCCCCCCAGAGAAGTTGTCGCCACCCTGTTCTACCTGAGCATCTAAACCATCTGGTAGTTCAGAGACGAATCCCTTGGCTTGCGCTAATTCTAAAGCATGCCACATCTCTTCATCCGTCGCTGTTTCATTGCCAAACTGCAAATTGCTTCGGATCGTTCCCTTAAAGAGCACGGCTTTTTGCTGTACAAATGACACATGCTCATGCAGATCACTTTGGGCCACTTCTGTGATCGGCGTTTCATTTAAGGTGATCTGCCCTGCTGTCGGATCATATAACCGTGGGATCAAGTTGACTAAGGTCGATTTACCCGAACCAGTCCCCCCGATCACAGCTAACATCTGCCCTGCTTTAGCCGAAAATGACACATTTTCTAAAGCGAGATTTTCGGCATTTTCATAGCGAAAACTGACATTATCAAAGAGCAAATGACTCGGTTTATTTTGATCGATCACTTGATCACCAGTTGTTTCGACGATCGAGAGTGGCATCTCCAAAACTTCATTGATCCGCGCAGCCGCCGCTTGACCACGGGGGATAAAAACAAAGACCATCGACAACATCATAAAGCTAAATAAGATCATGCTGGCGTAAGTCATAAATGAAACTAAATTACCGACACCCATTTCTTGGTTGCCGATCAATTTAGCCCCAAACCAAACGATACCCATGTTCGTTCCGCTTAAGATCAAAGTCATGATCGGAAACATCAAGGATACGATACTAAAAACTTTGATCCCCGTGTTCGTATAATCTTTATTAGCATCATCAAAACGTTTTTGTTCAAAATCATCCCGGCGGAAAGCCCGAATGACCCGCACCCCAGTCAAACCTTCTCTGAAAGTCAAGTTGATCCGGTCGATCTTTTTTTGCAGGCCTTTGAATAAAGGAACCGCAAAATACATAATGACCGCGATCGCCACTAATAATAATGGGATCGAAACTAAAAAGACGCCCGTCAAACGTTTTTCACTTTGATACGCCATAAAACTAGCCCCGATCAGCATCAAAGGTGCCATCAACATCATTCTAAGCAACATGATCAACACATTTTGGATCTGCAAAATATCATTGGTCGTCCGTGTGATCAAAGAGGAGGTCCCAAATTGATCGATCTCGCGCCCACTAAATTGCAATACCTTGCGAAAAACGGCTTCACGTAACTTAGCCCCAGTTTTTTGTGCCTGTGTCGAGGCAAAGTAGACATTACCCACAGCTGCCACTAAGCCAATTGCGGCAATCAATAACATTTGAAGCCCGATCTTCCAAATATAAGCTGTATCTCCCTTAGCAACCCCATTATTGATCATATCTGAGGTCAAAGCTGGTAAATTCAGATCGCAGATGACCTGAATAAATAAAAAGAATACCGCTGCCAAAACTGCACCTTTTGACAGGCGCTTTTTGACTAACTTAAACATACGATTTTCACTTCCTCAAGATTAAATTTGTATAGTTATCTTACCGCCCTCGCCCCTTAATGTCAACTTACTTTACAGATATAATCGATTTTATAACAATTATTAAGAAAAATAGCTAAAAAGGGTAAGCAATGACTTACATCATCACCTACCCTTCTAAGCTGCAAAAGCTCGTTGAAATTCCGCTAATGTAGCCGGATCTTGCCAAATATCAAAATATATCTGTTCAAAGGCTCCATCAAATTCCGCTCGCTTTAAACACGAACGGAAACTTTGCGCGACCATCTTAGGATCATTTCCTGCAGCACCACACCCAAAAGCACCTAAAATAAGAACAGTTGCTTGCGCTTGTTTAAAAGCGCGAAGTGTTTGTAAGATCTTATTTTGCACGCTCAGTTGAAGCTGCTTTTGATCTGGCTTTTGGCCTAATAATTCAGTTATCTGGTGAATATTTGGCGGACTGATCGCCGCCACATCAGCATAGCGGGCCTGTGCCAAGATCTTGTCTTGCTTAGCATCCCGCAAAAATTTGACATGTTCAACATAGATCAGTGCTTCTGAATAAAACCCCTTCTTTGGATCGAGTTTATTTCTATAATAAAAGTTACGCCGATACTTATATAATTCCGGATATAAAAAACTATTTCGACACAATAAGCGCTCTTGGCTATCAGTTTGCAATAACCGACTTCCGATCAAAACCGGATCAGCAAAGTCCATTACACCAACTTTTTTAGTTGTATTTATCTGTTGTAAACGTGACAACAAATGCTTATTTTCAACCAAGATCTGCGTAATAAAGCTATTTTGCGTCCTCGTTTCCGGTAAAAGTCGTGTGATCAACTGTGATTTTTGCTTTAAACTCGGCATCTGGATCTGATAGAGATTCATCGCTTTATGCTCAAGCGCGTCACTTGTTGATTTATCCATCTCATCCACCTCTTTTTTACCGTTATTTGGTCCAAATCGAATATGACATTTCGTATTTTGTCTCTAGGCTTTGTAAATTGACTTTAGGAGCTTGATGAGTCGTATTGAACAAGGCGATCCCCTTAGTCAAATTGAGGGGCAAGGTGACTAACCTGATCTGATCTACTAGGTCGCCACAGACAACCTGGTCGATCAGATCTCCGCCGCCAAAGAGCCAAATATTTTTCCCTTCATTGGCCCGCAATTGTGTGATCAAAGAGATCACATCACCTGAAAAACACCGCATATTAGCTCCCAGTCCTGCTAATGGGGTATGTGAAAAAACGATCACTTCTTTTTGCGTCATATTCAATAAACTATGGTAGTAACACTTATAGGTATTCTTTCCCACCAAAACTGTATCAAAATCCGGGGGAACTCGCCAATCTACCACCCCCGCAGGTAAATGATCTCGATAAAATCGTTCTAAAGCTAAAACACTTCCTTGCTCATCTGCAATGTAGCCATCCAGACTAACGAGCACTGAGATAATTAAATTTCGCGTCATCTTCTCTGCTATATCCTTTACGTTTAATTACGATCCCTAAACACCCCAACCAAACAAAGGTTGGTAACACTAAAAATACGACCGTTGTTTTAGCTGGAATATAGGAGATCTCTAACCGATTATGTCCCCGCTCTTGTCTTAATTTTAGCGCGCCGATCCGTGTATGTCCAAATTGAGCATCTGTCAAAGTTTTTCCATTTAGCACAACTTTGGTGTTTTTATATCCGATTGCAGGCACAATGATCTCTTTAGCTTCGGCAGCATCCCATTGATAGACCAAAGCATCCTTAGTAGCCGTTTTGGTAAATTTTTGTTCTTGCATGATCACTTGTTTGCGATAATGCCGGTAACCATGGATCTCATCTTGATCGGTCAACTTGGTGTAAAGCGGTAAATAATCAGGCGTCGATTTTTGAACATAGTACAGGCCTAAAGCAAGATCCTTACTAAAGAACGCTTGCTTGATCTGCTGGGTATCATCGGTGAAATAGGTTGTATTTTTTTGATACATAAATTCTTCAGGCTCATCCCACATCGCTAAACTCTGCTCAAGCGCTTGGATAGTTTGAACAAAAGAACAGGTAACTAATACGGCTAACGCACCGATCACCACCCATCCATTTATCTTTAGTTCAGTCGCAAATAAACCTAGCGACATGAGCAAGAGCACCGTGTAAGGGACAAAGAAGCGAAATGGGAACTGTAAGATATTGACAAATTCAAAGGTCTGACTCAACCATTTCCAAGGTAATAACCGCGATGACAGGATCAAAAAGAGCAAGGCTTCTAGCGACACGATCTTATTTAAAGTGGAGATCTTTTTCCAAAATACGAGCAACAGGATAATTTGCAGCCCACCCAAGATAACGATCCCAAACGGTGCGAGCCAATTTGATAATCGATAAACACTCAAGGAGACAGCTGTTCCATAAATATTTTTATTGATAAATGGTTGTAAAACAGTATTTCCAAAGTAGACCTCGACTAAACCAGCCCAAATATTAGTTGTCAACAAGAAAAATAACCCAATTGCTAGAGCCATATGTTGTAATAATTTAATACGTTCAGGCGTTTTGATGAAAGCATAGATAAAGGCGGGAAGGTAAGCCATGACGACAAATAAACTTGTCAAAAAGTGGATCTGAAACATCAAAGCCGTGCATAAAGCCAATTCTAAAACATTGACCCGCTTTTCGACGATAAAGGTCACTAGTGGCAACAAACATAGTGGCAATAAGGCAGCAGCCCAACCGGAAAATGCCTGGGATAGCGTCCAGTACTGGACCGCATATGTTGTTAAGTAAAAAAGCGCTAAGCCTAAACTATAACTCACCCTAAGTTTGCATTTCCGCAAAAGGGCATACATCGACCCACCAGCTAATAAATAAACAGCAATATCAGAGAGAATTTGGTAGTTGAACCAAGTCTTGCCCACCAACAACAAAGCTCCATTGAAATAAGCGACCACCGGCCCATAAAGCGCATTGATGATCCGCCCCGACTGCTGAAAGCTATACATTGTAATAAAGTGGTGGAAATTCCCTTCTTTTAACTGCATTGCTGCTTCATAAAAACGATTATAGTGGAAGATCGAATCTGATCCCAAAAGCATTTTATGAGCCAACACTTGTGGTAAAAC
Source organism: Ligilactobacillus sp. RTP31139st1_D10_RTP31139_211217 (assembly GCF_040226755.1). Taxonomy (NCBI): domain Bacteria; kingdom Bacillati; phylum Bacillota; class Bacilli; order Lactobacillales; family Lactobacillaceae; genus Ligilactobacillus; species Ligilactobacillus sp. RTP31139st1_D10_RTP31139_211217. Next base: position 48,271 of record NZ_JBCOAR010000007.1, read on the forward strand.
TAAGACGAGCGCACCGATCACAATAACTAACGCGATAAATAACCTTGAACGCATTAATTTAGACATCTTCACTTGAAGAACCTCTTTCAATAAAATGATAAAAATATCTCTATTTTTTAACTAATTTATTTTCATAATTTATTATACACTCTTTTTGAAATTAAACGTAAAAAAACAACAGTTTAACTAAACTGTTGCTTAAATTTAAACTTTTATTTGAATTTAGGCCAAATAGACCGCTGCTTGTTGACCTGCTTGGCGCCCAAACACCACTGTTTCAGCGATCGAGTTGCCACCGATCCGATTATTACCATGCAATCCGCCTGTTACCTCGCCGGCAGCAAAGAGTCCTGCCATGATATTACCCGATTGATCTAAAACTTGAGCTTTTTCGTTGATGTGTAAGCCCCCCATCGTGTAATGGATCGCAGGAGCAACGTGGATCGCATAATAAGGAGCTTTTTCTAGCTTGCGTTGCATCCCTGTTGTTCGACCAAATTTAACATCCCGCTTGGTTTCGACTGCTGTATTCCATTGGATCAAGGTATCTGCCAAAACAGTTGGGTCTAGCTGAAGCTTTTGTGCTAGCTCAATTGGGGTAGCCGCACTGACGACCAAACCCTTGCTAGCGTAAAAATCGATCGCTTTGACCCGTTCTTTGACACCCTGATCAAAGATCAAATAGGCAGCTTGCTCAGGTAACGCTGTGATCTGTTCGGAAACAACTTTCCGCGTCCCTAGCTCATTAGTGAAACGAACGCCTTGTTGATCAACTAAGATCGCACCTTCCCCCCGCACAGCTTCACCGATCAAGTAGGTATGTGGTGTATCTTGTTGCACGGTCGGATGGATCTGGATCATTTCCATCTGTAATACTTGCGCTCCAATATGCTCTGCTAAAATGATCCCATCCCCAGTCGCGCCGACATGATTAGTCGTCTTGTAAGCCAAAAGATCGGGACGATAGCGTTTGAGCAATTGCTTGGAAGCACCAAAACCGCCCGTTGCCAAGATGACTGCTGGGGCAAAGATCGTTTTGGGCTCACCCGCAACTTGGACATTTACCCCTTTGATCTTACCAGCATCGTCTTTTAACAGCTCTGTGACTGTTGCTTGGGTAAAGATAGGAACTCCGACTTGGTCTAACAACCACAAGAGATTATTGACTAAAAAAGCTCCGATCGGGGCAGTACTCTTAGGCCGATGGGCGCGTTTTTTCTTCATTCCTCCAGTGATCGTCAAGTCATTTAAGATGATCCCATGTGAACGTAACCAATCGATTGCTTGCCCACTATGCGTCGTGAAATAGTTCAATAATTCTGGATCATTTAAGCGCCCCCCACCTTGGTAGGTCTCTTGATAAAATTCAGCAAAGCTATCCACGATCCCTTCACGCAACTGAATGTTCGTTTCAGCTGCATTCATGCCTGAAGATGCTCGCATAGTGTTGCCCCCAACTGTAGGCATCTTCTCTAAAATAACCGGTCTTAGACCTAATTCTCGTGCTTGAAGAGCACTGACCAGTCCAGCTCCACCTGAACCGATGATCACAACATCATACTGTTCCTTTAAGTCACTTGGTGCACTTGGAGTAAATTTAAATTTTTCAGCCACGCTTTATCATAACTATACAAAATGCGGAATTATGTAGTTCATAACTAGAAAGAATATAGTTTTTCCTTTCTAAATCTCGCTTACCAGTAACACACAATACTCCCCACTAAATATCCACCCCACATTTCTCTTCCTAGTGAATATCAGTCAGCCACTACTGGTTTCTTTGCGCTAATTCTATTTTATTGTAAAACACAAAAAAAGTGTAGTTCAAATCGCAAACTACACTTCATCTTATTTTATTTTTGATCCAAGCTTTTCCCTTTAAAAATCATTTAGTGTTGTTTCTTCAGACAAAACCTCGACTAATTGACGTAAGATACGTTGAAAAACAGCCATATCACGAACTGAAACTGTTTCTTCTAAACGGTTTTGTAAAAGTTTCCAAAATTCGGAATTGGATTCCAATGCTTCGTGATATTTATCGGTCACAGAAAGATGTGTTACACGATGGTCTACATCATCTAGCCTTTTTTGAATCAAACCAAGCTCAAGCAACTTTTTGATGTGATAGTTCGTATTTGGAGTCGATTGTCCCAACAGTTTTGAGATCGTCCCGATGGTTGGATCTTTCAACTGATAGATCGCTTCCAAATAGTAAATATCGATCGCACCGAGTTTTTCCAAACCTGGCATGTTGCTATTACGATACTCGTGCAAGCGCAAAACTTGGCATAAGTTAGTCGTCATTTTTTGTAATGAACTCATTACGTTAACCCCCTCTAAATCAATGAGCGCTGAAACTCGTAAGCTTAGCAATAAAATCTGACACGCTAATCTACTGCCATGCGCTCGCTTGCTGTAAAGGAAGGCATGACACACCCCTCGTAGATAGTATAGTTTCCACCATACTAATAGCAATTACATTGTACACTATTCTAAAATTAAAGTAAAAGATTATGATAAATTTATTTCTTCAAAAAAATCAATGCAAGTGTTTGATAAAGTCACTCAGCTCGGTTGAACTCATTTGATAGTTACTGTCGACCCATTTGAACAGCAATGTTAAAAAGGCACCAGCTATCATATCTGCGGCTAATTTTTGGTCAGTTGCATTGAGCACCGTTTCTTCTATCCAAAGAATATTATGCAAACGATTATTTAAACTTGCTTCTAAGATCTGTTCAGCAACCATATCGATCATGAGCGCATATAAGGAATTGTTGCTATTGTTGATCGAAATATTCCGGAAAATATCCTTATCGTGAACGATCATTTCGATCATCGAATCAACAACATTATTCTCATCGATCTGTTCCAACCAGATCGTTTGAAAAACATAATGCAATAGATCGTACTTATCTTGAAAATAGCGATAAAATGTACTCCGGTGCACATTTGCTTCCCGGCAAAGTTGATCGACTGTTATCTTTTCGACTGCCTCATGATGCAAAAGAGCTAATAAAGCTTGCGCAAGGGCGTCTTTTTTTCTCACTTGACTCTTACTCATAGATCTAACCTTTATCCTTATCTTATCATTAGCATATCAAAAAGGTAGCTTTCCTTTTTTGCCTTATTAAATAATATAATGGAGCCTGCAGTAATTCAAGTACACATCCAAGTAAAAAAGGCAACAGCAAAAACCCAAACTGCTTTTAGATCTTTACTGTAGCCTCTTTTGCCGCTTTTCTTAACGCACCACTAATACAGAGATCGGTGCATTTTTTGCCATATAAGCTGCTTGGGAGCCAAAGAACTTCTTGACACCCTTCTTGGAAAGCGCCCCAATGATCAATAGATCAGGTTCAACTTTCGGAATGACACGCTTGATGATAGTTTCACCAGCGTCACCTTCAGCAATTACGACTTCGACCCGTTTGATCCCAGCTTGAAGTGCGATCTTGCGGTAATTTTCAACGTGCTTTTCCAATTCCTTACGTTCACCATGAATGTAATCGGCACTCAAGGCTTGGAAAACGTTCATCTCATCTGATTCAAGGATCGAAGTGATGCATAAAGTAGCATCTAGATCCAAGGCCCGACGCATCGCCACCCGAAAAGCAAGCTGCGCATCTTCAGAATCATCGACCCCAACGAGGATCTTTTTGATGTTTTTGATCGGTTCTTTGTCCATATCAACCATCCTAACTATAAATATTTTTTAACGTTCTTAGTATAACACATTTTTTAATATCCGAAAGAATAAATTAGACGCTCCTAAATAAGATAAATTCATTTACATTGTTGGCAACCTACTCGATGAAATTCTGCCGGAATACAGTCACACTCCAATTTCTCGGGTGCACTACTTTTTTTATCTTCAAGTTTGGCAGTTATTTTAGCGATATCACCCTGCGTTAAATTGAGATTTTCCACTAAATAAGCTAAAGTCTTGCCCACATGCATCTGACAAATATTGCTAAAATTTTGCATCAACTGGGCATCGATCGTTGCTTGTTCTTGGACTAAAGGCGAATAGATAAAGCCACGCCCTTCTTTTTTAGTTTCAAGTACATCTTTAGCGACTAACCGGCCTAAAAGAGTTTTAGTCGTTGCTGGTTTCCAGTTTTGCTTTACTTCCATGATCTCGATCAACTGGCGACTAGTTGCTTGCCCCAAGGTCCAGATCACACGCATTACTTCCCACTCAGCGTTACTGATTTCGATTTGTTCTGTCATTTGATCACCCTGTCACTTTACTAACTATAATTATACCACGTACGCGTAATATCCCCTTGTTTTAACTCTTAGCTGCCTCTAAAAATTACTCTACTTGTCACTTAAAAAAACTTATCTTATAATGAATAAGATTCTTAATACTGAGAAAGGAATTTTCACTAAATGTTACTTGAACTCTTAAAGGCTTTCTTATTCGGGGTCGTTGAAGGGATCACCGAATGGTTGCCGATCAGCAGTACTGGACATATGATCTTACTTGATCAATTTGTCCAACTTGGTGTCTCAGAAGATTTTTACAGCATGTTTGAAGTGGTGATCCAACTTGGGGCGATCTTAGCCGTAGTTGTGATCTACTGGCACAAGATCTGGCCGTTCCACCAAGCCGATAAAAGCGCACATGCTCAAGGTATCTGGCGTTATGTCGACAAAGATATCATGGTCATGTGGCTCAAGATCTTCATTGCTTGTTTACCTGCTGGGATCATCGGTGTAGCTTTCAATGATACTTTTGAACGTCTCTTTTATAACCCGACCTGCGTAGCTATCGCCTTGATCGTTTTTGGTATTGCTTTTATTTTGATCGAAGATATACATAAAAATAAGCAACCTAAGATCACCTCGATCGCTGAACTTTCGTATTATACCGTAGTTTTGATCGGCTTTTTCCAATTGATTGCAGCCGTATTTCCCGGGACATCTCGTTCAGGGGCCACGATCGTAGGGGCTTTGATCTTGGGTGTTTCGCGGACAGTTGCGACTGAATTTACTTTCTTCTTGGCAATTCCGGTCATGTTTGGGGCTGCGCTATTCAAATTAGTAAAATTTGGGTTTAGCTTTACACCTTTAGAAATTTGGATCTTAGTTGTTGGTCTAGTCACAGCCTTCATCACTTCGATCATTGCGATCAAGTTCTTGATGCAATATATCAAAAAGCATACTTTCAAAGCTTTCGGGTGGTATCGCATCATCTTAGGACTTTTGGTCATTGCCTATTTCTGGTTTGTAAAATAACTTTATTGAATATTTACCGATACAAAACAAGGCTCTACCACGATACAGTGTGGTGGGGCCTTATTTGTATGTCTTACTTTAAAAGTAGTAGCCATTATTTTTTAAGGAATTTCAAAATTTGATATGAATTTGCTTAATTCAGTTGTCTTTTTGGAGCGTCTCCAGTAGAATCATATTTACTAACTTAAGAGGAGAATTTTAATGGACACAACAGTTTTGACCGAACTTATCGGACAGTATGGGTATCTCGGGATCGCACTGCTGATCGCCCTTGAAAATATTTTTCCCCCGATCCCTTCAGAAGTCGTTTTGACATTTACCGGATTTTTGACTCTGACTGCCGGCCTAAATGTTTTAGGTGCGATCACCGCAGCTACGATCGGTGCCGTTTTAGGGGCAGTGATCTTATATGCGGTGGGCCATTTCTTATCTGTCGAACGCCTTGAAAAGATCTTAAACGGTAAAATTGGCCAAACATTGCGTTTCAAAGCAGAGGATCTAAATAAAGCGACTAATTTCTTCCAAAAAAATGGCGTCTTAGCCTTATTCTTTGGCAGATTCGTCCCCGTAGTTCGCTCTTTGATCTCCGTTCCTGCAGGTATGACCCATTACAAATTTACAAGTTTTATCATTTTGACGACGCTTGGTACTTTGATCTGGAATACCGTCTTGATCATCGTTGGTCGTATGGCTGGTTCAGCTTGGCCTCAGATCGTTGCCATGATCGAGACCTATTCGTTAGCGACCGTGATCGTCTTAGCCCTCGCATTTGTAGGCGGTGGCTTTTACTTCTTTAATCGTAAAAAAGCATAAAAAAATGGAGATCATTGCTACGTGATCTCCTATTTTTTATGCTTGATACATATATTCACGTGTCATTGGTAAATTGCTACCACTTGGTCCTTTCGAGATCAAGTACTGGATCACATCGATGTTGCCCGATTCAAATGAAGCTGCACAAGCTTGCAGATACAGATCCCACATGCGAATAAAACGTTCATCTTCGATTTTTTTGATCTCAGGTAGTGCCCGGCGGAAATTTTGATCCCATAATTCCAAAGTCTTTTGGTAATGACGCCGCAAAGTTTCAATATCAGCCACTTGCATCCCTGCATCAATGATATGTTCGATATTTTCAGTCAAACCAGGGACATAACCACCTGGGAAGATATATTTATCGATCCACGCATTGACTGCACCACCCTGTTGCCGTGTGATCCCGTGGATCAAAGCTGCGCCGTTTGGCTTTAAATATTCGGAGATCTTTTGGAAATATTCACCTAGATTTTCCTTACCGACATGTTCAAACATCCCTACACTAGTGATATAGTCAAATGGTTCATGTTTGAGCTCACGGTAGTCTTCCAAAATGACTTTAGCCCGATCTTCGAGGCCTTCAGCTTTGATCCGTTCGTTAACTAGATCGTATTGTTCCTTACTCAACGTGATCCCAACAACATTTAGATCGTATTCTTTACAAGCAGTCAGCATCAAAGTGCCCCACCCGCAACCGATATCAAGCAAAGTTTTCCCGGGTTTAGGGTCTAACTTATTGATGATATGATGCACTTTATTTAGTTGTGCTTCTTCCAGCGTATCTTGTGGTCGCTCGAAATAGGCACACGAATAGGTCAGTGTCTTATCGAGCCACAAACGATAAAAATCATTACCGATATCGTAATGGCTTTGCACATCTGACTTACTTTTTCGCTCAGTATGTGATTGTTTGGGTAAAAAGTGTTTGAGCTTATTATTGTTCAAAAAGCTATCAGCTGATTCATAGGCTGAGGTTATCAAGTCTTGGATCGAGCCTTCGATTTCAATCTCTTTATCCATATATGCTTCACCTAAAGTCAATGAAGCATTATGAACTAACTCTCGCATCGAAAAATCTCGGTGGAAGGTTATTTTTACTTGCGGTTCACCATCTCCGTACCGTTCTGTCTTACCATTGGCATAAGTCACTTGTACTGGAATATTGAATGAATGTTCGAGCACTTTTTTTAACAAGAAATTATTAAACATCTAAATTCCGCCGCCCTTCTAAAAATAAATATAGTAACAAGTACATTCTAGCACTAGTCTTTACTAAATTGTAAGCAAATAGATCTATTTATTTTTATCATCCATAAAATTTAGCAAGTTTTTCTTTTTCGGAGTCTCTGTCTGCACTCCTTCCAAGAGTTGCGTTCGTGTGACCCCAACAAAAAACAATTCCTGCTTAGCCCGTGAGACCGCTGTATACGCCAGACCCTGATCTTCTGGTTCTAGGACGTAGACTCGCTTAGATCCACTACCTTGAGCTTTGTGGATCGTTAAGGCGTACGCTAAGAGAAGATCTTTTTTAGCCCGATACAGGGGCAACTTATACTTTCCGACTTCAGTTTGGACTGTTACCGTGCTATCTTCATCATCATTTTTGAGCTCAAGTCCTATGACCTCACCAAATTCACTATTCGTGTAGCCGTAATTTTGAAAACTGTCATCGTTATGATAGAAAACGACTTTTGCCCCGATAAAAAAGCCACCCCGACCAAGCCCATTTTGAAAGTAAAATGGCACAACTTTTTGCTTACCCTTTGATAAAATGCGGTAAAATTGCTGATTGATCAAACCAACCGTCTTATTGCGATAAGCCAAGATCATACACTCTTCCAAAGCTTCGTGTTGATATTTGGCTAAGACCATTTCTTTACCAGTTGCCGTCTTAAATGCCTGACTGCGGGCTAAATACCTGATGTCGCCAGCCCGACAAGCAGCGATCAACTCACCCGTGGCTTTATCTTTACAGCGCAGATTAGCTCTAAAATAAAAGCATGCTCCCCTAGCTTTTATCAAGGCCATGGGATCACCACAAACACTCAATGCGTCTTCGTCTTGTGAGACTGGCGGTAACTGTTTTTCATCTCCGACCAACAGATAACGGACTTTCGTACTAAAAGTCTGGGTCAATTTAGCTAGTAATTCCAGAGGCGCCATTGATACCTCATCGATAATGATCACTTCATAATCATTCACCAGTTCTTCATTACCATTTTCGATCTCATAGATCACATGCTGCAAAGTATCATTGTTAAAGAAACCGTGTTGCGCTAAATTCAGCCGTGCCTTATGTGTCGGGGCTAAGGCTAAAGTCTTTTTAGGATCAAGGATCTGGCCCAAAGTGTAAGTTTTTCCCGAACCCCCAACACCTAGTAAATTGATGATGACGTGCTTATTTTGCGCGAGCCACTTTAAGAAAGCAAATTGCTCTTTAGTCGGACGATAAGTTTTAGGCGGATGAACTAAGGGTAATTTACGCCGCGAGTGCTGGCCCAATAACTGACTAAAGTTACGTTCATATTGGCATTTATCCACTAAATGTAACGTATGACCACAATTCTGCTTGCATAAATAGCCAAATTCCTTGAGCAAATTTAATTCTGAAAGGTCAGCCGCTTGACTTTCGGGCAAGACTTCACCTACCTGCTTTAAATAGACGAGATCATCGCACCCTTTTAAATGCCGGTCAGCTGTTTCATCCAAAAGATCATTTAACTCCAGTAATTCAGTGATCTTAGGCCGGTCAAAAGCTGGGATCTGTAAGAGTGAAAATACGCGGGATCGTTCCCATTTTGACTTGAAGAACTCGTCTTCTTCCAGATGATCATTGAAAACCGAACGCAAAAAAAGATCGGGAAACTTCGGTAGATATTTACGATAATACGTCCGTTCATCCCTGATCGAACACGACATGTAGCCTTTGAACTCTAGGAATTTAGGCTTCGTGACCGCTAATTCTTGCCATTTCCCAGCCGCAAAGCGTTGTTTTTGGAGCTCACTCATCCCGTTGATAAAAAATTTATACGTCCGATATTTGGGATGAGAAGTTTTAGCGATCGGGGTCTTATTTTTAGCAAACTGAATAAATTTAAAGCGCATATGCGTGGGGGCTTTGCCGGTCCACTTAGTCAAGATTTCAGCAAAAGGCTCCAGTTTGGTGACCGCATCGATTTTTGCTTGCTCTAAAAATTCAGCTAACTGGGTCTCATTTTTGAACTTGACTGCTGTTTTTAACGCTAACTGATAAGCTGCCTCACGATTTTTAGTTGTCTCTGTGGCTAAATGGGCTTTGACTAAGGGATAAATATTTTCCTCAGCTTCATTGAGCACAAATGCACATTTAGCTAAAAAGTAGTTGACCGAACGATATGTCGGTTCACTTTGCCGGACCTCATCAAAATAAAAGCGCGCCTTTTGGTATTGCTTTTGGCGCATTGCTTCACATGCTACTTGGTATGTTTTTTTTATTGTTTTCTTAAGCATCTTATCACCACCTTCAAAGTCTTAATAAAAATTTATATTACTTTTACAGACAAATAAAAAATTCTGTGTTATGCTTTTCTAAACAGTCAAGAAAGGGAATACATTGCACACAGCTAAGAAAGGATGGATTCGATGTTCAAACACATTAAACGCTTTTTATGGTTGCTTCTTGCGATCATTAGTTTTATCTTTGGAGTGATCGGAATCTTACTTCCAGTTGTCCCCCAAGTGCCCTTCTTTATTTTAGGCTTTTTCAGCCTCTCTAAGTTTTCACTGCGCTTCCACAACTGGATGGTGAATACTAAGATCTACCGTAAACTCCAAAAATTTCTGGACGAAAAAATAGCTGAAGCCGAGGCTAGATCAGAACATATCAAGCAAACTTGGTATCAAGTCCTTTGGCTAAAATTCTTATTACTCGCGAAAAATTAATGATTAACGCCCACAAGCAACGTCGACTCTTGCAGTTTGCGTTACTTATGGGCGTTATTTATTTTAAGCGTTATTGTCACCTAACGCAGCTTTTAGAGCTTGAGCTAGTGCACTTTCTTGTGGTTCATCATCTTGATTGATCTTCTTTAGCAGCCGTCTTTCTTCGTGTTTGGTCATCTTCTTGTTCTTCTTTTTGCCCCCAGTTAATTTTTCAGTCGTCCCATCATATTTACATCTGAAATAATCACCGTTCTTGCCACTGATGATCAACATCTTCTTATGACAGACTGGGCAGCGATGATTGGAGACTTTTGCCTCAGCTCGGCGCTTGTAATCACAATTTTCACTGGTGCAGACCAGCAATTTACCGTCCCGGACCTTCTTTTCCTTCAAAAAGGCACCACATTTAGGACATTTTTTCTTGGTCAATGAAAAGTCCTGATATTTTTGTTGACTGTTCTTCACTTCACGAACCAAACGTTTAGTATCAGCTTCGATCTCGCGTAAGAATTTTTTGCCATCATAATTTCCCTTAGCGATCTGTTCGAGTTGTTGTTCCCACTTTTCAGTCAATTGTGGGCTAACGAGCTCTTCATTGACTAATTCCAGCAATTGTTGGCCTTTTTTAGTCACTCGTAAACTGTTGTTAGTCCGCTCCATCAGTTCCGATTTGACTAATTTTTCGATGATCTCAGCTCGTGTTGCCGGTGTCCCTAAACTATAGCGCTCCATTTGAGTTAGCAGTGAACCTTCACTCAAAGGCTTAGGTGGGGTCGTTAAGGCTTCTTTGACCGTGAAATGTGGCGCAACTTGCATACCTTCGCTAAACTTAGCAGCTGCCTTTTCTGGTGTCGTGTTCTTTTTCCAGCCAGCTTCAATGACTTTTGTTTGGGTCAGTTTAAAGCGTTCCTTACCAAAAGCAAATACGATCTTTTCTTGGCGTTCTTTGTGAGGTGCTGCAAATAAACCTATAAATCTTTCGGCGATCAAAGTATAGATCCGATGTTCATCACTGCTGAGCTTATTATACTGTGGTAACTGTTCCGTTGGGATCAAGGCATGGTGGTCTGTCACCTTAGCGTCGTTAAAAGCTTTATTTTGAACGACTTTTGCGCCCTTGACCGCATATTGTTTAGCTTCCGGAAATAGCCCTGCGATCGCATGTAATCGATCTTTTAATGTCGCCTTTAAGTCATTAGATAGATATTTACTATCAGTCCGAGGATAAGATACGATCTTATGCACTTCATATAAACTTTGGACTAATGACAAGGTCTTTTTAGCGGAATAGCCGTACTTTTCGTTGGCAACGCGCTGTAATTCTGTTAGATCGTATGGTAAAGGTGCAGGGATCGTCTTATCTTTAGCCGTGATCTGTTCGACTTTACCATTTTGAGAACTCATCTTTTTGACGAGTTCATCTGCTTCTTTGCGCTCCTTTAATGCATGCGGATCTTTTTGGACCCGTGTTGCTCTTTGACCGGCAACTTCAAGACTGATCGTAAAATATTTTTGCGGGATAAATTTGCTGATCTTCTCTTCTTGCTTAGCCACTAAAGCTAAAGTTGGCGTTTGGACCCGCCCCGCCGATAAATTATCCTGGTACTTGACCGTTAAAGCACGCGTCACATTCAACCCGATCAGCCAATCAGCTTTAGCCCGGGCCAAGGCCGAATAATAAAGATCATCGTAAGCTTTAGCTGGCTTTAGTGAAGCAAAGCCTTCTTTGATCGCTTTATTAGTTTGTGAAGATATCCATAAACGCTTGACTGGCTTATTGAAACGAATATATTCCAAGATCCAGCGCGCCACTAACTCACCCTCACGCCCAGCATCGGTAGCGATGATCGCTTCTGAGATATCTTTTCGTTTAGCTAAGTTAGCGATCGCTTTTAATTGGGCTCGCGTTTTAGGTAATGGCTTGGTCCCGATATACTTAGGGATCATTGGCAAAGTTTCCATTTGCCAAGTTTGCCATTCATTTTTTAAATCTTCCGGCATCTTCAAAGTCAACAAGTGACCAAGCGCCCAAGTAACAACATAATTTTTACCTTCATAATAATTCTTGTGCTTTTGGTCTGCGCCCAAGATCTTGCTCAGATCACGGGCAACACTTGGTTTTTCTGCCAACACTAATCGTTTCATATTTTTCTTCCTTTAAGTTTGATAATTTTTATTATCTAATTTAATCTACTTTTTTGCAAATTTTTCAGGCCAATGAAAAAAGTGGCTCAAATGAACCACTTTTCTGACTAATCTTTAACTACTTTGATCGGTAATAAGAATTTTTGCCACAGTCCTAGGCATTGTGCCATTAACTCTGGATAAGCTTGGGGTCTGATCTTTTGTCCATTTTGGGTCAAGAATTCAAACTCCACGCCACCTTTTTCAGCTGTATAAAAATCAGTCGGTAAAAACTCATTTTTAGCATAAAATTTTAAACGGCGTAAACGCTCGTGGTTGTTAGCCGCAGCTTCATCAGGCCTTTCAGCACTTAAGCCGATCACTTGCCCTTGATAACGCTCTTTTATCAGCTTCATCAAACCACTGCCATACCCCTTAGAGCGTTCAGTCGCTTTGATCGCCAAAAAGAACACATAGACTAGTTCGGCATTTTTGACCGTATAGATAAAACCGACCCAGTTATCATCGTCATAGAGACTACAAAATTCGGCTATCTCAGTCTTAGTGCGCTTTTTTAACAGCCAAAATGGGATCCGTTCTACGGCTGGAAAAGCACTCAAATACAATTCCTTTATCTTAGGTAGATCAGCTGGAGTTGCTGTAACTAATTTCAAAGTCATAAATATCCTCCTCATTGCTACTTCTCAACTATAGCAGACCTCTCCTAATAACTCTAGCCTTGATAGAGAGCTTTTACAGCTTCGATATCTTTAGGTTGGATCGAATAATACGATCCAGCCGACTGCATCACTGAGACATTTTCATCATCATGCGCCAAACCGATCGCATGCCCTAATTCATGTTCTGCGGTATTAGTTATCCGTAATTGGGAATAACCATACTGCGCATTTAATAAATAATAGGAATTGAGATAGACATCTGCACTGGTCAAACGATTCGTCAATTGATTTATCATGGTATGCGTCACCCCAGCTGCACTGGTATTGGCATCATTTTGTTGTTTTAAAATAATCTGGGCTCGTTTTTTATCATCAGTCAAATCAAAGTTAAAAGCCCCAGTTTGGTTCCAATTTTCGATTGCCCTTAAATAGGCGGTGCGGAAGCGTTCATCACTTGCTTCAAGATAAACAGTCGCTGTGTTTTTGCTCCAACGTGCGCCATTTGCCGCCTGCGCATTGGTATCCTCAGAATAACTTTGCGCCGTTGGATCACTTGGGGATATGCTTTCAGTTTTGACATTCAGCAGCTTTCCTTGATCGGGAACGATCTTAGTTACCAAAGTCTGTATCTCACGCACAACTGGGAGAGCGTAAGGACTAGTCATAAACCACAACAAGCCTAAACTTAAGCTAGCAGTGATAAAAAGGGTCAAAAATAGATTCCAAATGAAACGTAAAAATCTGATTTTGCGTCACCTCGCAATTATTTTTTGCTCCCTGTACTTACTAATTGTACACAACTTTCGGCTTAAAACTTTTAAAGAATTCTTTAAGTTTACCTATGCTTGTTCCAAAGCTTGCTCTAGATCTTGTAGCAGATCTTCTTTAGCTTCGATCCCCACTGATAGTCGGATCAATTCATCGCTGATCCCATCTTTTAGCCGGATCTCACGTGGGATAGCTCCATGTGTCATGATCGCAGGTACTTCGATCAAACTTTCCACTGAGCCTAAACTTTCGGCTAACGTGATCAAGCGCAGGTATTCGATAAAGGCTTTTACATCGGCCCCAGCTATCAACTCAAATGAGATCATCCCCCCAAAATCACGCATTTGCTTTTTAGCAAGTTCATGCTCTGGCGCACTTGGATCACCAGGGTAGTAGATCTTAGCAACTTTTTCATGCTTTTGCAAAAATTCAAAGATAGCTCGCGTATTTTCATTATGCACACGCATCCGGACCGCTAATGTCTTGATCCCCCGTTGTAGTAACCAACTATCTTGTGGACCTAAAATAGCCCCGATCGCATTTTGTAAGTAAGCTAATTGATCCCCGAGTGCTTGGCTCTTAGTGACCGCTAAGCCTGCCACAAGGTCGCTATGTCCCCCGAGATATTTTGAAGCACTGTGGACCACGATATCAGCGCCTAGATCTAACGGCTGTTGCAAATACGGAGTCGCAAAAGTATTATCCACGATCACCAAGAGATCGTTAACATGGGCTAAGTCAGATAATGAACTCAGATCAGAGACATGTAACAAGGGATTAGTCGGAGTCTCTAAATACAGTGCCTTTGTATTCGGCTGGATCGCTTGTTTGACCGCTTTTAAATCACGGGTATCGACTGCGGTAAATTCCAGACCAAGACGATTTAAAACTGTATTCAACAGCCGAAAAGTTCCGCCATATACATCATTTCCTACGACAACATGATCACCCTTAGAAAATAAATTAAACACGGTATGAATCGCTGCCGAACCCGAAGCAAAGGCTAGCCCGCGCTTCCCATTTTCTAGCTCTGCGATCAATTGTTCAAGTGCATGGCGCGTTGGATTACCAGTTCGGGAATATTCATACGCTGGTGTCCCCCCCAACTCGGCTTGCTTATAGGTCGAGACCTGATAGATCGGTACACTCACTGCACCTGTTGTCTTATCATTACTGATACCACCGTGGATCAACTTTGAATCAAATTTCATTTAAATCTCCTCCTCAAATCGATAAATATGTTTACTTAAATAACGTTCTGAACTATCGGGAAAAATCGTGACGATATTACTGTTTTGAGGCAGCTTTTGTGCTAATTTCAAGCTAGCTGCCAACGCCGCTCCGCTCGAACTTCCGACAAACAAACCATTTGTCAGTGCCAGTTGCTTGACTTGCGCAAACGCCTCCCGATCACTTATCGTATAGATCGCATCGGGCTTAGTTTGAGCGAAAAAGGGCGGTATAAATTCAACCCCGATCCCTTCCGTCAAATGACTATGGGGCGCACCACCATTTAGGATCGAGCCCTCTGGTTCAACCACGGCAGCTGTTAACCCAGGAAATTTTTGCTTTAAAGCTTGCGTGATCCCAGCAAAAGTCCCACCACTGCCAGCCCCAGCTACAAAAGCAGCTAAACTCAACTTATTTTTTTCAAATTCAGCAATGATCTCTGGCGCCAGACTAGTCGCATATGCAGCTGGATTGGCCGAATTTTCAAATTGTAGCGGCAAGTAGCTATCCGTGATCTGGGCAGCTAATTTCTTAGCTTGGGCGATCGCACCTTTGATCCCTAATTCACTTGGCGTATGTACTATTTTTGCACCTAAGGCACGCATCAAGATCTGTTTTTCCTGGCTAAATTTCTCGGGCACGACTAAGATCGTTTTTAAGCCACGTTTTTGTGCTGCTAAAGCTAGACCGATCCCAGTATTGCCCGCTGTAGGTTCAATGATCGTCGTTTCTGCTGTCAACAAGCCTTTTGCCTGCGCATCATCCATGAGATACTCGCCTAAACGATCTTTAATACTGCCACCTGGATTAAACATCTCTAACTTGGCATAGATCGATACATTGTTTGGCGTTTTGACTGCAAGTTTTATCAACGGTGTCTGACCGATCAGCTGTGATACGTCTTGATATATCATGTTCTTCCCTTCTTTCTGCGATCTGAGTAGAAAAAAAGGGCGCAAACTTTAAAAAGTCTGCGCCCTCTTACGTTGAAGAAGCCTCCTAGTTACGTTAAAAAACTCAACGCAAATGGACCTTCTTCGCTAGCTGGCGCGAAGAAGGACAACATGTATGAGCCATATTGTTGATAACTAAAGTCTTCATCGTAATTCCTCTTTTCAAATCGTTACCAATACAATAGCACTTACTTTTCGTAAATGCAATCCCTCTTGCAAAAAAATTTTTCTTTGCTAGAATTAAGCTAAATATTTTAACAAAAAGGAGTTGTTCTGATGATCCGCTTAGCTACCATAGCCGACCTTCCAGCGATCAGTGCGATCTATGCATTTGCTCGTACTCAAATGGCAAAAGATAACAATCCAGATCAATGGGGTAAAACTCACCCTGCCTTAGATGTTTTAGAAGCTGATATTGCTGCTAAACACCTCTATGTCATTGAAGAAGCAGGAAACATCGGTGGCGTTTTTGCCTTTATCCTAGGTGAAGACCCAACTTATCAGCAAATAGAAGGGTCTTGGCTAGACGACCAGCCCTATGGTACGATCCATCGTATTGCCGGTAACGGGAAAGTCAAAGGTGTCTTTAATAAGGCATTAGCTTTTTGTGAACAGCTCGAACCAAATATCCGGATCGACACTCATCAAAATAATAAGCGTATGCAACATCTGATCAAAAAAAATGGCTTTGTTTATTGTGGAATCATCTTGACCGAGGATCAAACACCACGCCTCGCCTATCAAAAAAAGCGCCCGTAAGTATTAGAAGTGTAAAATGGAATTCTTTAACTTAATCAATAAAAAGACGACTCTAAGCTTTCTATATAGGTATAGGTCGTCTTTTTTATATCACTTATTATTTATACAATCTAATATCTCATCTCTCCAGCCGAGGTCAAAATCTCCTGCAAATTTAGTATAAGATTTATCAATCGCTTTTAATAAAACTACCTCGTCCCGATTATTCTTAAGCATATCTAGCAGTTCCTTATTTTCAAGTGGAAAAATTTTTACTAAATCGGCAAATTCATCTTTATTTGATGATTTAAGTGGGACACTTGCCACTGCTCGCCATATATTAATTGTATTTTCATCAAGCTCGTCAGCAATAAATAATGTAGTTACATTTTTCGAAGAATTATCCACTGTAAGATTAGTTGCATGTCGAAGCACAGGTTCCCATTCTCCGCGTTTCTGAGCCTGCTTATTCATCAAAGTAACTTCTAACATAAGCGTTAGATTTTCATAATTGATTACAATATCCCCAGCACCTCCTGCTGCATGAGAAAGTGGTAACATATTTCCATCCAAAGTTAGATTCAGACTCTGAGTTATGGAGAAATCTTCTTTAGAGATATAAAACCATGCAATTGCCACAATATATTCATAAATAGTCGGAACAGTTGCTGATTCCGAAACAGCTGATTTAATTTTTTTATCATCTCTCTTGGAAAATAAAGGTAGGAGTTCCATGATCTTTTTGCGAGGAAAAACTTCGGAAATAAATTCTCGAAATTTTTTCTCTTTCTGACTGGCAACAGCATTTTGAATTTGTGAATAATCTGTAACATTGAGTAGCTCTTTAATTGCTTGAATTTTTTCATCTTTATCTAAGTTCAAAATTGTTGTAATTGTGGATTCTTGATAAAAAAAATAATTTAGATTTTTCTCATAATCCGAATATTTATCCTCACCTGAAAATCTCATATTTGTAAATATAATTTTAAAAATTTCTCTACTTGTAGCATTCACTAATCCGTTTCTAAAATCAAATAAACCCGAAAGATTGAGAGTTCGCTTGGTCATATCACCATATTCCTTTACAAGGTCATATTTTTTAGAAAAAACAAACCGTTCATAAATGAATGTATCGTCTTCAGAAAGTAATCGGCTACCTTCATTTTTCTTGAGAAAATCATTAACATTATCAGCTTTCTTGAACACTGATTTACCAAATCCAAATGCCCTCTTTAATTTAGCGTCTGTATTAAATTCAATCAATCTTGCAAAATTTTCCTGAGTCTTACATTCTTTAAATTTAATCAATGATGTCACAAAGTCAAAATACACATCTTGCGTGCTAGATGACTTACGATTTGTAAATAATAAATCAAATTTATCTCTATCTAGTGGCCTACTTGAAAATAATTCCCTAGCTGTTACATCACTCTCATTCTCAGGAAATTCCCTGTCTAGGAATTCTGGGAATGTTTCTTTATTTGAGGCTACACTTTCATAAGCAGTAATTATCCCTTCTATCTGCAAATCATCAAAGTTTGGTTGTATGGAATGAATCAATATCAAAAAATTTCGTTGTGGTATGTTTCTATAGCGCTTTACCAACTCCAACGCAACTCGAACTGGGTGGAAGTATCTTATTCCATCAGAGTGATATATTCGTAATTTAAGCAACTGACGTGTAAACATTAAATTATTAATATCAATTCCCAATGTTCCTTCAACTTCATCGGAAGCTAAATTACTGTTACTTAGCCAGTTATTTGCTACTCTCGAAAGCCTGCGTTTATCATTAATTAACCCAATTTTAGCTAATGCACTAGTAAGTGTTCTCCCTCGTCTGGCAAAATCCTCTTCTTCATTTCTCGAAAACATATTAGTTTCTTCAAGTACTGTTTCATAAAATTTTTCCTGTGCTTCCTTATCCCACTCTGGGTACTCTAAATTTACTTTTTGAAGTAATGACAACAATACTTTGTAATCATCAATTAATGCTTGCCTACGAAAACTTGTGTCCCCTAAATTAAATGTTTCGGCGTCCTTTTTCAATTTCATAATTTTTCTCCTCCGTAATTTGTAACTAAGACTTCAACTGTTTCATTATATTTAGCTTTAGATTGATAATTACTATTGTTGTAATTATAGTTTAGAATGTGAATATTATATTTTGAAGCCCACTTGGTAAGCATTTTATTTTCCTGTCCCTTATGAAAAATCACATTTGATAATGCAAATTTAACCCCATTTTTATCAGCTTTATCAAGGTAACTATATAGATCTAACTCATCTTTTTCTGACCATCCACCATTCTCATTATACGCTGCTGTTGTGATAAGGTATGGAGGATCTGCATAAACAAAGTCACCATCGTGTACATCTATCTCTCTAAAATCTCTTGCTGAAAAAAAAATTCTTTGGTCCTTTATTTGACTAGCAAATCTTCGTAATTTTTCTTCCATTTTCTTGTTAAAATCTCGTTTCCCAACAGGTAAGTTATACTCTCCCTTTGAGTTATAACGAATTTGATTATTGAAACCAAATACTACCAGTAAATAAAATAAGATTGGGGAGGGTTGTCTATTGTAATCCTCACGCAACTTCAAAAATTTTTCTTTATTATATTTTCCCACACCATTAGCACTATCCATTGAGTAATATGCGTAACCATTTTTCTTTGTTTCAGATAATCCATACTTTGATATATTATTTTCAACTTCCCGAATAAAATTATCAATATTTATTTTTGAAAGATACTCAAAAAACTCTATTACATGTTTCTCAATATCATTGACAAGATATTCATCTGCAATTCCTTGCTTAATTAGGTTTACAGTAACACTTGCTCCACCTGCAAATAAATCAATAAATCTGGAATAATTACTTGGAAAAAGTGTTTTAAGTTGAGGGAATAATTTTTGTTTTCCACCTGTATAATTCAAAGCCGATTGAATTATCTCATCATCGACTATACAAAGATAGAGAAGTTCCTTATGGTTATCAATTTTAGATTTTCCTGTTGTAAAAGCCTTAAAGTCAGTTTCAAACACTCTTACCTTTCCCCTCTTTTCTAAACTAGCAATTATCTCCTCGTTTGAAATTTTAGCGTTTGATCGAGAATTTCCCTTCTTTGCCATGTTATTATAGGAAACTAAAATATAACGTGCATCTATATGCTGAATTAAATCGTCAAAAGCTTGTGGAGCCTTAGCCTTTGTATATGCAGAAGATTTTTCAGAACGGTTTACCGCTTTTCTAGCAATTCCTTCAACCGCTGGCTTTTTCCACTCCATAACATTTTCCAAAACATGATAGGCACTTTCATATCCACGAGAGTTATACGGAGTGTCAATATATACAAGATCAGCTTTTATTTTTCTAACTAGTTGGTTAGCATCTTCATTATAAATTTTATTCTTCTTATTCTTTTTAATCTCTGGCATTCTTAGATATATAGGCTTCAGAGTATCCATTTTCTTTCGATAAGCATCAAAATGTCCCACTGTATTAGCAGCTTTATCCATAGCATAAAGTAGTGAAGTTAGCAAAAAGGCTTTCTCCCGAAAATTTACATCTGTATAGGTCTCAATTTTTTCACGAATAGCATCTATTTTTTTTGCGTTGTCTAAAGAAAAATACTTATCTCCAAAATTTTTCGCCACATATCCGTAGAATCCCTGTAAATCATTTAGCTCTTGTATTTTACATTGAATCTTCATTTCATCAATTGATTCATTTCCAAACCATGTCTGGTATGAAATATAATTACTTGTCAAAATATCGTTAACTATAACCTTCTTTCCTTGTTTACTAAACATATCAGCCACCACACCAGTGCCCGCAAAAACGTCAGCAATAGTTGATACTTTTGTAGTGTTTTTCTCTACAACATGATTGATAAAATCAAGTATTTTTTGCTTACTACCTAAATATCTTCGATTATTAATATGCAAAGGTTCATTATCCGCTTCAAAAAGCTTAAGTTGCTCAGAATTTTTTTGAATAACTTTTTTGTCTATATATTTTACCTGATTCTTTGTCCAAGCATTTTGGCGTCCTTTTTTCTTAGCAGGTGCGGGAATCTCTTGTTTACGTATCCAGTTATTCAGAGTTTGGCGTGTAATATCGTATTTTTCCATTATTTCTTGTGTCGTCATCATTAGGCATCGTTCTCCTTTTACAGTTAGTCACATTTTATCATAAATCACGTATAAAGTATGCCTATTTTTGCTGTTCACAAGCTAATTTTAGAAAAATCGCTACTTAACCTCCCATTATAATAGCCTAGTCCACAGTACCGTCATCCTATTTTTTCACAACACCTCATATTCTATATAAATTCTCATCTAAAACATAGCCAGCTGCACTTAGGTGTCCAGCTTCATCCCGTTCAAGATAGATGCCTTGGATCTCCGGTTCAAAACCCGGGAAATTTTCCATTGCCCCAAGCAGTACCTTGAAGTATTTAACATCCAGTGCCTGCCATCCTTCACCAGGTGCGACGATAAAGACTCCAGGCGGGTACGGCAAGACCCCTTCAAGTGCGACTTTACCTTCGATCTTGTCTAATGGGACCAACTTACCTTGCCCCCGCATAAACGCAAGATCAGCTGTGCGTGGCAAACAACTATAGCCTTGAAGTTCTGGCTTGATAAATAGGGCTTGTTGCAGATGATAGATCTGTTGTCCCTTAAAATACTCATGCATCTCTTGACACAACTGTCTTAAAGTATAGCCAGAATAACGTTCTTTATTTTGCCGATAAAAACGGGGGAGAGCTTTTTCTAACGGGGCATCTGTCAAATAGAGTCGTTCAAATTCTAATAGTGCCGTCAGCAATGTCTGTAAACTGAGCTCATCTTCACCGGGAGTCAAAAAGAAAAGTGTTGAATAAAGATCGGCTTTACCCGGAATGATCCGTTTTTCCAATAAAAATTCGCCGACTAATGGGCTCGGGATCCCCGTTTCAGTATATTTACCTGTCTTTAGCTCGACTCCCGGAGAGGTGATCGTCAACTTCAAAGGACTGATGATCGCTTCTCCTAAAGCAACTTTACTAAAGCCATGCCAGGTATCTTTAGGATCAAGTTGCCATAAGCTTAGGTCAGCCGCTAGCTTTTCAGTCGGGATATTTTCCCAGGAAATACCGTTTATCTTTGTGGGAACGAGTGGTTTAAACAGCTTGCTTTGACGCAACAATGTCTTTCTAAATTCGATCCCTTTGACCAGTGTTTCTTCCCACCACGCATGATTAGCCGAACTAGCTGCCATCGCTGCATTGACTGCTAAAGACGCATAGATCGGATAAGAGTAACTCGTTGTAACGTATTTAAGGTAGGCATTATTGAAGTGTTTATGATCGATATAACGTTTTTGCCCTTTTAAGTGTGCATCTTTTTTCAAGATCTGAGAAGTTTGGGCTACCCCAGCTTGCTGTTTGTGCACAGATTGAGTCACTAAGATCCCAGGATCAGCTGGACCATATTCTAAACTCAGCGGCGATAATTCTTTCATCAGATCGACAAATTGTTCATAACCGCCCCAAGCACAATCAAATAAAATATAATCACATAATGGCCCGAGCTTTTTAATGAGATACCGTGCATCATAAAAGACGCCATCATATGTTTCCAGTTGTAAGACCGCTAGTCTAAAAGGCCGCTTAGCTTTGGCTTTTTTAGGATCGACCAATGCGATCTGTTGGCGGATCTTTTTTTCATCTAACTCTTCACCTACCAAAGGACCGATCAACCCTAAAGGATCACGATCAGTCTTTAAATAGACCGGTTTAGCCCCTGTCATAACTAGGGCACTGTTGTAGAGCGATTTATGGTTATTTCGATCAAAAAGCACGAGATCACCCTCGGTCAATGCAGCGGTCGCACAGATCGTATTTGAACTAGTAGTCCCATTTGTACAAAAATATACTTTATCGGCGTTAAAAGCTTTAGCTGCCTGTTTTTCAGCTGTCAACGGCGTTCCACCATGGGTCAAGGTATCACCCAATTCAGGGATCGTGTCACTGACGTCAGCGTATAAAAAATTATCGCCGAAAAAGTTTTTAAAGACTTCACCAGCTGGATGCCGCGTGTAAAAATTCCCATTATGGTGTCCCGGTGTGGTAAAGCTGACTGCTTTTTCATCGGCAAAATTGATTAGATCTAATAAAAAGGCGGGCACATTTTCTTTTTCATAAGCCGTGGCTGATTCCAACACTCTTTTCATATCAGCATCGATATTTTCCGCCGTGACTTCGATCAGCGGTATTTTTAGCCCAGAACGCTGACAGATCAATTCAGCGATCGCACGTTGTTTGAGATCACCGGCTTCGATCACTAGTGCGGCTAATTTAGCCCCTGAGACTTCAGGTGTTAGTTCGACAGTGGGCCACTTCTTAGCTACATCTGCCTGTAACTTGGCAGGAGTAGCTATTTTTAGATATTTCTTCATTTTTTCACCTACTCACTTTTTCAAAACAATTTTATATTTTTTCATAAGAAAAAACAAATTTATGGTAGTAATTTCATAAAGGATTCTTTAAAATGGAAAAAGTAATTATTTTCACAAAGGAGGGATCCACGTGCATTCCAATAAGCATCCGGGTGTTAATGCAAAATAAACTCAGATTTTGCATTAATTAAAGGAGATAAAATTGAATACTTTAAACCAAAACTCACTCGACCAAAAGAAATATACCCCCTGGCTCGTCTTAACATTACTTGATTTTGTTACGATCATCAGTTTTGAAAATATCTTTTATCCTTTTCAAAATCAAGGGCTATCGGTAGTTATTTCTTGGATCTTTATGTTGTTTGTCTATGTCATTCCCTACGAATTGATCGTCAGCCAATTAGGTTTGACCTTCGACCAACAAGCAGGTGGACTTGCTTCGTGGATCAGACGTGGGACTGGCAGTGATCTCTTTGGTTACGCTACTTCCTGGATGTATTGGGTCCAAACTATCCCATACTTAGTCGATGTCTCCAACTCGATCATCGTATCCTTTAGTTGGATCATCTTGGGCGATGCTACTTTGAGCAGTCACATGTCCACATTTACTTTTGGCTTACTGACATTTGTTATCATTTTAGCTTTCATTCTTTTGGAAAATATTTTCAAAAACGCCTTAGAGATCTTATCCTTGATCGGTGGGGGCGCAATGTTTATCATGTCGATGCTCTTTGTTTTGATGACCGGTTATGCCTTGACACATGGGGCACATATTGCGACACAACCATTTGATTGGTCAGCATTCAAACCTAATTTCAGTTTACATTATTTTTCAACGACTGGTCTGTTGATCTTTGCGATGTCCGGGGCTGAACTTGCAGCACCTTACATTAGTCGTATGAAAAATCCTAAACGTGATTTCCCACGTTCCATGTGGATGCTCGCCTTGATGACTGGGGCCTTGACGATCTTTGGGACCTTAGCTTTGGCGGTCTTCTTTGATGCCAATAATATCCCTAACGACTTCAAGATGAACGGTCCTTATTACGCGTTCAAACTTTTAAGTCAACAATTAGGCTGGGGCAATAGTTTGATGTATGTCTTTGCTGTTGTCCAATCATTTTTCATGTTAGCTCAGCTTGCAGTCTTGATCGATGCTGCCAGTCGCGTCTTTGCCGGCGATGTTAATCAAAGATACATGCCAACTTGGCTCACGAAGACCAACAAAAACGGGCGTCCTGTCCACAGTTATACTTTGACCGCTGGGATCGCCTTGGTCCTCTTACTTTTGAGTGGGACTTTACCTGATATCAACTCCATTTATAACTGGTTGCTCAACTTAAATGGGATCGTTTCCCCTTATAAGACCTGTTTAGTCTTTGTTGCATTCATCGCTGTTAGATGGCAACAGGATAAATTTAGCTCAGACTATATCTTCATCAAAAACCGTACCGGCGCTTTGCTCGTTGGTTTCTGGTGTTTCTTATTCACATTTGTCTGTGCGACAATGGGATTCATTCCACAAAATGCACACTTTGGAACAAAGCAATTCACACATGAATTGATGATGAATTTCTTCTTTGTCTTCTTGATCTTTGGGATGGGTGTTATCTTACCATTCTTACGTAAACTAGAGATCAAACGTAAACAAAAATAAACATAACGGGCTAGAGATCAGCAACAGATCTTTAGCCCGTTATGTTTATTTTTCATGTAATTCTTTTTTAGCTTCAACGACCCAGCGTGCATTTGTATCAAATACATGAGCTTCCAAGATCAGATCAGCTTGTTTTGTTTCTAAAATGTACTCACACAACTTTGAATCAAGTAGCATCCCTGTAACTGCGATCGGTAAGTTGACTGCCTTTTTCATTGCTGTTGCATATGGAACTTGCCAGCCTTCATAAATATGGTCTGGCTTTTTATCAAATAGCCCACCAGTCGTGATACTCAAGCAATCGATCCCATCACGCTCGAGCCATTGACTGATAGTTTGCCACTCAGTTAGCTTATTTTGCTCATCTTCTTTAGCATAATCATCTAACGACAAGCGGACCCACAATAGCCCCGTATAAAAGTCTCTGATCTGAGTAATGATCTCCTGCACGAAGCGATAACGCCCTGCAAGTTCACCACCATACTCATCATCTCGCCGATTGATGACTGGCGAAAAGAACTCATCGATCAAAAAGCCCTCAGCTCCCTGGAGCTCGATCAGATCAACTCCAGCCTGTATAGCTCGTTTAGCTGCAGTTACAAAAGCACTTTGGATGCGTTTGATCTCAGCGATATTCAAGGCTCTTGGTTCATTGTAATCATCACTGTAGGCTTCAACAAGACTCGGTGCAACTGGTACCGACTCAGCTTTAGCTTTACGGCCTGCATGTCCGAGTTCGATCCCAACTTTTGTGCCCAAACTATGCAAAAAATCGACCAAACGCTTTAACTCTTCTGCCTGTTCGTCGTTCCACAAGCCTAAATCGTGCTCAGTCGTGCGCCCTTCAGGTTCAACAGCGGTCATCTCAAGGATAACTAACCCAACTTGCTCGACCGCACGTGCTCCATAATGAGCAAAATGCAACGGATTTAAGACACCATCACCTTTTTGGACACTATACGTCCGCATGGGCGACATCACTATTCGATTCTTTAGATTTAATGACGCTACTTTAGCTGTTGAAAACAGCATCGACATAAGCTTTACACCCTCTTTTGTGAATTATTATCCACCTAAGTTTAACGATAAAAGCTAAATTTGTAAAGATTTTGCTTAGTTAAAGTCTCGCCCATAAAGGTAATAAGTCTCGGCGGTCTCTTCGTTGCCTTCATCCCAATAAAAACGCTTTTCCACCAATTTTTCTAAGCCATTATGTTCATAGAAGCCATAATCCGATGAATCATCTGTATATAAATAGAATGATCTGACACCATTTTTTTGTAAATATTCACAGAAGTTGTTGTATAATTTTTTCCCTAAACCTAGACCACGATATTTTCCATTGACCAACAATAAATTGAGACTCCCTTCAAATTCACGTTTACTTTGAAGTAACAGCTCCTGATCTAATGCCATCGTTTGAATATATTTTTCAAAGATCGAATCAGGTTCGGTCTGCTTTAAGATTGCACCTAAAGCAGCAGTCTTTTTCCGCAAACAAAAGCGCTGGATCTTCGTATAGTCTAAAACGTCGCCGGCACAGATCCCGGCAGGCTTACCGTCGACCGTTACCACAACGATATGATCTGATTTTTGCAAAAGATCACTCAAAAAGTATTCTGCCATCGGTTCAACCAGGTCTTTGGGGACCCAAGAGCGATAATCCCAAGTTGTGATCACCATCTTTAAGATCTCATCATAGTCACTTGCCCGCATCAGCCTTAAATCAATTTCCATTTTTCACACTCACTTTACTGAAATACACCTAAATTTTAGCGTATTTGAGCCAAAAACAAAAGAGAGACGCAAATAACGTATCTCTAATATTAATTTTCCCCACGTTCATAACTCAAATTCCCCTGACTGACTAAAGTATCAGCTGTTAGATCTAATAGCTCTTTTTTTGCCACTAGATCAGTAGTCTTTTTGATATATTCTTTAAAATGTGGAGTCTCCCGGTGCTTGGCATAAGCTTGTTTATCTTGATAGAATTCTAAAAAGATCCATTCATCCGGCTTATTCTGGACCGTTGCTGCATACATCGCTAAAACACCGGGTTCAAGTACGATCGCTTGGTGCATTTCACTAAAGACGGCAGCTTTAAAGGCAGCAGCACTGGATTTTTCTAATTGTAATTTAGCTAATTTTACCGTCATATTATCTGGCGTCCCTTTACCTAAAAAATCAAACTTTTCCAGTAATAATTCTGGGATCAGATCGATCACCTTGCGATTGACGATCGCATTTTTAGCAAAAGTCGCGTACTTTTGAAATTGCGGTGAGGCTTGATGTCGTTTTTGCGCCGCAGTATCTTGATAGAGCTCAAAGACTAGATTCTCCAGCCCCTTTTCATCAATATGAGTTGCATGCATCGCTAATGTCTGCGGTTCAGTTTTGATCGATAAATTCAAATTTCTCTGTCCTAAAGCTAAAAATTCCGCTTTCTTTTCTGGTTTGATCTCAAGTTCATACAATCTAAACAAAGGCGGATATTCCAAATTGGTCACTTCATATCACCTGCCATTAATTTTTCAAAGTTTAAATACATGATCTGCTCGCGCTCTTTAGGTGTCAAAATTGCCTCGAGGACCGTCATAACAGCCCCAACAATCAACTCTGGCGCTAACTGTAATAATTACTGATAAAATTTAGGAGGCAAGACATGGGCAAAGATATCGATTGCCGGCTTTGACACTCCGATCACTCCTTTTGATTAATATTCTAAATTTTTTCTGTAAAAATCACGGCTAATTCTTAATTTTACTATTCGAGCCTTTCTGCTTTATTATAACAAAATCTTTAACAAAACGGCACTTATATATCACACAAGTTATTTTCAATTTTAAGTTATAGCAACCTTAATTTCCCTAAATTACTTAAAAAATATACTTTAAATCTTTCATTAATAGGTTTATAATACACGTAATCTTTTTTTAAGAAAAAGAAATGAGGTGCTACTATGGCAAAAAATGATGAATTACTTCACCAAGAAGCCCGCAGTTTAGCTTCGCAATCACGGATCAAGTACTTTGACCTCGTGATCGCACAAGGAAACGGCGCCCTATTGACTGATGCTGACGGCAAAGAATATATCGACCTCTTAGCCTCCGCCTCATCGACCAACACTGGGCACTGTCATCCATCGGTGGTCCAAGCGATCACCCAGCAAGCTCAAAAGTTGATCCAATACACACCAGCCTATTTTGCTAATCAGATCGCAGCCCAATTGAGCACCAGATTAACAAAACTTGCACCAATGTCAGGACCTGTCAAGTTAGCCTGGGGAAATTCTGGCTCAGATGCCAATGATGCGATCATCAAATTTGCGCGCGCCTATACTGGGCGGCAATACATCGTGACTTTTACCGGAGCTTATCACGGTTCGACCTATGGCTCTCTGACTGCTTCGGGTGTCAGTTTGAACATGACCCGCAAGCTCGGTCCCTTACTTCCCGGGATCATCAAAGTACCTTATCCCGACCCCTGGCAAAAAGCGTCGCAAGAGACTGAAGAGCAATTTGTAGAGCGAATGTTTGCAGCCTTTAAGTTACCATTTGAGACCTATCTTCCTCCTGATGAAGTCGCCTGCATCTTGATCGAACCGATCCAAGGTGATGGTGGGATCATCAAAGCACCGACAAAGTATCTCCAAAAAGTCTATGAATTTGCTCATGAACACGGGATCTTATTTGCAGTCGATGAAGTCAATCAGGGCATGGGACGAACCGGTAAATGGTGGTCGATCCAACATTTCGAGCTTGAACCCGATCTCATGAGCGTCGGCAAATCACTAGCATCTGGGCTTCCACTAAGTGCAGTGATCGGACGAGCTGAGATCATGGAAGCGTTGGACGCTCCGGCTCATATTTTTACTACTGCAGGAAATCCCCTCACTGCAGCAGCTGCTCTAGCTACTATTGAAATCATCGAAAAAGAAGAGCTTTTACGTCGCTCGACAGAACTAGGCAGATCAGCGGCGACCTTTTTCCAACAAGCTCAAGCAAAATACGATTTTATCGGTGATGTCAGAATGTATGGCCTCAATGGTGGGATCGATATCGTTGACCCTAAGACTAAACAGCCTTCCACCGAGATTGCGACCAAGATCATCCACCGTGCCTTTAAACTAGGTGTGATCATGATCAGTCTACGGGGCAATATCTTACGCTTCCAACCACCACTTGTGATCACCACAGCTCAGTTAGAACAAGCCTTTGCGATCTTAGAGCAAGTCTTTAGCGAAGAAGCAGCAGGAAAACTCCAACTGCCTAAAAATGCGGCTGAATTAGGGTGGTAAAAATTAATAGCCAAAAAGCGGTTTTGTGGTTTAAAATGATATATGCAATTTAAATCGAAAGGACCGCAATTATCATGAAATATCGCTTACAGGCATGTTTATTTATTTTTATCGCTTTTATGCTCGGATGTAATGAGTATATTATCGTCGGGGTCTTACCAGACATTTCGAGTGAATTTGGGACTGGGTTATCACAACTTGGGCTGTTAGTCACCATTTTTGCACTTGTCTATGCGCTAAGCACTCCGCTTATAACCTCATTTGGCAATCGTTTTTTACGGCATCGTGTCTTACTAGCACTAATCTTGATCTTTTTTATCGGCAATACTTGGACCGCTTTAGCCACTAACTTTACTTCGCTTCTATTGTCGCGGATCTTGACCGCCAGTGTAGCTGGGGCGATCATTTCGATCGTTTTGGTCATGGCCAACTACATTGCACCGCGGCATAAACGAGCTAGCCTAGTTTCTTGGGTCTTTGCCGGTTTTAGTTTAGCTTCGATCATCGGGATCCCCCTTGGAACTTTGATCAGTACGACTTTTTCCTGGCACGATAGCTTTTGGATGATCAGTGCGATCACCTTTATCGTCTTATGCCTACTGCTTTGGCTCGTGCCTAAAGATACCCCTCAGTTTAAAGGGACACTCAAACATCAATTTGCGCTACTCAAAGAAAAGCAAGTTCTCTTAGGCGTCGCCTTTGTCGTAGCTGTGTGCGCCGCTGACTATACGATCTATACCTATATCCGTCCACTTTTCACTAATGAAATGGGCTTTAATAACACTTGGCTCAACTGGTTATTGTTTGGGATGGGGATCTTCTTTATCATTGGCAATAAGTTTGGTGGCTATTTAGCCGATAATGGTGGCTTAAAGCCACTCCGCTACGTCTATATCACGATGACACTATTGATGTTGCTCTTAGGACCAGCAATTCAGCTTCCGTGGCTAGGTGCAGCAACGATCGCTCTACTTTGCGTTTGCTTTGCTAGCTATGGTGCCTCAACTCAGCTGATGTTTTTAGATATCGCTGAGAAAAAATATCCCCAATCCCTTGATCTAGCATCATCGCTCAATTCGATCTTTGCTAACCTAGGGATCTCGCTGGGTTCATTGACTGCAGCCCAAGCCGTCAGTGTTACTTCACTGGGAAATATCGGCTATATCGGTTCCATCTATGGGATCCTAGCCACTTTCCTCGTTTTCATCCTTTACGCTCAAAACAAAAAAATTTAGTCTAATAAAAAAACACGCCTCAGCGCGTGTTTTTTTATACATTCTCTTTTTGATACTGCTCAAGGTACGTTGCGATCTGACTGATCTGGGGACTCGTCGTCATGCAACAGCCACCAATGATGCTCGCACCAGCTTGATACCATTTTTCAGTCAGCTGCGTAAAATCTAACTGTTGCTCACTTTTGGCCCATGTCTTAGTCTCAGGATCATATTGAGCTCCGAGATTAGGGTAGACGATGAGCTTTTTAGTCGTTGCTTGCCGCATAACTTTAAGCGCTCCACTCACAAGCTCAGGTACGATACAATTGACACCGATCGCAAATACTTGCTCAAATTTACTGATCGCTGCAACCGCCCGCTTAAGTTCGGTCCCATCGCTAAGTGTCATTTCATCTCGGAGTGTAAATGAAACGTAGACTGGCATCTGAGGCACATTTTTTTCCAGCCATCTCAATAAAGCTAGTGGTTCTGAGAGTTTTGGCTGGGTCTCTAAAGCTAAACAATCCGGTGTTTGCGCAAGTACGGCCGTCAAACGTGGCAAATGAAAATTAAGATATTGCGCATCATTCAACAAATAATCCCCCCGATACTCACTGCCATCGGCAAGATAGGCTCCATATGGTCCGATCGAGGCAGCCACTAAAGCATGTTTTCCGGTCTGTTCTTCATAGTCATCTCGAGCTTTTTGAGCCACTAATACCGCCATCCCTACCAAGTTTTCAGCCTGCTGTTTGGAATGACCAGCTTTTTCAAAAGCTTGCAGATTAGCTTGATACGTATCGGTCAAGATCATCTGGGCTCCAGCTGCTAAATAACTGTAATGCGCATCATAAACAGCTTCGATATTGTCGCTTAACGCTTGGGCTGTCCACAGCTCACCCGTACTATCTATTCCTTGTTCTTTCAAGGTAGCCGCCATTGATCCATCTAAAACGTGGATATTTTCAGTAAATTTTTCGTTCATTCACTCACTTCCCTTTGCTAAGTTTTAACCTATATTACCACTCTTCTTACTCAAATGTACGTTTTTACACTCAAACTAAAAAATAAGCTGGTGTTACCACCAACTTATTTACTGATCAGATCGAGCGTGGTAAAACGATAAAGATCGCCGTGATCAAGACTTCCCACATCATTGCAGGCGGAAAGATCGTTAAAGTCAAGATCAGACCGATCACTTTTCCTGCAACATCAAACATGCCACGACCATCTAGGATACTAAAATCTGCCTCGACTGATTTTCCCTTATTTATGCGTTTTAGTTCCACATACATCCAAATATTGCAAGCTGTAACAGCTAAAACAATGATTCCATACATCGTTTGAGCAACGGGACTGTCAAAATTATCAGCTACGATACTTGTTGTATAGGGGAAAATGAAGAAAAGAATAACAAGATCAAAGAGTTCCATACTAGTTCATTATTGATCTTTTCAACATTATGCCAAGCTCGGTGCATATTGACCCACATCGTTCCTAACCAGAAAAATGAAACAGTGTAGGCAAAGAAACTCTCACGTAGATCCCAAACGGCAGCCCAAGTCATCGCTTCAGGTTTATTCAACTCTAAAACTAAGATCGTCATAATGATCGCTAATACTGCATCAGTGAAGGCAGTCAGGCGTTCTTTTGACATTTCCATAATTTTATATTGCCTCCTAGACATTTTTTATTATTTTAAAATATCTTAAATGATCTGGCAATAATTTTTTATAAGATCTGTTCCAGTTCTAGTAGCGCCTGTTTACGGTCAAGTCCACCAGCATAGCCATGCAAACTGCCGTCACTTGCCAAAACGCGGTGACACGGGATAAAAAGACTCAATGGGTTATGCGCTACAGCCCCACCGACAGCCCTTGGATGCGAGGCCAATTGTTTTGCTAGCTCTTGGTAGGTCGCCGTAGTTCCATAGGGGATCTGCTGTAGTTGCTGCAATACTCGCTGCCTAAAAGGCGTAACTTGTGGTGCTAACGTGATCTTTGTAGTCGGGATCTGACCATTAAAATACTCCGTTAGCCATGCTCTAGCTTGTTTTAAAGCCGGAGTCTCAACATCTGCGATCTTTTCAAGTGAAAAATCAGGAGCAAAATATTTTTGATCAGTGAACCAAGCTCCCACAAGTTCTGTTTCGGTCCCGACTAACAGCAATTCTCCCAGGGGCGTGGAATAGATCTGTTTGAAGTACATACTTTCACCTGCTTGATTTTTCTTTAGCATAACACAAGTCTATAGTTAAGCACATCCCCCAGCCACTCTTGGTTTAGAACTGATCACTGAGATCTTGGCCGTTAGTCGCAATAACTTTTTTATACCAATAAAATGAATCTTTGCGGTAACGTTTTAAAGTCTTGAGATCAAATTCATCCCGATCAACATAGATGAAACCATAGCGCTTCTTGATTCCTTCATGCGTTGAGATCAGGTCGATCGCTGACCATGGATTATAGCCTAACATCTCAACGCCATCCGAGATCGCTTTTTGTATCTGAGCAATGTGTTCGCGCAAATAAACGATCCGATATGGGTCATGGACTTTTCCATCTGCAGTTAGTTCATCATAAGCTCCGATCCCATTTTCCGTGACTAATAATGGAAGTTGGTAGCGATCATATAAGGCACGCATGGTCGCTCTAAAGCCAACTGGATCGATCTCCCAACCAAATTCGGTCTTTTTCAAATTTTGATTTTGTACACTGCGGTAATATCCCGGTTCAGACATTGCGGATTGCTGATCAGCAAATTTGTCATCGATCTGTTCACTACCATCACTTGCTTCGACCGTAAATGAAGTATAGTAATTAAAAGCGATAAAATCAGGTTTGGCTGCCTTTAAGACTTCGGCATCTCCAGGAGCAAACGTTGGGGTTGCATCTTTAGCTTCTAAATACGCCCAAACCAAGTTATTGTAGCGCCCATAAACAGCCATATCTAAATATAACCAATTGCGGATCGCATTGGCATTTTGTTCCGCGATGATGTCTTCTGGACGATTACCATTAGGATAAGCCAACGCGATATTTGGCGCCGGACCGATCTTGGCTTGTGGCAACATCTCGTGGCATAATTGCATCGCTTTAGCTTGCGCCACTAATTGATGGTGATTTTGTTGATAGATCTCTTTAGTCAAGTTCGTTGTTGCTTCTGGCACACGTAATGTACCGATCAGTTGTCCAACTAAAGTCATCATATTTTGTTCATTGATCGTCAACCAATATTTGACCCGGTCACCGTAATTTTCAAAGAGCACTTGAGCAAATTCCTTGAACCATTCGGAAGATTCCGCATTGCTCCAAGAACCTTTTTCTTCCAGAGCTGCCGGCATGTCGAAATGAAACATCGTGATGATCGGTTCGATATCATATTTCAAACATTCATCGATCAAATTATTATAAAATTCGATCCCCTTAGGATTAACTTTCCCGATCCCTTCTGGTAAAACACGTGACCATGAGATCGAGAAACGATATGCTTTAAAACCCATCTCGGCCATCAAGGCGATGTCTTCTTTGTAACGATGATAATGATCAACTGAGACCGTTAGATCAGCGGTCCCTGGTGGCAATTCCTTGGTATCTTGAAAAGATGGTCCTTTGCCGTCTTCTAAACTGGCACCCTCAACTTGGTAAGCCGAAGTCGAAGCCCCCCATAAGAAATCTTTTGGAAATGGTTTTAATGTTTGATGGATCATTTGTATAAGCCCCTTTCTTAGATTATGTATAATTGTTTGGGTACACTTATATGCTAAATTGTTACCAAACATTTTGTCAAGCGTTTTCATTATGCTATACTGAAATATGAGGTGAAATAGCATATGTTAAAACATCAAGCGATCGCAAACAAGCTCAAATCTTATATCGATGATAATCAACTTTCCCATGGAACTAAACTGCCCAGTTTGACCGAATTGATGGAAATGTATGGTGTGAGCAAAAACACGATGATGCAAGCACTTAAGAATCTCGAAAATTCGCATGTAGTCTACCAAGTTCAGGGAAGTGGGATCTTTGTCAGACGGCGCCAACGCCAAGATTATGATCCTTTATTTCAAAATACTGCTGGTTTTTTTGGTAATTTTCACGAACGGATCACCAACCGTGTCCTCGCTTTTGAAAAACTCCCCGCCGAACCTGAAATTGCTAAAAATTTACAGCTCCCAGTCGGCAGTTTGGTCTACCGCATTTTGCGGTTACAATATTTAGATGGTAAACCTTTTTGGCTAGAAGAATCTTTTTATGTTGCCGATCTCGTCGGTCATTTACCCGCTACTGTAGCAGAAGGCTCGATCTTTAGCTATTTACGCGCCCAAGGCCTAAAGATCGGTTTTTCGGATAAATACTTTGATAGTGTTTTGCTCGATGAAGCTCAAGCTAAATTACTAGACTTGCCCCCTAATAGTCCCGCTTTACGACTCGAAGATATTTATTATTTAAATGATGGGCGCATTTTTGACTATTCACGCACTTACTGCCAAGCTAAATTCTACGCCCAATCAAATTGAACCAGCACGTTGTGGATCCCACGATGTGCTGGTTCTTTTGGTTGATCATATTTATATAATATAGACAACAATATTTCTGCAGATTAGCCATTTTTCTGCAGATCAATCTCTATCTTTTGTGATTCTTAAATCGGCTGTCCTTTGTTTGATCGTAGCAACTTCTTGCTCCAAAGTTCTATTACGTCAAATCTGATTTATTAATCATCTTATGGATCTATACAATACATCCCTTGGGAATATTCAACTTATACTTCTTATTCTCGAGTAAAGCTCTGATCAGAATTTCTCTCAATTCACTATCAGTTACACACATCTGAGCTATCGGTAACCTTTCACCAAAATGATCCATATAAACTCCCAACAACTCCCATGTTGTCTTTCTTTCCAATAAAAACCGCTTAATCTTTTTCAATTTTTAGCACCTAGCCATATCTTTCCTGAATTACTAGAAGTAATATAGCTTTTCCCTTCTTAATTTATTTACCACCATTAACATTCATTGCAAATATCACGATCATGAACTTTTTTCTGCAAGAGAAATAATAGCTTCACGATCTGACTAACACACTCCATTTTCTTTCTCCATGATATCCCTGATAATGGTCTACGGCAAATAAAATATCCCATAATCTTCTGAAAAGTCTAGGTCAAAACAAAAAAACGCATCTCCCACCGAAGTGAGAAATGCGTTTGAAATGTTGATATAACGCGATATTAACGTTTTGAGAATTGTGAAGCTTTACGAGCCTTCTTAAGACCTGGCTTCTTACGTTCTTTCATACGTGCATCACGAGTCAAGAGACCTGCACGCTTCAAGACACCGCGGAAGTCTGGATCTACTTCAAGTAAAGCGCGTGCGATACCATGACGTGTAGCGCCAGCTTGACCTGAGAAGCCACCACCGTTAACGTTTACCAATACATCATATTGGTCTTTTGTTTCTGTGGCAACGAATGGTTGAGCCATAACTTCGCGTAAGTTTGCAAATGGAATGTATTCTTCTGCAGATTTGCCGTTCATTGTGATCTTACCTGTACCTGGTACCAAGATCACACGTGCAACTGAGTTTTTACGACGACCTGTGCCGCGATATTGTACTTGTGCCAAATTCGTTTTCCTCCTAGATTAAGTTTGTGATGTCTAATACTTCTGGGTTTTGAGCAGCATGCTTGTGTTCTGCACCACGGTAAACGTGAAGCTTCTTAGCTTGTGCACGACCAAGAGTACCCTTTGGAAGCATACCTTTAACAGATAATGCGATCAATTTTTCTGGATCCTTTTCACGGTAGTCACCAGCTGTACGTTCCTTCAAGCCACCTGGATGGTTTGAGTGATGGTAATAGATCTTATCTGTTGCTTTACGACCTGTCAAAGCAACTTTTTCTGCATTGATGACGATCACAAAGTCACCTGTATCAACGTTTGGTGTGAAAGTAGGCTTGTT
The DNA here is from genome assembly GCF_040226755.1 of Ligilactobacillus sp. RTP31139st1_D10_RTP31139_211217. Classification (NCBI taxonomy): domain Bacteria; kingdom Bacillati; phylum Bacillota; class Bacilli; order Lactobacillales; family Lactobacillaceae; genus Ligilactobacillus; species Ligilactobacillus sp. RTP31139st1_D10_RTP31139_211217. Next base: position 84,323 of record NZ_JBCOAR010000007.1, read on the forward strand.
CTTGCCGCGTAAAACAGATGCTACCACTGTGGATAAGCGTCCCAAAGGAACATCTGTTGCATCTACGACATACCATTTACGTTCTACTTCGCCTGGTTTTGCAATATATGTTGTACGCACGTTTATTTCCTCCATTTAATGTATACATGTTTGACAAACAATAAGATTAACGGGGCTTACTGTGGGGCAAACAATACCAAATACTATATTACGATTTTTTTTAGGTATAGTCAATTATAACTTTCAATAAATCGTAAAATCAAGCTATTATTTTATTCATAATACACTTTCTTCAGATAAAGTCCACTTGCGGGTGCTGTTTCCCGACATTCATTGCGGTCTTTGACTTCGTACAAGCGCAAAAAATCATGGACTGGACGTTTACCATTTCCGATCTCTAACAAGGTCGCTACCATGATCCGCACTTGATTATACAAAAAGCCGTTGCCGTAGAATTCAAAGATCACTTCATTGTTTTCTTTGTCTTCTCTGACGGTAGCCTCATAGATCGTTCGGACATGATCTCTAGTTTGACTGCCTGAAGCTACAAAACTCGAAAAATCATGGGTCCCCACGACATCGGGCATCGCTTCTTCGATCCGCTTGATATCAAGGGGATATTTGTAATGTCCCGTGTAGAAACGTTTGAAAGGATCGGTAAACCACGAACGGCTGACACGGTACATATAGCGCTTGCCATGAGTGGTAAAGCGCGCATGAAAGTCATCACTGACGATCTTGCAGTCGATGACCTCACAATCAAGGGGCAACATTGAGTTTAACCCCTTGAGCATCCCTTCTGGTGAGATATCATGGGGAAAATCAAAGTGAATGACTTGCCCCAAAGCATGGACACCCGAGTCAGTGCGCCCCGAGCCATAGATCGTGATGTAGTCGTCAAATTTACTCATCTTGTTGAGTGCTTTTTCTAGAACTGACTGCACGGTCCGTTGCTTAGGTTGGGCCTGAAAACCCGCAAAATTAGTGCCATCATAGGCTAAAGTTATCATATAACGCTTCGTCATTAAAATTCCTCAATTTCTCAAAAATATCAAAGCAAGGGTCACTAGGAAAAAAAATACTAGCGCTAGCGTATCTTGTAAATGCCAAACTTGCAAACGATACTTGCTTCGCCCTTCTCCTCCACGATAACCACGCGCTTCCATCGCAGTTGCCAGATCTTCCGCCCGCGTCAAGGCACTGACAAATAAGGGGATCAATAGCGGGATCACGGCCTTTATCCGGGAGATCAAACTGCCTTCACTAAAATCGACCCCACGCGAGCGTTGTGCATTCATGATCTTAGTCGTTTCATCCATCAAAGTCGGCACAAAACGCAATGCAATCGACAACATCAAAGCGATCTCGTGCACTGGGACCTTTAGTTTCTTTAACGGTTGCATCAACGATTCAGTTGCATCCGCGATCGCAAGTGGTGTCGTTGTCACGGTCAAAAGTGTCGACATAAAAATGATCAACACAAAACGACAAAAGACATAAAAACCATTGACTAAGCCAAACTGTGTCAAGGTCAGTGGTCCAAATTGCCAATAAGTCGTGCCGCCACGGGTGAAGAAGACCTGCAAGAGGACTGTAAATAAGATCAGCCAGATCAACGGCATGACCCCTTTGACAAAATAACTCAGGCTGATCTTTGAAAGTAAAACACTGAGCAAGGTCACAGTTCCTAATAGCAGATATGATTGCCAGTTGTTACATAAAAAAATGATCAACACAAAGTAAAAACACAAGATCATTTTGGCACGGGGATCAAGGCGATGTACCAAAGAATCACCCCGTATATAACGTCCGAGTAATAATTTATCCATTTTCAGCCCCCTGTTCTTTTATTTTTGTCGCTAAAATTTGTGCTAATTCATGTTCAGTCAACGGTAGCTGCGCAAATTTCAATCCCCGTTCGACTAACCGCTGCGCAAATGCGGTCGTTTGTGGCAGATTTAAGTGATGTGCTTTTAGCCAGTCGGGATCAGAAAAGAGCTCAGCTGGTGTTTTATCGGCGAGCAAGCGCCCTGATTCCATCACTAAAACTTGATCGGCAAAATTAGCCACATCGTTCATTTGATGGGTCACTAAAATGATCGTCAATTTTTCTTTTTCATGAAGTCGTTTGAATAACGCCATCATTTCGGCACGTCCGCTCGGGTCTAGGCCTGCAGTCGGTTCATCTAAAACTAAAACTTTAGGTGACATCGCTAAGATCCCTGCGATCGCGACCCGACGCATCTGCCCCCCAGAAAGCTCAAACGGTGAACGCTCCAACACACTTTCATCTAAATTAACGAGTTTGGCTTTTTCACGCGCGATCTTTTCAGCTTCTTCAGCCGTTGCCCCAAAATTTTTCGGTGCAAAGGCAATATCCTTTAAGACCGTCTCTTCAAATAGTTGAGCTTCAGGAAATTGAAACACGAAACCAACTTCTTGGCGCAACTTGGCCAACTCTTTATTTTTAGTCGCTGGCGTTATCACCTGCCCATTGACTGTCAAACGACCACTAGTAGGTTTTAAAAGTCCATTTAAATGCTGGAGCAAGGTGGACTTTCCACTCCCAGTATGTCCAACAATAGCGGTAAAACTTTGATCTTTGATCGTAAAGCTCACATCTTTTAGAGCTTGTTGGGCTAACGGGGTCTCGGCTTGATACGTATAGCTTAATTTTTCAAGTTGAATTGCCATAACCAGTCCACCAATTCCTTTTCTGTCAAATATTTTTCGGGTACTTTGATCCCCAGCTTAGCTAGCTCATGCTTCAACCGTTCGGGATAAGGTACATCTAACCCCACTTTACTCAATTCATTGCCCCGGGTAAAGATATTTTCTGGGGTATCATCATCGATCACTTTACCTTGCTCTAACACAATGATCCGATCAGCCAGAGCCGCCTCATCGATATCATGTGTGATCGAAATGACTGTAAAACCTTCTTCTTTATTCAAGCGTCGCATTAAAGCAACTAACTCGGCTCGGCCCTCGGGATCAAGCATACTGGTCGATTCATCGAAGATCACGATCTGTGGTCTAATCGCCAAGACGCCTGCGATCGCAACGCGCTGCTTTTGTCCACCCGAAAGCCGGACCGGTTCGTGTTTGGCAAAAGCCTGCATGTTAACAGCTTCCAAGGCTTCTTGAACATGTTGATGCATTTGTTCATAGGGTACACCTCGATTTTCCAAGCCAAAGGCCACATCCCCTTCAACATCTGCGCCCACAAATTGATTATCCGGATTCTGAAAGACCATCCCGATCTGATCTCTGATCGCCCAAATATTTTCTTCATTCAAAGGAAGACCGGCCACAGTTATCGTCCCCTCAGTTGGCGTCAATAGCCCATCGAGCAATTTAGCCAGAGTACTCTTGCCACTTCCATTATGGCCGATCAAAGCGACCCACTGCCCTTGTTCGATCGTTAAATCGATCTGCGACAATGTCTTTTTTTGACTCGCTTCATCGTACGCAAAGCTAAGATTTTTTATCTCAATAATTACACTCATTTAGCTTCCCCCACTGAAATTCTAGTTGCTAGTCTGCAACCCTTTAGGAATAATATACCACATTCTCACGTTTTAATTTGCCAATCTGAGATTTTACTTCTAAAATTAAAGTCACGAGGTGAAATTTTATGAAAAAAATCGGGATCATCATCAGTAGTACGCGTCCTGGGCGCCGGAGCCCCTCGATCGCTGAATGGTTCGCAAAAAATCTGCCTCAAGCTGAGCTGACTTACGATATCATCGATCTAGCTGATTTTGACTTACCCTTCTTAGATGAAAGTGAAATGCCCCAAACTGGTACTTACCAGCATGAGAAGACCAAACGTTGGAGTGAAAAGATCGCTGCTTACGCGGGCTTTATCTTCATCGTTCCGCAATATAACTGGGGCTATCCTGCGGTCTTGAAAAATGCGCTTGACTATCTCTATTGCGAATGGCAAGGAAAACCCGCTTGCTTAGTTACTTTTGGTGGACACGGTGGCTCCCAAGTCCAGATCGCCTTACGTTTAGTCATGCAAGGGCTCAAAATGCCTGTTCTTTCGGTAGCACCGATGATCACGCTCTCACCTAGTGCAAGTCCAAGTGAAGCCTTAAAGACTCTAAGTACATATGAACCTTTACTTCCAGCGTTAGCAGCTGAGTTCAAACGCTCTTTAAGCTAACTAAAAAGCCGACCGGTGCTGGTCGGCTTTTTAGTTAGCCATTACTATACGTTTGCCAAAGCTTGAGCGATCGGTGTATCACCACTGCTCATCATGATAACTTTTTTGCGTGTATTGTCATGTTCCAAGATCTCAGCTAAGGTCAAGGCCACATCTGGGATCGGATTTTTAGAAACTTTAGTCGCCCCGACCGTGATCTTACCTGTACCAGGTTCTTCGGTCAAAGCTGTTGGTTGTAAGATCGTATAATCTAAGTCCGTGTTATGCACTAGATAGTGGTCCGCAAAGAATTTGGCAATGTTATAATCCATGATCTGAGCTAAACCGTTCTCATGCCAAAATTCTGGTTCTAAGGCATGTAATGAGCTCAACATGATATAACGTTTGATACCATTCAACTCGGCTGCTTGCATCGTCTTGACAGCCCCAAAAGCGTCGGTCTGTAAGAGATCTTTACCACGTGAACCGGCTGTAAAGTAGATCGCATCTTGTTGACCGATCAATTCTGCCAATTCTTCTTTTGAAGCATGCAGATCTAATTTGACTGCAGTCACTTGGGGTGAATCCTTCAACGAGACATTTTCCGGATGACGCGCAGTTGCGGTTACTTGATGCCCCTTAGCAACTAGCTCTTTGACCAATTCTGATGCAACTCGACCAGTAGCACCGACTACAAAAATTCGCATTATATAATTACCTTACTTTACTTTAAAACATCATTGAGCGCTTCACTCATCGTTGGATGGGTATAGATCTGATCACGCAACATTGTGTATGGTAATTTAGCATTGATCGCCAAACTGAGCAAATTGATCAACTCGTGTGATTCTTTAGCATAGATCGTAGCCCCTAAGATCAAGTCAGTTTCAGGATCGACTAAAACTTTAAAGAGTCCCCGAGTATCCTTTAAGACCCGGGCCTTAGGAATAGCTGCAACTGGTAACTTGAAGAGCTTATATTCGATCCCTACTGCTTTAGCTTCTTTTTCATTTAGACCAACTTTAGACAATGGCGGTTCGATAAAGACGCTATAAGGCACATTTTTACGATCACTGATCCGACGTTTGCCAGCGCCAAAAAGTTCATCTTTAATGATCCGGAAATCATCTAAAGAGATATAGGTGAATTGCAACCCACCTTTAACATCCCCGATCGCCCAGACACCAGGAACACTGGTATGCAATTGATCATCAACGACCACTGTTCCACGTTCATCCAATTTGATCGCGGTATTTTCTAAGCCTAGTTCGCTAGTCCGCGGTTTACGTCCCGTCGCAGCTAAAACTTTATCCGCTGTTACGGTATGTTCACCATCGTTTTCATAGACGATCTCAACTTTATCCTCAAGGTCGCAAACTTCTTTGATCTTGACACCCAACTTAAAGTCGATCCCCAAAGCACTCAAGTCATCAAAGACCATTTGGGAAATATCATCATCTTCTCTTGGAATAAACTTATCTGATGCATCCAAAACTGTGACCTTAGCACCATAATTGGCAAACATGCTAGCAAATTCAAGCCCGATATAACCAGCACCAATGATCACCAATTCTTTAGGCAATTCACTTTGATCCATCGCACCAGTTGAATCCAATAGATACTTGCTATCTGCTAGACCTGGGATCGGTAATATCACTGGTTCAGCTCCAGTATTGATAAAGATCCGTTCCCCTTCAAAATCTAGGGTCTCACCAGCAGGCGTCGTTACTGTGACTACATGGTCTGACTTGAACTTAGCGGTCCCATCTAAAACACGCACAGTCGGTTCGTCAGCCAACATGTGGTAATTCTTATCCCGCAAGAAAGCTGTCATCTCATTTTTACCAGTAACAGCTTGACTGAAATCAGCCTTTTTCTCAGCTTCAATGATCAAGCGTTTGGAGGGTAAGCAACCGATATTGATACATGTTCCCCCATACATCTGGTCAGAACGTTCGATCACTAAAACTTCCTCGCCTTTAGTTGCCAAAGTCTTGGCTAAAGTTTTACCACCCTTACCAAAACCGATAATAATATTTTTTACCTTTTCCATTTTCACTCCCACTTTCTTTTACTTACTACTCTTGATTATACAAACATTTTCCAACTTGTCACGAAACATGCTTACAAATTATAAGTTCGATAAATAACCACTCTCATACTGAAGTTACCGCTTTCGTTTTGCAAAAGCAATTTTTTTGCCTAAATACTAAAAAAATCAGCACCCATCCAGGATGAGCACTGATCTTTTCAACTATTTGATTTGACGTTTACGACGTCCGACAGCTAAAAGTCCAGCTCCCGTAAGTCCGAGCAAGCCAAGTAGCGATAAGTTATTTTCGTTGACATCCCCAGTTTGTGGTGATTCAACTTTTGGTTGCGCTTTAGGTGTTTCCACCTTAGCCACTGGTTTTACTTCGGGTTGTGGTTCTTCTACCTTAGTCCCTTGTTTGACCAATTGAGTAACTGGTGCGATCACTTCTTCAGTTTCTTCAGCGATCAATTCACCGGTCTCTTCATCAACGCGATAAGTTATGGTCTTGATCTTTTGTCCTTTTTCCCCTGCTTGTACGATGACTGTCGTCCCCACTGGTAAGGTCGGATCGGCTTCACATAAGATCGTGAAATCGAGTTCTTCGACTACTACCTCTGGCTTGGTCCCGACCAAAATGATCTCAGTTACTGGTTCTTTAGTTACTGTACCATTTGGATGTTTGATACCTACTTGACCAGCGACTTTAACGGCTGTTGTGCCATTTGCCATTGTTTCATCAGCTTCATAGCGTGTTTGGTATGGGATCTGATTTTCTTCACCACTACCACGCTTGATCACGTGGTCGATCGCTTTGATCGTTTCAACGGCTGTACTTGAGCTTACTTCACCCGTTTGTTCATTGACAGTAAAGGTCGTTGTTTCGATCGTCTTACCTGCTGTGCCTGGAACCACGATCACTTCTGGATCATCTTTTTTCATCGTTGGATCATCTTGGTAGATCACTTGCGGCTCAATCGCAGTTTCGACCACGACTGGTTTAGTCCCAACTTCGATCACACGAGCAACCACTTCGGTCAAGACCTTACCATTTGGATGAACGACCCCATCGACCCCAGCCACGACTTCACGTGTCGTCTTATTTGCTAACTCGACATTAGCAACATATTTGGTTGGCTTAGCTACAATAGTCGTCTTACCAGTCCCGCGTTTTACGATCTGATCGACCGCAGGAGTCGTTTCGACTGTTGGTTCTAAAGCTGTTACCGCCCCAGTTTTGCGATCAACTTTATATTTAGTCGTCGTTACTTGTTTACCAGCCTTACCAACTTGTTCGATCACTTCTGGATCAGTTGGTAAACTCATTGGATCAGCCGTGTATAAAGTCGTAAAATCTAGCGTCTTTTCTTCGACCGTTGGCTTGGTCCCAACTAAGATGATTTCGGTAACAGCAGCTCTAGTGACCACCCCATTTGGTTGCAAGACACCATTTTTACCTTTAACTTTGATCTCTTGTTTGTTTAAGTCTAATTTTTCACTTGCTTGATAAATTGTTGTATATGGGAGCGAAGTTTCTTTACCCACACCACGTTTGATCTGATGAGTTATCGGTTTAGCAGTGATAACTTCTTGTGGTGGCTGGGCAGTCACTTTACCTGTGTTTAGATCGAGCGTGTAGTTGATCGTCGTCACTTTTTGGCCAACCTTACCCTCAACCAAGACAACTTCTGGGGCATCGGCCCGCATCTTTTCATCAGTCACGTAAATCGTTTCAAATGGGATCTCTTCTGAAGTCGAAGTTGGTTTCGTCCCGACTTCGATGATCTCATTTGTTGGTGTTGTAACTTCAAAATGAGCTTTTGGTTGCACATTTGTTGATAATTTAGCTACTGACGTGCCATCTGCAGTTACGTTAAATTCGATCGCACGTGTTTGTGTTGCTTTACCTGCAAAAGCATAGCTGACTTCGATCGGCGTATCATCTTTCGGTGTATATTCATCCTGAACTTTACCAGCAGCTACTTTAAGATCTTTTACCTCAGAGCCAACTTTTAATTGAGCAGATGTGATCTGCAATTCACCTGATGGATCAGCGATCGCGATCGTCAATGGCTTATATACGATCGTTGGGATCAAGTTTGGTGTCACACTGAGCAATCCAGCTTGATCATCCAATTTGTATGGCATCTTAGCTTTTTGGAAGGCTTTTTCCGCAAAACCAAACTTTTTGAATTCCTGTTTGTTTTGGCCGGTATTTCTGATCGAGATCACCCGTGAACCAGCTTTATTCAATAGATTTACCAAAGCTTTATTATTGATCAAAGAATTCTCATTTTCTGTAAAGAGGTCAGTCTCTAAACGAATTTCCGCATTTTTAAGATCCTCATCGGAAATATTAAACCGTGCTGGAATTTGATCAGCTGTGATCGTGCCAATGCTTTCTAATGGTTTGATCGCTGTATCTTGTCCTTTGACCGAATAACTTGCTTTAGCATCATCAAATTTTTCTGGGATCCGCAAAGCACTGATCCAAAGTAACTTGTCGCCATCTTCCATCTTATCCCAGAGTGGTGCTAATTTAGAAACGTCAGTCGATAGATACATATCGACTACACCACTATTTTCAACTAAAACGACGATCAATTGTGGCTCTCTTGTCACACTAGCTTCAGTTTTTGGACTAAAGGTCGCCGTAGCTGTACCATTTACTGGGTCATAGACCTTAGTCGAAGCACCTTTTTTACCAGCTTGAATGACTTTCGTTTCACCCGCAGTAAGGTTCTTATTTTCACGATATTCTGTTTGGTAATTGATCTCACCACTTGGTCCGTGCTTGATAACTTGATTGACTGGATCGGTCACCTTCACTGTTTCTTGGGTCGTTAGTTCACCAGTCTGTTCATTTAAAGTATATGTTTTTGTCGTCACTTTTTGATCTGCGACCCCTGCCACCGCGATCACTTCTTTATCTGTGACCTTCATGGTTGGATCTTCTTCGTAGACCGTTACAAATGGAATGGCTTCAGTTGTAGTTTCCGCCTTAGTCCCGACGCGAACGATCTCTGCTTCTGGTTGTTTGGTGATCTCTTCACTCGTTTTAGCAACGAATTGGTTATTTGCCCCTAGAACATGTGTCGTAATGACTGTTTTTTGCCCTGAAACACCCTGACGTTGGCCCCCGAGCAGTTCTGGATCTGCTTTATATACGGTTTCATACGGTACTTCTACTTGTTCTACTTTATCAGCCGGTGCTTCTAATTCCTGGATCACATCATTATAGGCTTTAGAATCAAATTTATTAGTTGCAACTAAAGCGTTATTGATAAAAGCTTGGCCCTGATGCTTAGCTGGGAAAGGTTGGCCATACCCTTGATTAGCCGTAGCGATGTATATATTGAAGGAAGTCACTTTATTTAAACGACCTGAAACATTGACCGTAAACTCGATCAGGCTTTCTTCGTTAGGTCTGACCTTAACATTTTTGGAATAATAGTAACCATCTCCAGTCAGTGCAACAGAAGTGCCATTTACTTTGATCGAACTTGGCAGTTCATAATTAGAATTACTGGTCAACTCGATCGAGATCGGTAATTCTTTACCTGTTTTTGCACTTGGGACATATTTAACTTCTACACGAACGACTTCAGATCTTGTGGTATGTTTTTTCTTATCCACATAACCATCCATCGCCGTTACTTTAGCACCACCATTTTTAATCGCAACTTGACTATCTAAGCTATAAACTTTAACTTCATTAGCTTTAGCCGCTCTAAATCCTGAACTTTAGCCGTATTCGTTTTCAACAACAGGAACTGGATCTGCCTCATTAGTTACTGTTTTTGCCTCTGTATTTGCTGACGCTTCAGGAGCCTCAGTATCGACCACTGAGTTTTCTGTTTCTGCTTGAATAGCTGGAGCTGGTGTCACAGAAGTTTCAACTGGTGTTTCTGTATCCTCGACTGTCTCTGTTTCGGTGTTTTCCGGCATCGTTTCAGTCACTTCGGTCGATGCTTCAGTAGATTTTAAAGTATCATTCTCAGATGTCTCTTTTGTATCGTCAGTTTCTGTCATTGTCACTGCGGGATCAACCTGAGTATCCGCTGACGCACGATCCACTCCTGTATAGGTGGCAAACATAGTACCTACCAAAACAGACGCTACCCCTACACTCAATTTCTTTATTTTAAAACGTTGCTTTTTAGCAGATAGTTTTTGGTTAGATAATTTATGATTATTTTTTGAAAGCATTTTTTTCCTCCAATTGATCTGACCTTAAGTTATCATTCTACAATTTAATATTAAATTTTTACTAAGCAAAAAACAATTTAAATTATGAAAATCTAAAGGTTATCTTCTAAAAAAACGTTTTTATCCAGCAAAAGATTAATTTTTTTATCTAATGCCTTAATTTAACGATTTACATTTAAAAAACGGTTTTCTCAAATAGCTAAAAAACGCCTAATAATAAAGTTTTAGTCCGCAAACTCCTAAATTCAAACATAAAAATTTTAAGTTATATAAACTAAAAAAGAGTGCCCTAAAAAAGGCACTCTTTTCATCGTTATTTAAGATTTATACCAAAAAAATGAAGATAATAAAAAAATCACTTTTTATAACGAAGGTTTCACAGATCCAACACCTGCTACTTAGGACTAGACTCGGTTTTACCCAACATCGTAACGCCCAGTTATCGCTATAAAAGTGACACTAGTAATATTCGTCGCTAATAATTAAAAATTAGTCGACCAATTCAAGAACAGCCATCTTAGCTGCATCGCCGCGGCGTTCGTTCATCTTGATGATACGTGTATAACCGCCGTTACGGCCTTCAAAACGAGGTGCAACTTCTTCAAACAACTTTTGCAATGCTGTTTGAACAACTGCCTTATCGCCATCTTCTTTAACGTCTGCAACAACATCCATCATGAATGCAGCAGCACGACGACGAGAAGCTAAATCACCTTTTTTACCCAAAGTGATCATCTTTTCAGCAGTCTTACGTACTTCTTTAGCACGTGTTTCTGTTGTAACGATACGACCGTTAACGATCAAGTCAGTTGTCAAGTTGCGTAACATTGATTTACGGTGTGCGCTTGTGCGACCTAATTTACGGTAAGCCATGAACAGTTCCCTCCCTTAAATTTTATATTAGTCATCATGACGTAATGACAAGCCAAGATCTGCCAATTTAGCCTTAACTTCTTCCAAGGACTTGCGACCAAGGTTACGTACCTTCATCATATCTGCTTCAGACTTGTTAGTCAAAGCTTGCACAGTGTTGATACCAGCACGCTTCAAGCAGTTGTATGAACGTACAGATAAGTCAAGTTCTTCGATTGTCATTTCAAGCATTTTTTCTTTATGTGTTTCTTCTTTTTCGACCATGATCTCAGCATTCTTAGCTTCATCTGTCAAATCAACAAATAATGTCAAATGCTCTGTTAAGATCTTAGCGGACAAGCTGATTGCTTCACTTGGTGTGATCGAGCCGTTTGTCCACACGTCTAACGTTAATTTATCATAATCATTTTTTTGACCAACACGTGTTTTTTCTACTTGGTAGTTGACACGTTCGATCGGGGTATAAATTGAGTCGATTGGTAAAACGCCAATAGGCATGTCTTCAGCCTTAGCTTTGTTTTCCGTTGCGGAAACATAGCCTCGACCCTTGTTAGCAGTCATTCGAGCATGGAACACAGCGCCATCAGCCACAGTACAAATATATTGATCTGGGTTGAGGATTTCTACATCACTGCTACCTTGAATGTCACCGGCAGTAACTTCTTTTGGCCCAACAACATCAAATTCCAAAGTTTGAGAATCTTCAGAATCAAGTTTAAGTGCGACTTTCTTTAAGTTCAAAATGATCGCTGTTACATCTTCTAAAACACCTTTTACAGTTGAGAATTCATGTAACACACCATCAATTTGAACATCAGTGATCGCCGCACCTGGTAAGGAAGAAAGTAAGATACGACGTAAGGAGTTACCTAAAGTTGTACCATAACCACGTTCAAGCGGTTCAACGACGAACTTGCCGTAATCTTGGCCTTCTTCGATTTTATGAATTTTTGGTTTTTCAAATTCGATCATTCTTATCTTTACCCCTTTCAAAACGTTACGTGTAATCTGGTTGAAAACATTATGAGTCTATCCTCAAAATGAATACTGATCCACATTAAACACGACGGCGTTTTGGAGGACGGCATCCGTTATGAGGAACTGGTGTAACATCCTTGATAGATGTAACTTCAAGACCTGTTGTTTGAAGCGCACGAATAGCAGCTTCACGACCAGAACCAGGACCTTTAACTGCAACTTCAACAGTCTTCATGCCATGATCCATTGCACCCTTAGCTGCTGCTTCAGCGGCCATTTGGGCAGCAAATGGAGTAGACTTACGGGAACCCTTGAAGCCTAAAGAACCTGCTGATGACCATGCTACGGCGTTACCATGAACGTCTGTGATCATAACAAGTGTGTTATTGAATGTTGAATGAATATGTGCAACACCGCTTTCGATATTCTTCTTTACACGGCGCTTACGAGACTTTTTAACTGCCATGAAATAGCTAACCTCCTTCTTAGATTATTTAAATTATTTCTTCTTACCTGCAATTGAAACTGCTGGGCCTTTACGTGTACGCGCATTGTTCTTCGTGTTTTGACCACGAACTGGTAAATGACGACGATGACGTAGACCACGGTAAGAGCCAATTTCGGAAAGACGCTTGATGTTTAAAGAAACTTCACGGCGAAGGTCACCTTCTACCTTGTAGTTATCAACAACAGCACGGATCTTGTCTTCTTGATCTGCTGTTAAATCGCGAACGCGAACGTCTTCTGAAACACCTGCTTCAGCTAAGATCTTCTTAGCTGTTGTATTACCGATTCCGTAAATATAAGTTAAGCCGATAACGATACGCTTGTCGCGTGGTAAATCGACACCTGCAATACGAGCCATTACAATTACACCTCCTGATTAATTATTATCCTTGACGTTGTTTGTGCTTTGGATTATCGCAAATAACCATAACGCGACCTTTGCGTTTGATAACTTTGCAATGTTCGCACATTGGTTTAACTGATGGTCTTACTTTCATGAATTATACCTCCTAAATATTTTTGAAGTACAATCTATTTAAAGCGATAGGTAATGCGACCCTTAGTCAAATCATAAGGGGACATTTCAACAGTAACCTTGTCTCCTGGTAAAATACGAATATAATGCATGCGGATCTTACCGGAAACGTGAGCTAAAATCTCATGTCCATTTTCAAGTTCAACTTTGAACATCGCATTTGGCAACGTTTCTTTGATCGTACCCTCAATTTCAATCACATCATCTTTCGCCACGCAAAAGTACCTCCTTAAATTGGTTTTAAAACTTTACACGTAAAAATGTGAGAAGCTTTTTATGGAGTCCCACCTTTTTCCGCAAGTTCTGTTTGCTCAAAATGGCAAACTGAGCCTATTGAAAAGATAAACCTGAATTATCATATCATAGTGCCAAGCTGGATGCAAGCACTATTTTAAAAAAATGACAATCCAGGTGTATCTTTTTTATTTGATTTTAGTTGATTTGATCTAAAACAGCCTTGATATCAGCAAAAACTTTATCGATATCTTGGTTACCATCAACTTCATGCAAGATACCTTGTTTCTTGTAGAAGTCTAATAATGGTGTGTTCATCTTGATATTAACATCAAGACGGTTCTTAACTGTTTCAGGTTTGTCATCTTCACGTTGATAGAATTCGTGTTCACCACAACGATCACAAGTACCTTCGACCTTAGTTGGGTTAAAGATCTTGTGGTAAGTTGCGCCACAGTTACGGCAGATATAACGGCCTGTCAAACGTTCCATCAAAGATTCTGGGTCAACATGAATGTTGATCACACAGTTCAATGGCTTGCCTAATTCAGCCCCGAATGTTTCCAAGGCTTCAGCTTGGGCCATGTTACGTGGGAAACCATCAAGCATGTAACCATCATTAACATCATCTTTAGCTAAACGTTCTTTAACGATACCGTTCGTTACTTCATCAGGGACAAGTTCACCCTTATCTATGTAACTCTTAGCTTCGATCCCCATTGGAGTATTGTTCTTCATTGCTGCACGGAAGATATCCCCCGTGGAAATGTGTGGAATGTGATATTGGTCCACGATCTTTTCAGCTTGGGTACCCTTGCCCGCACCTGGCAGACCCATCAACATAAGATTTAATGCCATTGTAAAATGCTCCTTTATACTTCAAGATTACGTTTTGAACTTTCCCGTTTTATATAACCACAAATACATCGTGATCACCAAGGTATGCTCCATACCCAGCTCGGTTTAAACGTCCATATTGATTATACCACTAAATAGCCGTAAAAATAAGGACTTACCTGCGCTAAAATGCATTCATACTCTATATAAAAAACAACAAGCAAAGTTGAGCAACTTTGCTTGTTGTCAATGGCAGTTCATTATTTTCTGATAAAACCGATATATTCACGTTTCATCATCATACCGTTCAATTGACGCATTGTTTCAAGAGTTACCCCTACAACGATCAAAAGACTAGTACCACCTAGACCGATCGATTCATTCAAGCCCCAAACAGCCGAAGCTACTAATGGGATCAATGAAACGAGCCCTAGGAAAAGTGAACCTACTGAGCTCAAACGCATCAATAAGCTTGAAACATACTTTTGTGTTTCACGCCCTGGCCAAACAGAAGGAATATAGCTTCCTTGTTTTTGCAAGTTTTCAGCCAATTTTTCAGGGTTAACTTGCACAAAGGCATAGAAGAACGTGAAGACAACAATAAGCACTGTATACAAGATCATACCTGGTACAGTTTGCATATTGAACAATTTGCTCATAATGATGTACCAATTATCTTCCGAGTGATTTTGTGTAAATAACATCAAGATCGTTTGCGGAGTTGCGATAAATGAGCTAGCAAAGATAACTGGGATAACCCCAGCAACGTTCACTTTCAATGGTAAATATGAACTCTCTGAAGCACCTGCGAGGCGTCTTGTATATTGGATCGGAATCTTATAGTTAGCTTGTTGAACATAAGTCACGAATGTAACGATCGCCAAGATAGCTAATAATAAGATGACAATATATAAGATCGGTTGCCACAAGTCTGAGGCACCTTGGAATTCTTCAACAAATACCTGACGAATACCATCTGGAACACGGGCGATGATACCCGCCATAATGATCATTGAGATCCCATTACCGATACCACGATCAGTGATCATATCACCTAACCAAGTCGTAAACATCGTACCACCAGTCAAGATCAACCCGATACTGATGTATGTTTGTGGACTTGGATCTTTCACCAAGTTCAAACTACTCATATAGTTGAACCCAGCTGTAATCCCGATTGATTGTATAAACGCGAGCACAATGGTCAGATATCTAGTCCACTGATTTAACTTGCGCCGTCCGACTTCACCTTGTTTACTCCATTCAACAAATCGTGGAACAATGTCCATTTGTAATAACTGAACAACGATCTGAGCGGTAATATATGGAGAAACACCCATTGCTAAAATGGAATAGTTAGTCAAACCGCCACCGCTAAAAGTGTTCAAGATACTAATTAACCCTGAAGACGCAACACTATTCAATGCTTTAGCGTTGATCCCAGGGACAGTGATATACGTGCCTAAGCGAAATACAACCAAGACACCTAAGGTAAATAAGATTTTATTGCGAATCTCTTTTACAGCAAAGGCGTACTTTAGTGTCTTAAGCATGTATTACATCACCTCTGCTTGACCGCCTGCTGCTTCGATAGCTGCTTTAGCACTGGCAGAGAACTTATTAGCTTTAACAGTTAATTTCTTGTTCAATTCACCATTACCTAAAACTTTAACGCCATCTTTTTCATTCTTAACGATACCAGCTTCCACCATCAATGCTGGTGTTACT
The DNA here is from genome assembly GCF_040226755.1 of Ligilactobacillus sp. RTP31139st1_D10_RTP31139_211217. Classification (NCBI taxonomy): domain Bacteria; kingdom Bacillati; phylum Bacillota; class Bacilli; order Lactobacillales; family Lactobacillaceae; genus Ligilactobacillus; species Ligilactobacillus sp. RTP31139st1_D10_RTP31139_211217. The sequence goes on from NZ_JBCOAR010000007.1 coordinate 100,406, forward strand.
TCTGCACCGTCTTCGAATTTGTTTAAAGTTTCTAAGTTTACAATAGCATATTCCTTGCGGTTGATGTTATTGAAACCACGTTTTGGCATACGACGGAACAATGGCATTTGTCCACCTTCAAAGCCCAAACGTACTTTACTACGAGCCTTTTGACCTTTTTGGCCACGACCTGCAGTTTTACCGTTACCGGATGAAGTACCACGACCTACGCGGTTACGTACTTGGCGTGAGCCTTCAGCTGGCTTTAATTCATGTAATTTCATTAGGGTTGGCACCTCCTTATTTATCTAAATAATAATTATTTAGCCAATTCAACGTCCACTAAATGATTGATCTTGCGAATAGCACCGCGCATTGCAGCGTTGTCAGGAACGACAACAGAGCTGTTTACACGTCCAAGGCCTAAGCCCTTAACGATTTCGCGTTGATTTTGAGGACGTCCGATGACAGAACGAACTAAAGTAACTTTTAAGTTAGCCATGAATTTGTCCTCCTTATTACTCTGCTAAGTGTTGAACAGAAACGCCACGTAAAGCAGCAACTTCTTCAGCACTCTTCATGTTAGCTAAACCATCCATTGTTGCACGAACAACGTTGATTGGTGTGTTGGAGCCTAATGATTTACTTGTAACATCAGCAACTCCGGCGAGTTCCATAACGGCACGAACAGCACCGCCAGCAGCAACCCCAGAACCAGCTTCAGCTGGCTTAAGTAAAATACGACTACCGCTGTATTGACCGAGAACTTCGTGAGGAAGTGTTGTTCCGACCATTGGAACTTTAACTAAGTTCTTACGAGCAGCATCAACAGCCTTACGGATAGCTTCTGGAACTTCTTGAGCTTTACCTGTACCGAAGCCCACGTGGCCATTATGGTCACCGACGATTACTAAAGCAGCAAAGCGAAGACGACGTCCACCTTTAACAACTTTAGTGATGCGGTTGATCGCAACAACGCGATCTTCTAAATCTAATTGAGCTGGATCAATAAAAGTCATAAACGTTATTTCCTCCTTTTCCTAAAAGTCTAAGCCGTTTTCGCGAGCAGCTTCAGCCAAAGCTTGCACACGACCATGATAAAGGTATCCGCCACGGTCAAATACAACTTCTTTGATACCCTTGTCTGCAGCACGTTTAGCCACTAATTCACCAACAGCACTTGCTTGAGCTGTCTTTGTACCAGCGCTAACTTCACTGTCTAAAGTAGAGGCACTGACCAGCGTCACACCCGCTACGTCATCAATAACTTGAGCGTAGATGTTTTTGTTTGAACGATAAACATTTAAGCGTGGGCACTCAGCAGTACCAGAGATCTTACCACGAACACGTGTATGGCGCTTTTGACGCGTCTTATTCTTATCTGGTTTTGAAATCACTTTTTTCACCTCTTAGTTTTATTTAACAGCAGATCATGCTGCAAGATTATTTACCAGTCTTACCTTCCTTACGACGTACATATTCGCCAACGTAACGAATACCTTTGCCTTTGTAAGGTTCTGGTGCACGAGTTGCACGAATGCGAGCAGCGCAATCGCCAACGTCTTCTTTGTTGATACCAGAAACGATAATTGATGTAGCTGATGGAGTTTCAAATTTGATTCCATCTTCTTCTTCAAATTCAACAGGGTGAGAGTAGCCCACGTTTAACACGAGCTTCTTACCTTGCATTTGAGCACGGTAACCAACACCACGAAGTTCAAGTTCTTTCTTGTAACCTTCTGTTACACCAACTACCATGTTGTGGAAGTTAGCACGGGTTGTACCATGCATTGCTTTAGCTTTTTTATCATCGCTTGAACGTTCAAATGTTGCAACGTTACCATCGATGTTGATCTTGATAAGATCAGAGAATTCACGAGTTAATTCACCCTTAGGACCTTTTACAGTCACAACGTTTCCGTCTTGTTTTACTTCAACGCCTTCAGGTAATTCAACTGCCTTATAACCAATACGACTCACGAGATGGACACCTCCTTTTGAACTTTATATATTACCAAACGTAAGCGACTACTTCGCCACCGATTTTCTTAGCGCGAGCATCTTTATCTGTCATAACACCTTCAGATGTTGACACGATAGCGATACCTAAACCGTTAAGAACCTTAGGCACTTCGTCAGCTTTAACGTATGAGCGTAAACCTGGTTTTGAGATACGACGGATACCAGAGATAACGCGTTCGTTGTTTTTACCGTATTTCAAGAATACACGGATGATACCTTGCTTGTCATCTTCGATGTATTCTACATCACGAACAAATCCTTCGTTCTTAAGGATTTCAGCGATGTTTTTCTTCATTTTTGAAGCAGGAACTTCTACAGATTCATGCTTGACCATGTTAGCATTACGAATACGTGTCAAGAAGTCTGCAATAGGATCTGTCATTGCCATGTTATTGCCTCCTTTTCCTTGTTAATATGGACTACCAGCTAGCCTTTTTCATGCCAGGGATTTGACCCTTATGAGCAAGTTCTCGCAGGCAAACACGGCATAACTTAAATTTACGATATACAGAATGAGGACGACCGCAACGTTCGCAACGTGTGTATTCTTGTGTTGAGAACTTAGCTGGGCGCTTATTCTTTGCTACTTGTGACTTTTTAGCCAATGTGAAACCCCCTTATTTAGCGAATGGCATTCCAAGTTGTGTCAAAAGTTCTTTGGATTCTTCGTCTGTGTTAGCAGTTGTAACGATAACGATATCCATACCACGAACCTTGTTAACATTATCAAAATCAATTTCAGGGAAGATCAATTGTTCGCGTACGCCCAATGTGTAGTTCCCGCGGCCATCAAATGCACGCTTGCTTACACCATGGAAGTCACGCACACGAGGCAATGAAACTGAAACTAATTTGTCCAAAAATTCGTACATACGTTGTCCACGTAAGGTAACCTTGGCACCGATTGCCATACCTTCACGTAAACGGAAGCCAGCGATAGATTTCTTAGCGCGGGTAATAACTGGTTTTTGACCAGAGATAAGCGTAAGTTCTTCCACAGCTTCATCCAAATTTTTAGCATTGCTTACAGCATCACCAACACCCATGTTGATAACGATCTTATCAACCTTAGGTGCTTGCATGATTGATGAGTAGTTGAATTTTTCCATCAAGGATGGAACGATTTCATTAGTATATTTTTCTTTTAAACGGTTAACCATGAAGAAAGTATCCTCCTTTCTCGACTATTCACTGATTTTTTTAACGTTAGAAACATGAATTGGTGCTTCCATTTCAACGATCCCACCGTTTGGGTTTGCGTTGTTAGGTTTTTGATGCTTCTTAACGATGTTTACACCTTTTACGATCACACGATCATTTGCTGGGAAAGCCTTGATAACAACGCCTTCTTTACCTTTGTCCTTACCAGCGATAACTTTAACTTTGTCATTGCTCTTGATGAACATTTTCTCTGCGCACCTCCTTGCCAAATAGACGGATATTATAATACTTCAGGTGCTAAGGAAACGATCTTCATGAAGTTTCCGTCACGTAATTCACGTGCAACAGGTCCGAAAATACGTGTACCCTTAGGTGACTTGTCATCACCGATGATAACAGCAGCATTTTCATCGAACTTGATGTATGAACCGTCAGCACGGTGTGCACCAGATTTTGTACGAACAACAACAGCCTTGACAACATCGCCTTTTTTGACAACGCCACCTGGTGTTGCTTGTTTAACAGTAGCAACAATAATGTCACCGATATTAGCAGTCTTCACACGGGAACCACCCAAAATCTTGATAACCAAGATTTCGCGGGCACCGGAGTTATCAGCGACTTTCAAACGACTCTCTTGTTGGATCACAGTATGTGACCTCCTTTCGCTATTAGATAGATCAGAATACGAATGCTTTGTTAGTTATCGAAAATTAGATAATAACTGCTTTTTCAACGATTTCTAATAAACGGAAACGTTTTGTAGCTGACAACGGACGTGTTTCCATGATCTTAACAATGTCGCCAACTTTTGCTTCATTGTTTTCGTCATGTGCCTTGTATTTCTTTGAATACTTAACACGTTTGCCGTAAACTTTATCGTTCACGTAAGTTTCAACAACAACAGTGATTGTTTTTTCCATTTTGTCAGAAACGACACGTCCTTGATAGACTTTGCGTTGGTTACGAGCTTCACTCATGCGCGATTAGCCTCCTTTTCGTATTCTTATTTGTTCAATTCTTGTTGACGCAACGCAGTCTTGATGCGTGCGATCGTTTTACGAACTTCTTTCAAGCGTGCGGTGTTTTCTAATTGACCGGTAGCTAATTGGAAGCGTAAGTTAAATAATTCTTCTTTGAATTGCTTTTCTTTTTCGAGCATTTCAGCAGTGGTTAATTCATTAATTTCATTAATCTTCATTTGATTCGCCACCTACCTCACGTTTTACAAACTTAGTCTTGACTGGGAGTTTGTGGGAAGCTAAACGCAATGCTTCACGAGCAACTTCTTCAGAAACACCACCAATTTCAAACATGACCTTGCCACGTTTTACAGGAGCTACCCAGCCTTCTGGAGCACCTTTACCGGAACCCATACGAACACCAATAGCCTTAGCTGTGTAAGACTTGTGAGGGAAAATCTTGATCCAAACTTTCCCACCACGCTTCATGTAACGAGTCATAGCAATACGAGCAGCTTCGATTTGACGGTTTGTGATCCAATGTGAATCAGTAGCTTGTAAACCGAATTCGCCGAATGTTACTTCCTTACCGCCTTTTGCTTCACCACGCATTTTACCGCGGAATTCACGACGGTGCTTTACACGTTTTGGTACTAACATAGACTATTTCCCTCCTTTACCGTTATTTTTCTTTGTTGGCAATACTTCACCACGGTAGATCCAAACTTTAACGCCCAATTGGCCGTATGTTGTTGTAGCTTCTACCCATGCGTAATCGATATCAGCACGCAATGTATGCAAAGGAACAGTACCTTCTGAGAATTGTTCGATACGGGACATATCAGCACCGTTCAAACGACCAGCAACTTGAACCTTGATACCTTTTGCGCCAGCACGCATTGTACGTTGGATAGCTTGTTTCATTGCACGACGGAAAGCAACACGGTTTTCCAATTGTTGAGCAATGCTTTCACCAACTAATTTTGCTTCTAAGTCAGGCTTCTTGATTTCCACAATGTTGATGTGTACTCGCTTGCCTGTCAAGTTGTTTAATTCTTTACGAAGCTTTTCAACTTCAGAACCGCCTTTACCGATGACCATACCTGGTTTTGCAGTATGGATAGAAATGTTAACACGCTTTGCAGCACGTTCGATTTCTACGGTAGAGACAGCAGCGTCGGCTAATTTCTTTTCGATGTATTCACGGATGTGTAAGTCTTCGTGTAAGTTGGAAGCAAAATCTTTTTCAGCATACCATTTTGCATCCCAGTCACGAATGATACCGACACGTAACCCGGTTGGATTTACTTTTTGACCCACGCGTTATCCCTCCTTATTTAACAGATACCACAACTGTAATGTGACTTGTACGCTTGTTGATTGGGGAAGCAGAACCCTTTGCACGAGGACGGAAACGCTTCAAGGTTGGTCCTTCGTTAACATAGGCTTCGCTTACATAAAGATCTTCAACATCTAAGTCAAAGTTGTTTTCTGCGTTTGCAACAGCAGATTTCAAAACTTTTTCGATTAAGTAAGCACCAGATCTTGGTGTGAACTTCAAGATACCGAATGCTTCAGCAACGTTCTTACCACGGATAAGATCGATCACAAGACGTGCTTTACGTGCAGGGATTCGAACTGTCTTGGCAGTTGCTTTTGCTGATGTTACTTGTTCAGCCATGATTTATCCTCCCTTATTATTTCTTGCCTGTCTTCTTATCGTCTGCGGCATGACCATGGAATGTACGTGTTGGCACGAATTCACCTAATTTATGGCCGACCATATCTTCTTGGATATAAACCGGCACATGCTTACGACCATCATATACTGCGATTGTGTAACCAATAAAGCTAGGGAAAATCGTGGAACGACGTGACCATGTCTTGATCACTGATTTCTTTTCTTGATCAGCTTGTGCTTCAACCTTTTTCATCAAGTGTTCGTCGACGAAAGGTCCTTTTTTCAAACTACGACTCAAAGTATGTCCTCCTTTCGGAACAATAATCGCATAAAATTTACGCGATTAGGAGATTATTTCTTTTTACGACTACGTACGATAAATTTGTTTGACTTAGCTTTCTTAGAGCGAGTCTTAAGACCTGTAGTCTTCTTACCCCATGGAGACATTGGAGATGGACGACCAACAGGAGCTTTACCTTCACCACCACCGTGTGGGTGATCGTTAGGGTTCATTACAGAACCACGGCTTTGTGGACGCTTGCCCAACCAACGGGAACGACCAGCTTTACCGATGTTGATAAGTTCGTGTTGTTCGTTACCAACAGCACCAATCGTAGCACGGCATGTAACTAAGATCATACGAACTTCACCAGAAGTCAAACGAACGATTGCGTATTTGCCTTCTTTACCAAGTAATTGAGCTGATGTACCAGCAGAACGAACCAATTGGCCACCCTTACCTGGTTTTAATTCGATGTTGTGGATAACTGTACCAACTGGAATGTTTTCCAATGGCAATGTGTTACCAACTTTGATATCAGCATCTTTACCGGATTGAATTTTTTGGCCAACTTCAAGGCCTTTTGGTGCAAGGATGTATGATTTAACACCATCAGCATAAACAACTAATGCGATGTTAGCAGAACGGTTTGGATCATACTCGATTGCTTTAACTGTTGCAGGAACATCGTCTTTAATACGTTTGAAGTCGATCAAACGGTATTGACGTTTGTGTCCACCACCACGGTGACGAACTGTGATATGACCGTAAGAGTTACGACCAGCTGTCTTACTCTTAGATGCAAGCAAGGACTTTTCTGGGGTTGTTTTTGTGATTTCAGCGAAATCTGAACCAGTCATATTACGACGACCGTTAGAGGTTGGTTTGAATTTTTTGATCCCCACTATATTTCCCTCCTATGATTAATTTAAAATTTTATTCTTCGTTGAATAATTGAATATCTTTTGATTCTGGTTTCAAAGTAACGATAGCTTTACGACGCTTACGTGTGTAGCCTTCGTAACGACCCATGCGTTTCTTTTTACCTTTAACGTTCATGATGTTAACTTTAGCAACTTCAACTTCAAAGATGTCTTCAACAGCATCTTTAACTTGTGTCTTGTTAGCACGTAAGTCAACTTCAAATGTGTAGCGTTTGTTGTCCATTTCATTCATAGAAGCTTCTGTGATGATAGGACGTAAGATTACATCGCGTGATTCCATTATGCAAGAACCTCCTCTACTTGAGAAAGAGCTCCTTTTGTGATGACCATCTTGTCGCTGTTTACGACGTCTAATACGTTCAAGCCTTTAGCTGGGATAACTGTTACGTTAGCCAAGTTGCGTGCAGCTAATGCAGCTTTTTCGTTGTCATCTTCAAGAACTACTAAAACTTTGGATTTAACATCTAAGTTGTTCAAAACTTCTGCAAATGCTTTTGTCTTTGGAGCGTCGAAGTTCAATGTTTCAACAACTACCAAGCTATTGTCCAATACCTTTTGAGAAAGGACGGAGCGGATAGCCAAGCGACGCACTTTACGTGGAAGCTTGTAAGCATATGAGCGAGGTGTAGGACCGAATACGGTACCACCACCAACCCATTGTGGTGAGCGGATAGAACCTTGACGAGCACGACCTGTACCCTTTTGACGCCATGGCTTACGACCACCACCGCGAACAGCACTTCTGTTCTTAACTGCGTGTGTACCTTGACGAAGTGATGCACGTTGCATGATCACAGCATCAAAAACAACACTTTCATTTGGTTCGATACCAAAAACTGCATCGTTCAATTGAACATCACCGTTTTGTGTACCGTCTTGATTAAATAATGCTACTGTAGGCATGTGTATTTTTCCTCCCTTCCTCTAATTATTTAACTGTACTCTTAATTGTAACGAATGACTTGTTAGCGCCTGGTACGTTACCCTTGATCAAAAGTACGCCGTTTTCTGTATCAGCTTTAACGATTTCCAAGTTTTGGATCGTAACTCGTTTGCCACCCATACGTCCTGGTAATAACTTACCTTTCATAACACGGTTGATGATAACACCCATCGAACCTGGTCGACGGTGGTAACGGGAACCGTGAGCCATTGGTCCACGACTTTGACCCCAACGTTTGATGTTACCTTGGAAACCATGTCCCTTGGACGTACCTGTTACGTCTACGATGTCGCCTGCTTCGAACAAGTCTGCCTTGATTTCGTCACCGACTTTGTATTCTCCAAGCTCAACATCGCGGATTTCACGAACGAAGCGCTTAGGAGCAGTATTTGCTTTTGCTGCATGACCCTTAGCAGGTTTGTTAGCATTCACTTCACGTTGGTCATCAAAACCTAATTGAACAGCTTCGTAACCGTCGTTTTCAACAGTTTTAACTTGTAATACAACGTTAGAACCCACTTCAACAACTGTTACAGGAACTAATTCGCCGTTTTCAGTGAAGACTTGTGTCATACCTACTTTTTTGCCTAAGATTCCTTTAGTGGTCATGAGTACACCTCCAATTAATTTTTATAGTTTAATGTAATTTATTATAATTTGATTTCGATATCAACACCAGATGGTAAGTCAAGTTTCATCAATGAATCAACTGTCTTTGGTGTAGGATTTACGATATCGATCAAACGCTTATGTGTGCGCATTTCAAATTGTTCACGAGAATCTTTGTATTTGTGTGGTGAACGAATAACCGTGTAAATTGTACGTTCCGTTGGCAACGGAATAGGACCGGAAATTTGAGCACCTGTTCTCTTAGCTGTTTCCACGATCTTGTCAGCGGATTGATCTAAAATGCGGTGTTCGTATGCTTTCAAACGAATACGAATTTTTTGTTTTGCCATTATGTTACCTCCCTCGTCTATTTTAAAAATAAGACTAGCTCCGTGAAAATTCCCGTCACGCCTGTGGCAAAGCTCCCGGGTGTGTCGCAACCTTTCACATCATAGCTCATTTAAAATATAAAACAACTGAATTATGCACTTGTCCCTTGCACAAGTACTTTTCTATATTATTACAAACAAAAACACAAATCAAGTATTTTTTTGAAAATATTTTTGTGAAAGCGTTATTTGTGCTTTTACTTTACAACTAGATCACTTTTCTTCTATTATAATAAGAAAAATATATACGAGGTATCTCAACATGAAAAAAGCTCTACTCATTATCGACTACACTAACGACTTTATCGCCGACGACGGTACGCTTTCCTGCAAAGAGCCTGGCCAAGCTATCGAAGAGACTATCCTCAAATTAGCTGACACCTACCTAGCTAACGGTGATTATGTTATCTTACCGACCGACACCCATCAGTTAAACGATAAGTACCATCCTGAAAGTAAATTATTTCCCCCACATAATATAGAAGGAACTTGGGGACACCAACTTTACGGTAAGTTAGCAGAGTGGTACCAAAATAATCAAGCCAACGAATTAGTCTGGCAATACTCCAAAGATCGGTATTCCAGCTTCCAAAATACAGGCTTAGATAACTTTTTACGCACCCGCAAGATCGATACGCTCTGTTTAACTGGGGTCTGCACTGACATTTGCGTTCTGCATACTGCCGTGGACGCTTACGACCTAAACTACTCACTTGAGATCCCTAAAAATGCCGTGGCTAGTTTTGATCAAATCGGACACGAATGGGCTTTACGTCATTTTGAAAGTTCTTTAGGTGCAAAAGTATACTAATATAATAAAGTAGCATGCAGCCTAGATTTAAACTAGCAAGACATGCTACTTTATTTTTAAGCATTTAGTTTAAATTTTTCCTTTTACCTTGCACAAAAAACTTAAACTTCTTAAAATTAGGTTGTACCAAGAAGAGAGAAGGTCATTAATTATGTACTATAATGCAGCACTAGTGCTCGAAGGTGGTGCCATGCGTGGGCTCTACACTTCAGGTATCCTTGATGTTTTACTAAAAAAAGATATTCAATTTAAAACCGTGATCGGCGTTTCAGCTGGCTCTTTGAGTGGTGCTAATTACGTTTCCAAACAATATAAGCGAACTTACAACATCAATACGCAATACCGCGATGACAAAGAATACATCTCAATGGCTAATGTGCTCAAAAAAGAAAGCATCATCAACCTTGATTTCTTATTCGCAGATCACGGACCAACTTGGCATAACTTTGATGTTAAAGCATATGAACGCTCGGAAACTAATTTCGCGGTCGTAGCGACTGAATTGACAAGTGGCAAAGCCGTTACTTTCAATAAACCAAAACCAGGCAAACCATTTGTGAATGCTTTAGAAGCTTCATCTTCTATGCCTTTTATCTCCAAACCAGTCCAAACGGCTAAGGGATTATGTCTAGACGGCGGGATCGCTGATTCGATACCTTATGATCTAGCTCAACAAGCTGGTTTTGATAAGATCGTGGTCGTCAGAACTAGAATGCGCGATTACCGCAAAAAGCCAACTAGTTTTGCTCTTCAAAAGCTCTATCATCGTCATTTCAAAACTTATCCTAACTTTGTCAAAGCTGCGATCGCACGACCAGAAAATTACAATAAGTCGGTCAAAACTTTGAATCAATTGGAAAAAGATGGCAAGATCTTTGTTTTAGCACCAGAAACACCTGTTAAAGTCGGCCGTTTAGAACATAACATCAAAAAACTCGATGAACTCTATCACGTAGGAACTACCGATATGGAAAACAACTTCGATAAGATGATCGCTTACTTAGAAAGTTGATTTTATGTATCACAAAAAGACCGCTGGGATAACCCCAACAGTCTTTTCTTATACCATCAATTATGATTAAGCGTTGCCGCCGTTTTTCTTGATGATTTCTTCTTGGATAGCCTTTGGCACTGGTTCGTAGTGATCCATTGTCATTGTAAATGTACCACGACCTTGTGTTGCAGAACGCAATGTTGTTGCGTAACCGAACATTTCGGACAATGGAACAAATGCGTTAACAACTTGTGCGTTACCGCGAGCTTCCATACCTTCAACACGGCCACGACGAGCTGTCACGTGACCCATAACGTCACCCAAGTTATCTTCTGGAGCAACAACTTCAACCTTCATGATCGGTTCAAGAATTACAGCGCCAGCCTTGGATGCAGCGTTACGCAAGGAAAGTGATGCAGCAACCTTAAATGCAGCTTCAGAGGAGTCAACATCGTGGTAGCTACCATCATATAACTTAGCCTTAACGTCGATCAATGGATATCCAGCCAAGACACCATTTTGCATAGCTTCCTTCAAACCTTGTTCTACTGAAGGGATGTATTCACGAGGAACAACACCACCGACGATAGCATTTTCGAATTCGAAGCCTTTACCTTCTTCGTTTGGTGTAAATTCGATCCAAACGTCACCGTATTGACCTTTACCACCAGATTGACGAACGAACTTACCTTGTGATTGTACTTGTTTTGTGAATGTTTCACGGTAAGCAACTTGTGGTTCACCAACAGTAGCTTCAACGTGGAATTCACGCTTCATACGATCAACGATGATATCCAAGTGCAACTCACCCATACCAGCGATCAATGTTTCGCCTGTTTCAGGGTTTGTTTCAGCCTTGAATGTAGGATCTTCTTCAGCAAGTTTTTGTAAAGCAACGTCCATCTTATCTTGGTCAGCCTTGGATTTTGGTTCCACAGAAACTTGGATAACTGGTTCTGGGAATTCCATGGATTCAAGGATCAATGGGTGCTTAGGATCTGTCAAGGAGTCACCTGTTGTTGTGTCCTTCAAACCGATAGCAGCAGCGATATCACCGGAGAATACTTCAGAGATTTCGTTACGGTGGTTAGAGTGCATTTGCAACAAACGACCTACACGTTCACGCTTGCCCTTTGTAGCGTTCAAGACGTATGAACCAGCTTCCAAAGTACCTGTGTAAACACGGAAGAATGTCAAACGACCAACGAATGGGTCAGTTGCGATCTTAAATGCTAAACCAGCAAATGGCTTGTCATCATCAGCAACAAGTTCAACAACTTCGTCTGTATCTGGGTTTGTAGCGTTATATGGCTTAACATCTAATGGAGATGGTAAGTAATCATTAACACCATCAAGCATCATTTGAACACCTTTGTTCTTGAAGGCAGAACCAGCAAAAACAGGGTATACATCTAAGCTAAGTGTAGCTTGACGAATAGCTTTCTTGATTTCTTCTTTAGAAATTTCTTCCCCACCAAGGTATTTTTCCATGATGTCTTCATTAACATCAGCTAATGCTTCGATCATTTCTTCACGGCGAGTTTGTGCTTCTTCCAAGTATTCTTCTGGAACTGGAACTGTTTCCCAGCTAGCACCAGAAGCATCTTCATCGTAAAGGTCAGCTTGCATTTCAACCAAGTCGATAACACCTTCGAATTGATCTTCAGCACCGATAGGCATTTGAACTGGCAATGGGTTTGCTTGCAAACGGTCCTTGATCGTGCTTACAGAGTAGTCAAAGTTAGCACCAATCTTGTCCATCTTGTTGATGAATACGATACGTGGAACACCATATGTTGTAGCTTGACGCCATACGTTCTCTGTTTGTGGTTCTACACCAGATTGAGCATCCAAAACAACTACCGCGCCGTCAAGAACACGTAATGAACGTTCTACTTCGACAGTAAAGTCAACGTGTCCTGGGGTGTCGATGATGTTGATACGGTTGTCTTTCCATTGCGCTGTTGTAGCAGCGGATGTGATCGTGATACCACGTTCTTGTTCTTGTTCCATCCAGTCCATTTGTGAAGCACCATCGTGTGTTTCACCGATTTTGTGGATCTTACCTGTGTAATACAAGATACGTTCGGTCGTTGTTGTCTTACCAGCATCGATGTGAGCAACGATCCCGATGTTACGTGTTTTTTCCAATGGGAATTCACGCTTGTTTGCCATTTGAGATTTCTCTCCTTCCAAAAATAAAGATAATAGTAGTTCTTTTTTCAAAAAAATGACTACTATAAGATTTACCTATCTAAATCATATAATAGTCATCCTAAAATTACCAGCGATAGTGTGCAAATGCGCGGTTGGCTTCTGCCATCTTGTGTGTATCTTCGCGCTTCTTAACTGATGCACCTGTATTGTTAGCAGCGTCCATAATTTCTTTAGCTAAGCGTTCTGGCATTGTGTGTTCCCCACGTAAACGTGAGTAGTTAACTAACCAACGCAAACCTAATGTTGTACGACGTTCTGGACGAACTTCGATCGGAACTTGGTAGTTAGAACCACCAACACGGCGAGCTTTAACTTCCAAAACAGGCATGATGTTCTTCATTGCTTCTTCGAACACTTCTAATGGATCGTTACCTGTTTGTTCCTTAATAATATCAAAAGATTCGTATAAAATTTTTGATGCAGTCCCGCGCTTACCGTCTAACATCAAACGGTTGATCAAGCGTGTAACCAATTTTGAGTTGTAAATTGGATCTGGGAGCACTTCGCGTTTTGCAACGGCACCTTTTCTTGGCATCTAAAATGACCTCCTCAAATTCTAGCTACTTCTTCGTAATTAAGTATTTTTTAGTTATTTATGTTTAATTATTTCTTAGGTTTCTTAGCACCATACTTGGAGCGACTTTGCATACGGCCGTCAACACCGGCTGTATCTAAAGCACCACGAACGATATGGTAACGAACCCCTGGTAAGTCTTTTACACGACCGCCACGGATAAGAACAACACTGTGTTCTTGCAAGTTGTGGCCGATACCTGGGATGTATGCTGTAACTTCGATCAAGTTAGACAAACGAACACGAGCATACTTACGTAAAGCAGAGTTAGGTTTCTTAGGTGTCATTGTACCGACACGAGTTGCAACCCCGCGTTTTTGAGGAGCAGGATTGTTTGTTTGTACTTTCTTGTAACTGTTATACCCAAAGTTTAAAGCTGGGGAATTAGATTTTGAACCTTTAGACTTACGGCCCTTACGAACTAATTGGTTAATTGTAGGCATATCTAAAGCTTCCTCCTTCCTTGTCTCATGTATTATTTTAAGTACACACATCCAGGAGTTCCTTTTTTATAAATAAAAAAATAACGTCCCGATGTACGTCGTTTAAATGTGTGCTAACTTGCTCACAGCCAGCACGATCTTGGACTGATCCCAAGAGAACTGTTCACATAAAGCACCTTTTACAGATTAACACGTTTAAACAAGGGATGTCAAATAATATTTTCAAATTATGTGCAATTTTTTTCCAAGGTCTTGCGTATCTATAAAGTGAGGAGGAATCTTAACATGCTGATTACACTGATAATTATCTTAGGTTTATGTCTGGGGTCATTTGCGACCTGTCTGGCTTACCGCTCTAAATACCGCTGTTCATTGCTCTATCCGCATTCTTTTTGCGAAACGTGCCAACATAACTTGACGTGGTGGCAATTACTCCCCGTTTTAGGTTATGTTTTACAAAAAGGGCATTGTCATTTTTGCCACCAAAAGATCTCACCCTTAAGCACCTACATCGAATTAGGTTTTGGTCTATTACTGGGGAGTGTCTGCTATTTTTTGCCGTGGGAGATCTGGCCTAATTTCATTTTGACGAGTTTTTGGCTACTTTGCTTGAGCCTAGAAGATTGGCAAGATACGACTATTTCTCTTTACCTATTGATATTGGGTGCCATCTGCTTACTAACGCTTGCTCCCTTGCAGCTTTCCTTTACCCAAGTCGTTTTATTTGGTGTGCTCTTTTGGGCAAATTGGACTAAAAAGCTTGGCTATGGTGATACCTTTGTTATTTTAGTCCTAGGGATAACACTAGGTGATCAAACTTTAGCTAGTATTTTATTTATCGCCAGTCTGACCGCACTTATCTATGCCAAATATACAAAACAACATGCGTTTCCCTTTGTTCCTTTTTTGTCTGTGGGGTATCTTTTGAGCTTGCCTATTGCTTTAAATTGGGCTAAATTTTAAAAAAAAATTAAGTCCAAGGGTCTATCTAAGCAAAATCAAGCGGTTTCAACTATAATTTATAGTGTATAATGATATTTTTATATAGAGGTAAATTATTTATGACACACAAAATTATTTTAGATACTGACCCAGGGATCGACGATGCAGTGATGATCTCAACTGCTTTGACCGACCCCAAGCTAGAAGTCGCTTTGATCACTACTGTTGCTGGTAATGTTACCGTTGATAAAACGACTAAAAATGCTTTGACACTAGTCGACTTTTTTAACAAAGATGTCCCTGTAGCAGCGGGCGCAACTGATCCATTGATCAAAAAATTCGAAGATGCGGCTCGGATCCACGGTGAAAGTGGTATGGCTGGCTATGACTTTCCTGAACCAGCCAGTAAGCCGCTCGCTTTGCATGCTGTCCAAGCTTTACGTGAAACACTCATGAACAGCACTGAACCGATAACTTTGATCACTACTGGAGCGTATACCAACATCGCCCTGCTACTGCGTGAATATCCTGAAGTCAAATCTAAGATCAAGCAGATCATCACAATGGGCGGTTCATTAGGTCGTGGCAATATGACTAGTGCTGCTGAATTCAATATCTTTACTGACCCGCATGCAGCTCAGATCATGTACAACTCTCAGCTCCCGATTGTTATGGTCGGCTTAGATGTTACACTTGCTGGCCGGATCAGTGATGAGACGACAGATAAACTCAAACAGTTTGGGCGTGCTGGTCAAATGCTCCACGATATCATTGGACATGACTTTGACCATGATGAAAATGGAACGGCGATCCACGATCTACAGACGCTCTTTTATCTCGAACATCCAGAAGCTTTTGAGACTAAAGATTACTGGGTCGATATCGTCACAGAAGGACCTGCAGTAGGTGAGACCGTGGCTGATATCCGTGGTGCCTATCATGATGGTAAGACTAACGCTAAAGTCTGTGTGGGGATCGACACTGCTGCCTTTAATCAATGGTTATTAGAAAAGGTCAGCCAAAACATGCAAAATTAAACCAAACAAAAAAGCATCTCGCATTTTTTTGCGAGATGCTTTTTTAGTATATCAGCGATGCTTAGTTTTCATCATCTACTTTAACAGCAGCCATCGCTTCTTTTGCTTCAAGTGATTTTTCCACGTCGGAGATCGAGTAAACACTGTCAGAAGCAGTACCTACTTCTTCAGGAACAATGTCACGGTACTTCTTCATACCTGTACCAGCAGGGATGATCTTACCAATGATAACATTTTCCTTCAAACCGATCAATGGATCGTTCTTACCACGGATAGCAGCATCAGTTAGGACACGTGTTGTTTCTTGGAAGGAAGCAGCAGATAAGAAACTGTTTGTTTCCAAGGAAGCCTTGGTGATACCAAGAAGGACAGGACGTGCTGTTGCTGGGATACCGCCGTTGATCAAAGTATCAACGTTGTTATCCTTAAAGTCGTTGATGTCCATCAATGTACCTGGCAACATGTTTGTGTCACCTGGATCCATGATACGAACTTTACGCAACATTTGACGTGCCATAACTTCAACGTGCTTATCAGAAATTTCTACCCCTTGCATACGGTAAACCTTTTGAACTTCACGCAAGATGTAGTTTTCAGTTGATAAGACGTCACGCACTTTGATCAATTCCTTAGGATCGATCGAACCTACTGTCAAGGCTTCACCACGGTGAACATAGTCGCCTTCTTTTACCTTCAAGACAGAAGTAAATGGTAAGGAGTATGTTCTGGTATCTGTTTCACCTTGAACTGTAACTTCTTTTGTACGTTCAGCTGGGTTTTCTTCAACTGATTGGATGACACCCGTAACTTCTGTGATCGTTGCACGACCCTTAGGATTACGAGCTTCGAAGATTTCTTGCACACGAGGAAGACCTTGTGTGATATCGTCTCCGGCAACCCCACCGGTATGGAAAGTACGCATCGTAAGCTGAGTACCAGGTTCACCGATAGATTGAGCAGCCACAGTACCAACTGCTTCACCCACTTCAACTTCATCACCCGTAGCCATGTTACGGCCGTAGCAGTGTTCACAAACACCATGACGTGTGTTACATGTGAAGGCGGAACGGATCGTGACCATTTCAACACCAGCATCAACAACCTGTTGTGCCATTGTTTCATCGATCATAACATCAGCTGGAACGATAACTTCGCCTGTTTCTGGATGTTTAACAGCCTTCATCGTGTAACGACCTAAGATACGATCGTATAATGGTTCGATCATTTCGTTACCTTCACGGATAGCTGTCACATCTAAACCACGGTCAGTACCACAGTCTGTTTCACGAATGATAACATCTTGGGCAACGTCTACTAAACGACGGGTCAAGTAACCGGAGTCGGCTGTCTTAAGCGCCGTATCGGTCATACCTTTACGAGCACCGTGAGTGGAAATAAACATTTCCATCACAGAAAGACCTTCACGGAAGTTCGCAATAACTGGAAGTTCCATTGTCTTACCGTTAGGAGCAGCCATCAAACCACGCATACCAGCAAGCTGCGTAAAGTTAGAGATGTTACCACGAGCACCGGAATCACTCATCATTTGGATAGGGTTAGATGGATCCATCTTTTCAACTAGCTTAGCTTGGATATCATCTTTAGCCTTGTTCCAAATAGCGATAACACGGTTGTAACGTTCGTCTTCTGTGATCAAACCACGACGGAATTGCTTAGCAACTGTCGCAACTTCTTTATGAGCACGTTCAACGATCTCTGGTTTTTCATCAAGATCAGTAACGTCAGCGATACCCACTGTCAAACCAGATTTAGTTGATTCGTAGTAACCTAAGTCTTTCATGCGGTCCAAAAGTTCTGCTGTAGCAGTAACTTTGTAGTCTTTGTAGACTTGAGCGATGATATCTGATAAGAAACCAGACTTGAATGGTGCTACAAGATCAGCTTCAGCCAAGTATTCATGAATATCTTGACCTGGTTCTAAGAAATACTTATCTGGTGTCTTGCCAGACAAGTTCTCTGCAGTTGGTTCGTTAAGGTATGGGAAATCTTCTGGTAAGATCTCGTTAAAGATCGCTTTACCAGCTGTTGTCACCAAGATCCGGTCTTTTTGCCAGTCTGTAAATGGTGTTCCCTTAGCAGCCAAGGAAGATGCTTGCAAACCAATACGTGTGTGCAAGTGCACGTAGTTGTTTTGGTAAGCTGTGCGAACTTCGTTGACGTCTTTGAAGATCATACCTTCACCTTCACGATCTTTTTCTTCGATCGTAATGTAGTAGTTACCGATCGTCATATCTTGAGATGGTGAGATGATCGGCTTACCATCTTTAGGTGCCAAGATGTGGTGAGCAGCAAGCATGAGCAAGCGTGCTTCTGCTTGAGCTTCATCAGATAATGGCACGTGGATAGCCATTTGGTCCCCGTCAAAGTCGGCGTTGTAAGCTTCACAGGCAAGTGGATGCAAGCGCATAGCTTTACCATCAACTAAGGTAGGTTCAAAGGCTTGGATACCCAAACGGTGCAATGTAGGGGCGCGGTTGAGCAAGACTGGGTGTTCTTTGATAACATCTTCTAAAACGTCCCAGATATCATCGTCACGACGATCGATCTTACGTTTAGCATTCTTGATGTTAGAAGCCATACCACGCTTAGTCAATTCACGCATCATGAATGGTTTGAACAATTCCAAAGCCATTTCATGCGGGATACCCATTTGGTTAAGTTTCAACTTAGGACCAACGTCGATAACCGAACGACCAGAGTAGTCAACACGCTTACCTAACAAGTTTTGACGGAAGCGACCTTGCTTACCTTTAAGCATGTGAGATAAGGACTTCAATGGACGGTTACCAGGACCTGTTACCGGACGACCACGACGGCCGTTATCGATCAAAGCATCAACAGCTTCTTGCAACATCCGCTTTTCGTTTTGCACGATGATGCCAGGTGCATTCAAGTCGAGTAAGCGTTTCAAACGGTTGTTACGGTTGATAACACGGCGGTATAAGTCGTTCAAGTCACTTGTTGCAAAACGGCCACCTTCAAGTTGGACCATTGGACGTAGATCTGGTGGAATAACAGGAATTGCATCCATTACCATCCAGTCAGCATGGTTGCCGGAATTCAAGAAGGCTTCCAAGATATCCAAACGGCGAACGGCACGTGTCCGTTTTTGACCCGTTGCTTCTTTTAATTCTTCTTTTAATTCAGCACATTCTCTTTCTAGATCTACATTGCGTAAAAGTGTCCGGATAGCTTCGGCACCCATTGCTGCTTTAAAGCCATCACCGTATTCTTCACGTTTTTCACGATATTCACGTTCAGTTAAGAGTTGCTTTCTTTCTAAAGGCGTGTCCCCACCATCAGTAACCACATAAGATGCAAAGTAGATGATCTCTTCAAGGGCACGAGGGCTCATGTCAAGCACAAGACCCATTCGGCTAGGGATACCTTTGAAATACCAGATATGTGTTACAGGGGCAGCAAGTTCGATGTGACCCATACGTTCACGACGAACTTTTGCACGTGTGACTTCAACGCCACAGCGGTCACACACAACGCCCTTATAGCTAACTTTCTTGTATTTTCCACAGGCACATTCCCAGTCTTTTGTAGGTCCGAAAATCCGTTCATCAAACAGACCGTCTTTTTCTGGTTTCAACGTACGATAGTTGATCGTTTCTGGCTTCTTGACTTCACCATAAGACCAGCTTCTGATCTTATCGGATGAAGCAAGGCCGATTTGCATGCTATCGAATTTATTGACATCGATCAAAGGACCGACCTCCCTTTCTTATTTTGAAATACGAGTGTTTACTACTTTTCAACTTTTGTTTCTTCTTCGGCTGGTTTTGAGCCTTCTGCTTCAGCTTCTTTTTCTGCTGCAGCTTTTTCGCGCTTAGCTTTTTCTTCTTCCGAAACTTTAGCTAATGCATCGACTTTCATGATGTCATCATCATCTTCGTCCATATCGCGCAATTCGATCTCTTGTTTTTGAGCGTCGAGCACTTTCATATCAAGACCAAGTGATTGTAATTCCTTAACTAAAACGCGGAATGATTCAGGCACGCCTGGTTGTGGAATTTGTTCACCCTTAACGATAGCTTCGTAAGTCTTAACACGGCCGACCACGTCATCAGACTTGTAGGTCAAGATTTCTTGCAAGGTGTAAGCTGCCCCATAAGCTTCAAGGGCCCAAACTTCCATTTCCCCAAATCTTTGGCCACCAAATTGTGCTTTACCACCAAGAGGTTGTTGTGTAACCAAGGAGTAAGGTCCAATTGAACGAGCGTGGATCTTATCATCGACCATGTGAGCGAGTTTCATGTAGTACATGACACCAACAGCGACACGGTTATCGAAGGCTTCACCTGTACGGCCATCGTAAAGAACTGTCTTACCGTCAGATGGAAGACCAGCTTCTTTCAAGGCTGCCCAAATATCTTCGTCACGAGCACCATCGAAAACTGGTGAAGTTACGTGGATACCGAGTTTACGTGCAGCCATACCCAAGTGCAAGTCTAATACTTGCCCGATGTTCATACGGGAAGGCACACCCATTGGAGAAAGCATGATGTCGATTGGTGTACCATCTGGCATAAATGGCATATCTTCTTCAGGGATAACAACAGAAACAGTACCCTTGTTACCGTGACGACCAGCCATCTTATCGCCGACTTGTAATTTACGTTTTTGTGCAATGTAAACACGAACCATCATGTTAACACCAGGTGCTAATTCATCACCAGCTTCACGCGTGAAGATCTTCACGTCTTGGACGATACCGCCACCACCGTGAGGCACACGT
>NZ_JBCOAR010000008.1:0-100972 GCF_040226755.1 Ligilactobacillus sp. RTP31139st1_D10_RTP31139_211217
TATCCAGTCTTGGTACCAATAAAGTGATTCTTTGCGTAGGCGCTCCCTAGATTTCTACTCCATCCTCAGATCGACCCTTTGGCAAAGCATCGATCAGCCAGCCCCACTCACTTGCTTTTAGATATGGATTTTTCGGCGAAAAAAAGACTCTTCCTTCTGTATTCTTTTTTGTTGTCCACTTAAGACACGACTGTTGTAGTACAACAAATAGACAAGATCTACGCCCACTGCTTGCAAGTGGTTGCGTATTGCGTACGATTTAATATAAAATTAAGCTTTATTATTTTTCATATAAATGAGTTTTGATAGTGAGTAGTTTATTTGCATTTATCTTTTTATGCGCTCTCATCAGTAGTATTTATTTTTGGAAATTCAAGCCAAAAAAAAACGCCACGCTAAAGCTAGCATCATCGTTGCGGTGTTAGCCTTTATCTTATGTGGAGCCTTTGCGCCAACCACTAAAACAGAAGCTGATAGTTCAGAAGCACAGGCTAGTTTGAGTTCCAAAAAGAAAGCAGATGAAGCTAAAAAGCGTTCCGAAAGTATCGCCTCGTCTGCTAAAGCTGAATCTAAACGCAAAGCGAGAGAGAAAAAAGCTGCTAGTGAAAAGAAAAACAGTGAAGAAGCTGAAAGTAACAAAGCAGCATCCGAAAGCATTGCTCAAGCACAAGCTTCATCAGAAAGTTTAGCCCGAGCAGAAAGTGAACGCGTAGCAAAAGAAGAAGCCAGTCGAGCTAGCGAAAGTGCTAAAGTACAGGCACAAGCTGAGTCAGAAAGCGTCGCTGCTGCACAAACTGCAGCTGATCAAAGCTCTACTGTAGAGCCTGCTGCCTCAAATGGAGGCGGTCACCCCGTCAATAACGGTGACATGAATACCGCAGATGCCAATGCACAAGGTGTGATCGTGGGCAATGCCAATAGCATAATCTATCACGTTCCGGGCCAACGAGGCTACCGTATGAATTCATCCAATGCGGTCTATTTCAACACCGAAGCTGAAGCCCAAGCAGCTGGTTACCGTAAAGCCTACAGATAGCCGATAAGAGCACGTTTTTCTAGCGTGCTCTTTTTTAGTACGATCACACTAAATTAGCGGTTTTATACAGCGATCTCCTTTTGTGAAACCCCTACCATTTTAGTGAAATTAAATTATATTTAAAAATAAATCTAAGGGGTATGTCATTATGGAGAAAACGTCTAAAAAGCACTCTTTATTGAGTGTTATCGCAATTATTTTTCTATCATTTTCATTTTTGACAGCTTGCTCTAGTGGTAGCGAAGATAGTTCAGAAGCTGAAGCACGTTCAGAAAGCATTGCTAAAGAAGAAAGCGAAAAGGCTGCTAGCGAAGAAGCTGAAAGTGAACGTGAAGAGTCAGAAAGTATTGCCGAATCCGAGAGTGAGGAAGCCGAAAGTGAACGTATCGCGCAAGAAGAAGCAAGTCGAGCTAGTGAAAGTGCCGCTGCTCAGGCTCAAGCTGAACAAGCACAAGCTAACAATAACGACAACAATAGCCAAGCTGGGAATGCACCGGTTAACAATGGCGATATGAACACCGCTGATGCTAATGCACAAGGAACGATCGTCGGTAATTCTCGAAGCATGATCTATCATGTTCCCGGGCAACGGGGCTACCGTATGAACTCAGAAAATGCGGTCTATTTCAACACTGAAGCCGAGGCGCAAGCAGCTGGTTATCGTCGTTCATTGAGATAAAATTATAAGGTGTACAGAAAACGAGATTTTCTGTATACCTTATTTAATATCATACATATGTTGTATGGGTAACACAGGTTTGTCCAATTGCCTCTCAAAAATGGGACAACCTTAATCGCTACTACTTTGCCGATAAGATTCTTGCAGTGAAGAAATATATGCTTCTTTTTCTGGGGAGATATAGAATAAATTCTCAAAATCTTGATAAAAATGGTCTGTATGACAGATAAATGAACCACAATAGACTGGTCTTTCATCCGTTGATTTGTCTGATTGAATACGCTCAATATACTGCGTCCGATGGTTTTTGGCATCACACTCATAGTACCACGCTGGCGCTTGTGGTCCTGGTGCATCGGTATAATCGATCGGATCACCAACGATCTCATATTCACCTGTATTCTCTACGGCTGGCGCTACTTCTTCGGTCGTATCATAAGTCGTCTCAGCTTCTGGCACTTCTACTGTGGTGCTTGATGCCTTTGATCTAGATTCACTGCTTCGTTCCGATTGGGCTTGCGTAACTTTTTCTTGGCGGATCTCTTGTTGGCTCTTGTCGATCTTTTTAGTTGAATTGATCAAAAGTAGCATCCCAATGAGCAATCCAACACTGATCGTCACTGCAAAAATACTTAATACTTCTTTCCATCCATTCATGAAGGCATCTCCTAGTCATGCTCTAATTTGTCATATTCATTGCAAAATCAAGTGATAAGTCGCAAAACTTACTTTTCTCTACTGTTAAAAAATCATCTAACTGCTTATATGCTAACTTAAAGCTTAATTTATCACGAAATTTAGCTGGTACTTTATAATAACTCGGAAGTTCAATTTCTGATGCAGTTCCATATTCATCAAGTTCACCATTATCCACTCTCACTGCAGCTGCGAAGACATAATTTTTTCTTGCCCACATTTCACCACAGAAATACTCATCACTAACAACATCTATTGGTTCTTGAGAACAAACTTCAAAATTAGCACAAAGTTGCAATGTTAGCTCAATAAAATTTTCTGGTAAATGTGGCACTAAAATATACGCTTTTTCCAAGTTATAGGCTAAATCTTGTTTTTGCATATCTGCAATAGCAGTTTTAGTCACATCAACTAACGTAAAATCAACTAGACTATCATCAGCTGTCAACCAAAATTTTCCAAACGGAGTACATAACTTTCGCATTATTCGCCTCTTATTTTCCTGAGTCCTTAGTAAAAATATAATAGTTTTTACAAGTATCACAAATCATTAGATTTCCCGTTGATTCATTAGTAATTCCACGTGTTTGATGCTGATCATTTATACATTGAATAAACCCGGGAAATTCATATAATATCCCATGTTGTTTACCTACCAATTCATATCCTGCCCCTTCCAACCTGAGACTTTCTTCCATTAGGCAAGGATAAGTTTCTTCGTTGACTATCATTTCATTGTTTTCACAATCATTACAAACAAAAGTTGTCGTATGCCCATGAACTGCACCCACAATAAAAGCATCGTGTCCATTTGCCACACACTCATCAAACCAAACTGGATTTTCCATTCCTTTGATCTGTTGTATAGGCTCGGAGATATTTTTAGTATTATCTTGGGACTCTTCCACAGTTCCAGATATCTCACCATTGTCGGGCTCATTTATAATAATTTCAGTAGTTTTGGCACTTTCTCTACTAGAGCTACTTTGCTTTGTAGTTACAATAGTTTGTTCGTTTTGAGTACGATTTGCTCTACCTTCAGAATTGATCAAAAGCAACATGGTTATAGCTATCCCAGTTGATACCACTATCAAAAAACTAAGTACTGCTGTTTTCCATTGATCCATCTAGATCATCTCCCGTTAGCTTTTTCACCACAAATATAACAACCATCACTAGAGTACATATGCTCATGTGGTTCAGCTACTGAAAGTGTAATATCTACAATTTTTAGCTTATTACACGACATACATATATACGCTCTCTCATTTTCATTTAGTTTTCTAGCACCTTGAACTCGCCAATATTCCGGGTATAACCACCAATCATGATTATGCCTTGGACTTTCTTGATGATCAAAACCATTTTCCGGGATCTCATTTTCAATATTAGGTGTCTCATATTCTGAGATTTCAATACTCTCGCTACTAGCTACTCTACCTTCATCAATACTTTCTGTCTCATATTCCGGCACTTCTATTGTGGTGCTCTTTGCATCTGACCTAGATTCACTGTTTCGCGCCGATTGAGCTTGCGTGACTTTTTCTTGGCGGATCTCTTGTTGGCTCTTATCGATTTTTCTACCTGAATTTAGCAACAGCACTATTCCATAAATGAACCTATACTGAGTGTCACTCCAAATGCTAATAACACTTCTTTCCATCCCTGCATATGAGCACCCCCTCAGTAGTGAAAATACCTAAAAAATTATTGACTTATATCTATATTTTATCATCTATTTGTTATTGTTGTATAATTTTAAACACCATAAAAAAACGCTATCCAATCACAGATAGCGCTAGTATTGTTGGTCGTCAGATAACTCTAATCCTCAAAAAACGAGCCATCATCTAGAAAACTAAAAATAAGAGCCACCGCCCCAATAAGTACAAAAAAAGCATAAATTCCCCAGTCATAATATACGGATAGCATTGCTGTAACTAGGCAAAGGAATATTTTCAATATCTTCTGTTTCAATAATACATCTTCTCTCAATAATTTTTTCAATATGTTTTCCACATAAAGATTAGTTTAGGGTTCCTTACATTGGAGCTAGGTTTTAAATTGTAGTAGTAAAAGGTAACGTGAAGGCTAAGAAGGTTTTCGTCTCCTTATGTCGGAGATAGGTTTTAAATACTATACATAAAAATCAGCACCAACATGCACATTCAACAAATAATTCTTGTCCTCAAACTCACCTCATATTGTAAGGAGCGGAACTCCCACAGACCATACCGAGGTCAAATTCATAATACAATAACTTTAGGTTCTTTGTCAGTATAATTAATACTAACATTATTTCCCAAAATGGTCACTTGGTTATTATTAATTTCATCCGGTAGTAAATACAGCGTAATTTTACCACTATCTGGCAACTCTGATTTCAAGATTTCAATCAATCGGTTCCTCGTACTTTTATATCTAACTTCACGCTCATACAAACTATACTGTTTCATGGAAAATCCCAATTCTACCAGTCGTTTACGATATTCAGCTGCTTGTTTTCTCTCTTCCCTACTATCTCTTGGCAGGCCAAAACACAAAAGTAACATCATCACCGTCCACCTTCTATCATCTGTGGTAACAGAATATCAGATATCGCATTGGTATTTAGACACCTCAAATAAGATTCCACAGTTTTTCGAATCGCATCACCCAAACGATAAACTTTTCCGTCAATAACGCAGCGTTCCATCAAAACGCCTACTAACATTTTCTTGTCCAATTCATTTGTCCCCTTATCATAAATATTTTCAAATACCAAACTGTCAACAAAAGGACGAAAGGGCTCAATCAAATCATCCGATAAGTTATAAGGATTATTGACCGAAACGTGATGAATGCCAAAACTTGGTTCCAATGAATGCATGATCAATTCATTTCTGATAACTGATCTCAGAATCGCATATCCATAATTTAGCCCAGCATTTACAATATCAGAATATCTTCCACGTTTAAAATTCTTTCCAAATAAAATCGGAAAATACTTTCTTGCTGCATACGATCCATAGTTTTTACCGTCACCTTCAGTTACTTTCTGACTAACATCTCGTAATAAATAAGGAGTTTCTTCATCATTGCAATTTTGCTCAATACAAATTGCTTGATTTTGAATCTTTGCAATTACTATTTTTCTCCATATGCGCCTTTTAAAACGACTAGTAGCTTTAAATTATTTTTTTAATGTATTTAATCTATTTTCTTGACCATATATTGATTCATACGCTGCAACTGGAGTATGCTTACGATCCATAAACAGTAATGATATCCTATTCTCAATACATTTCTCAACTAATTTTTCAGAAAATAAACTACTCCCTGTATCAAAAATGAGATAGTCAATATCTTCAAACGGAATAAACCGTTCCTCTTTGGTTACCATATTAAAAAATCTAAGACTATACTTTTTGACAGTAACTACCTGCCGATTTTCAACGTATACTATATTGCGCATTTAGTACTTATTCAACTTTCTCGATCGAAAAAATACATTTTCCCATCTCATATAAATTTTGCCTGTTATTTATTAATCCATACTCTTTTTCACCGTGTGATGCTTTATTGTAATACTTTGTCAATTTAAAGGCTCCTCTTCCTTTCATCTTCATTTTTCCACGTCTAGGTCCAATTTTATCTAAATTTACTCTTTCCATATCGACTTTAGACCAAAAGCCACTTCCTGCACCTAAATACAAAGTTGTACGTAAATCTTTTTGGATAAGACTTTTATCTGGAATTAAATTCAAATATTTATCTCTGTAGCGTTTCTGATGTTGCTTAGAGTATAGCTCAAGCAATTCAACTAATTCAGCTGCCTCACTCCCTATAGTATCAATTTCAAATTTAACAGTTGTCATTGGTTTAATTGCTTCTCTATGAACCATTAATTTCTTTACACAATTTTTCTGGTAAGAATAATCCCATTTTTGAACAAGTGTCAACCGATCCGATGAAATTCCATCACTATCACCAACCCGAATATTATGGAAAATATCAAAAAATTCCCTATTATTTTTTGCACCCCAAATAATTGTTTTTGACTTAAAATGCTCGTTTTCTAAAACTGTCCGTAAGGCCCCTTTTAATGAGCTTCCTGGAATATAAGCTACACCATATGCATCCTTAGTAAATTGCTTGATCTCATTTAGATTTCCATTTCTTCGATCAGTCTCATATCCAGTTGCCTTTATTTTATATCCATTAAAATCTCTTTCAACGATATTTTCTTTCACTAGAAATTCAGTCAATCTAGTCTTCTTTTTATTATTTGGCTCACCAAGAAAATTCTCAAAACGCTTTACTTTTTCAGGATACTTATTACACAAAGTACTGTATAGTTTGCTCATTTCTGGGAAATAGTAGTATCCATCTTCCAATATATATTCTTTAGAAGAATATGTATTTCCATTACCTATAGAGACCGGAGCAAGCGTCATTAATGTCAATATATACTTATTTCTCATAATAGCTCCTTAAATTTGATAAAATAATGCTTTACTATAACTCCAGACAGGATGTTCAAAATACTGTGGTCTTATATCATAAATTCCCCCTTGATATGTATAACTAAATACCGATCCTGCTTTAAGCTTGTACAATATCTTTTTCCTTAGCATTTTTTTAGCAGATTCACTGTAAACATATCCACTTCTTCTCACCAATGAATACTTTGAATCTACCAAAGCTTCATCTAGTTCTTCATCTCTAGGTAAGCTTGTAGTCAGTAATAGTGATTTTCTCCCCGAAAACTTCAACTTATTTTTAAAAAATGCTGGTAAATCCATCTTCTCAAGTTTAAAAGCTCCATGTCCGCTACTTCTTTTTCCACCTAATCCGCTATATTGCAAGCTGATCAGCAATGTATCCAATAACTCACTCTCAGTCGCTATAATATAAAGAGTTGTTTTACCGTAATAATTTACTCCAATATTAAATGGATCTTTTCCTTTTTTAACAAATGTTTCTGTTGTAAATAAATCGCTTTGATAATTTATTAACTCATCTACCGTCAAATCACCTGACCAAAATTTTTTCCATAGTGATATGGGAAGATACTCTACCTGTTTGAGCAACTCCTGATCTTGATATTTCTTTTTTAAGTTTGATTGCTCAAGAATACCCAAAGGAATTTCTAAGGGAAGGGGTAAATAAGGTTCTCCCATATACGGAAAAGAATCACTCATCCTAAATTTATTTTCCTTGGTTAATTCTAAAAACTCTTTTTCTCGATGTAACTTCATGGCTTCAAGAAACAAAGCACTATATAAACGATCAGCTGTAAAAGTTGGTTCACTGCTTGCTAAAATTCCATTACCAAAATGTGCACTTTTAAAATTAAATTTATAGATTTTATATTTCATTAAATCCCATATCCTTCTAAAAGTTTTACTAGTTCGTCAGTATTATATTCTCCAAAAACATTATTAATATTTAAGTCTCTAAATGCGACTTTACCATATCCACGACTACCACTGCCACCTAAATAATCCATCTCTAGTAGCTTCAAGCCATCAAAAATCGTCTTAAAGTCATCTACTACTTCACCAACTTTATCTACTTCATAAATCAATTCAAATGAAAATTTGCTTCCCTTGATAACTCGTTCAATTTGTCTTGGATTTGCAACAGCTGTAAATCGATTGATAGTATTTTCAAATTTTACCTCTGTATAGGACCGAACTCCCTTTTCTTTTAGTTCTTCAGTATTAATAAATTCCGAATCTCTGAATAACAATCTAGCTCTAATTATATTATCCTTGCCTTCAACACTTGTAGCGCCAAAAAGTCTAGTTATTCTATAATTATCATTATTAGGTGTCGAACTCATCGAAACACGATCATTATACACTTTTGATAATAGAAACCGCATTTTCCCCTTCAAAGATGATCCCGGAATAATCGGTAAATTCGTCAGTGGATCTTTAACAACAGGAGAAGCAATAGCACCAATTGCTGAAAATTCATTTCCTCCTCCAATGTGTAATCCACTCTTAATTTCAATAACACCTGATAGTTTTAATTTTGCATAATTGCTCATAATATTTACTCCTTGCCACCATAATATTTAAAAAACGCAACTAATGCTTCCATGTAGTGGCATAATCTCATTAAGTATTTTTCATCCTTATTTTGTTGAATAACACGAATTATTGTATCTATTTGTGTTAGATCAACTAATTTCCTAACTGCAGCATTTCTCCCACTTTGATAAATAAACTGTACTCTTAAATATGCAATTCGATCTAATACTGATTCAATACCTTGATTTCTCGCTTCATCGTAAATAGAGCTCGTAAAGCTTAACAAATTTCTCAACTGTGAAGTGGTTAAAGTATCTCCACTTACTCTAAAGTTAACTTTTTTTAATTCGCTAATTACGATCTTTGCTTCATCCACATATGTGCTATTTTTAAATTTTATGACTGGTTTAACTAGCTTTTCCCTATTTTCCACGGCTATTTTCCCTTCTATTTTTATAAACATATATCATTAATGCTAATTCTAAATTCATAGCTTCCATTGGATCATTGAACCATTCAACTATCTTATCTGAAAATTTTTTAAATGCCGTCTTATCTGTTATTCTCTCTTCAACCTTTGCTAAACAGTAAACTAATCTTGCAAAAGAAAGTTTGTTCGTGCTATTTCTGAGTAAGTCAATCAATGTATAGATAAAACTGCTCCCTTTTTCATTCGTATTATCAAAGAATTCTTTTACTTCTGAAAATTTCTCACCATATACATTTTCAGTAAAATCTTCAAGGTTATAGCAAATATTCTGATCAAATAAGCAGATAGAATCTCCATCATTATTTTTAGCCACCTGATACAACAATTTAGTTTTCTCTGAAATAACATTTATTGGAATTTTTTTCGAAAAAATCCCTAACCCCATCGAAACTGACATTTTCTTTCCTGTCCATTCAGCAAATTTTTTATTTATTTCCATGGCAAAATCCAATAATGAATCCCATGCTCCCAAAATAAATATCTCTCCTCCATTAGAATGAATGAAAGTTCCCTTTAATTTCATTTCTTTGGCAAAACTATTTAAATATACTTGTAAAAACATATTTAGTCTTCGCATTAAAGTAGAACTCCTACTTAAAGACATAAACATTCCCCCATTTTGTTCTGAAAATCCTGCTAACATAGCCCATTTAAGATCATCGATCCCACAAATCAATGCACCTAATCGTTTTATGCCTCTGTCAGTCCAATTGCGTTCAACATACAAGTTAAATTCATTTTTTTCTAAATCACTATAATCAGGAATCCATAAATATGTTTTTGGCTGTGATCCTATATTGAATTTGTTTTTCGTATATGTAATATCGTTTGACGTAAGTATTCCATCATTACTAAGAGCATGAAGATATTTATCAAATCCCAAAGGAAGACCACCATCTTGTCCATTTACTACAAAATTTTCTTCTTGTTGGATCGCATTTGAGAATTTTTCTAATTTCATACAGAAGTAACATTTACTGGTATCTCTTTCGAGGTTAGAAATGCTGTGACAGACACTACACTCTCGTCCATCTAAAGGAACCTCAGAATTTAACATCCGCAATATTTTCCCAGACCCTTTAGATAATTTTTTATTTTTAATTTGTTGTTCAATATTTTCAAACATCCCACTATATTTATCTTGCATATTATTATTTTGCAAGTCATTTGCAGACACTTCGCTCATTCCAAAATGTACCTGTAACTTTAGAGAATATGTTTTCGCTAAAAATTCATTAAACGCCTTTTCAAGATTTGAAATTACTTCTTTATTTTCACAAGTATTAGCTAAAAGAAAGTATGTCTTTCCCATTGATGAAAAGAGTAAATTAGCCCTAGTCAGGTTACAACGATCTAACAAAGTATCACTAAGCCATTCGTTAATAATCGAAACATAGAACGCCCTACTTCGCAACTGTTTATAAGCACCCTCACTTGTAATAGTGTAGATAAAGTCATTCACCCCAGAGATATCGAACGCCACCAATAAAAATACTTTCTTTTTCACGAAATTTTTTTCTCTCTTAAGCAATGCTTCTTCATAGTCAGTAATACTATTTTCTTGTAAATATTGTTGAATCGCTCCTGCAAAAGCAGCAGTTAATTTAAGATGATCATATAAAGATATATCAATAACTTACTTACTGTCAGTCGAACTTGGAATATAACTCATCGTAGCTTCTAACAAATGAAGAACACTCTGCATATATTCTTCAGAAAATTCTAGTTTTGATAAATTTTCAGTTATTTTATCTACAATAACTGCATATTCTCCCTTCGAAAAGTTACGTGCTACCCTCGACTCTTGTGGAAAAATATTTTTTATCTTCAAATCTAACATCTGTGGCAACATATGTCGCTCAGAATGTACATTTCCAAAACGATTAAATATATCCTCTAGCTCAATATTACTATAAAATTTTCCATAATTATTTCTAGTATCACTAATATCATTCCGTTTCCTGTCTGTAGCACTACTAATGTTATCAGCTATATAGGTAATATATGCTAAACTATCTTTACTTAAACCCGCAGATTCTATTCCATCTTTTTTTGAACTTTCATATGATGAAACATGATGATACCTAACTTGCTCTAAAATATCTTTTGATACATCAAATTGTTTTAGATAATTTGCTCCTATAATTGGATGTTTTATTTGTAAATTATCCTTTCTTTGAACAGCTTTTCCTATATCATGTAATACTGCTCCATAAAAAAGAGCAATTTGCTTTTTATCCATTCTTATAAACCTTTCTGACTTTTACTGCCCCCATCCCCATTGTCGTTTTTACACCAATTCCTGAATACTCTGCAAATCTTAATAACATTCCAATATAATTTGCTAAGGTTTGTGCACCAGTACAACGAATCTTTATTTTTCCGATAAATCCAGGAATGTATACTCTATGGATAGGGTAGTAGCTCGATTGAACTTTATAACTAACTATTTTTGTATTCTTACAAACTTCTTTTAATAATTCCTTTTCTACTAAAGGTGTTCCTTCAAATACTTCACTGTATCTACTCATTAAATTTTGGAATATATAATGCATATTTGGCAAAAAAATATTTTCTCCATTTGATTTAAAACTCGTAGGTGTCTTGAAAAAAATTTCAAATTCTTTCGTGGAATCCTCTTTATAAAAGCTTGTTGCTAATTCGGCAGTAGATAAAGTATTTGTTTCAACTTTTTCTATAAAAAATTGTTTATCGTTTAAATTAATTATCTTTATATCATCAAAAATAGGAGATATACTGTGATCTAAATCTTCACTTAAAAAATTAAATTCGAATATATGAGAATTTTTTCCTTTATTACAGACAATGAATATGGTCTGATATGTTTTTCGTGTAGTATTTCAGCAATATTAGGTTCTATATTTTCCATCATCCATCCCTGTAAATATCTTCCCCACTTTTCATCTATCTGCAACATAGCATCATTTTTTATAAATAGTCTTATCTTCTTCAATATTTTTCTCCTTAAAATTACACATTTCAATTATATCAACTTCCTGTATTTTTATATTTAATAATTTAAATAGTATTGAGTCTGGTTTTTATTATTTTTTAAACATTTTAGACTTCCTTAAATACATTATTGTGCCCAAAGTCTAGAAATTATAACAAATTACTAATTATCCCCCTTTTACTTACCAAAAGTGCTACAGTGAAGTCCCAAGTAAATCTATTTACTTAAATATAAAATAAAAGGGGGAAATATATATGGCACTAAAACCTAAGGTCATGCTCCATTTTCCAGCTTTTGCAGTCGCTAACGACAAAGAAGGCTATGATTTTTTTGTTTTAGACATTCAAAAACTAGTCATCCGAACTGAGAAAATGGATCTAACAGAATCACTTTCCTATGCTTCAGCTATCCTTGAGTATCACGTAGATAAGAAGTGGCGAGAGCTTCGAAGACCAGTTCCACCCACGCTAGATAGTATTGCTAAAAAACAGAAGACGGTCCCAAATTCATTTTTTGTTTCACTTCGCGTCAATGTCATGCAACACATCAAAGCCTGTGAATTTGAACCAGTCACCATAATGATGCCAAGATGGTGGCTTCTCACCAAAGATCTCAATGCAAATGCGTTGCGTGGCATCATTTACGGGAATTATCCTTTTAGATAGAGCACAAATAGGGCGGATAGCTACCACTGTGTGGAGATATCTGCCCTTATCTTATATGTTATCCCTATTAAAAATATCTAGATTTTTTCAAGCTATCTTTTCCTTTAACAATATTTCATATTAATACTTTAAAAATTCATTGACAATCCATTTTACAATAATCTTACAATTTCTGTAAGTAGTTCCTCAATATCAACTTCTAAAGCCATTGATAATTTTTTTAGATTAAGTAACGTCGGTATATTTTTTCCAGTTTCATAGTTACCAAGTGTCTTTTCACTTATCCATTCAGTATTATCAAAAAATTTTCTACTTCGATCATCAATAAATGCCTGTCTAGACTTCGGAATATCAGTTAATCTTAGACGGTATTTTTGTAAAACTTGTCCAACATCTTTATTTCGATTTTCTTCTTTTCTTATTGTCATAGTTGATATTATATCACATTTAGAACCTTGGTTCATTTTATATACGTTTTTTTGTTGATATCATAATTTCATAATATAGAAAGGAGGTACCGCTCATGGTATCAAAAATTAATTTTAAAGTTGAATCTGTTAGAACAATCAACTCTCCCTCGCAAAAAAATGTCACAACTTATTTTACTTATGTCAACTTCAAAGACCTACCTAGTGGGTTACCATTAGATGTTAACCCTAGAAAGCCTAAAATGAACACAGCAGTCGCCAAATCACTTATAGCTGCCGTCAAAGCACCTGAAACAGATTTTGATATCAATAATCGTGGAATTGTTATCGTTGCTAAAAGCTTCAAATTTAATTCAAATAATAACACTGTAGTTTTAGATTTAGGTGATGATCCCACAAAATTTGGTATTCTAGATGGGGGACATACTTATACTGCAATAATAGACAATCGAAACGAGCTACCTGAAACTATTGACAAATTTGTTAAGCTAGAAATTATCGTTGGTAAAGAATTATTTGTTTCACGTATTGCCGATGCTCGAAACACCTCTGCTTCTGTTTCAGATATTGCTTTATACGAATTAGATGATAAGTTTGATTTTATCAAAGAAGCCATTAAAAATGAGCCTTATTCAAACGACATTGCTATTAAAGATAATTCTAAGGAACGCTTACCAATAATTGAGCTTCTAAAACTATTATTTGCTTATAATATATATAAGTTTCCAAATGCCAATACCACTCCAACTCAAGCTTATTCTGGTAAAGCAATGGTGTTCAAAGATATCAAAAAAGATTTGGATAATAAAACTGGCTATTATGATAGTTTAGCTAAAATCTTGCCTGATCTAGTACAATTATACGATAAAATCGAATTAGAATTTAGAACTAAATATTTAGAATATAATCCAACTGGTAAATTTGGTGGTTTACGTGGCGTTGAAAAACAGAAAAGCAACGGAAAACCTCTCCAAACACTCTTTTTAGAAAATGATACGGACTACCGAGTATCAGCGGGATATATATTACCCGTATTTGGTGCATTTCGTGTCTTAATTGAAGAAAACAATAAAAAACTTTCATGGAAAATCAATCCATTCACAATGTGGGATACGGTTGGCTCAAGTTTAGTAAAAAATACTCTTGAAAGCTCTCGTAACAATCCTCAAGATGCTGGAAAAAACACCTCAATTTGGTCCAATAACTATTCTAAGGTAGAAAATGAAATGTTCCGCGAAATGCTTAAGAACAAATAATTACACTTAACTTTTAAATAAAATACGAGTATCTGTAGTTATAAATAAAAATTACAGATACTCGTATTTTTTGATGTACACTTTCGAAGATATGATATAAATCCCTTATTATGCGTTATTAAGTTTCGCTACCAAATTGGTCATTACATCTTGTTCACTTTTCAGCATTTCCTCAGAAAATTCAGAAAAATCAGCTACTTCTTGTGGAATACTTAGCCCATACTTAAAAATAGTTCCACCTAAACCAGATAAATTACCGATTTTATCCAAACCACCAACCTCTTTTGTAGGATAAAAAACTCCCGCATTCTTACAGTTTAAAATGTGCAGATACGAAATAATTTGGTAACGATCTTCACGCTTGATACTACTATCAAGTTGCTTATATTTAGTATCAATTATGGTTGCAGCATTATAAAAATCAGGATAAACTCGAAGATTTCTATGTCTTTTATACATTTCACTGTATAGAAATATCCCGTTTTCTTTTGTTTTATTTTGTGGATGCTTAAAATCATCACCCAACAATAAATTAACATACTCTTCCCATAACCATGACACATCAAATAATATTCCCTTTACCTTATTTCCATTACTATTAAGACCATGTTTTTGCCCCGTCAAGATCATTAAGCAAATTCTCTGCAGTATCCGATACTCAGTATAATAAGCATGTCGTACAGGAGCTACTTTATTAGCATTGATGATCTTTCTGCGATTATTGATTTGATACCTAGGTGTGGCTTCAATTACCGCAGCTACATTCTTTTGGGTCATTTTAGAACTACGCAAGATATTTTTCGAATTATTTTCGGATAACTTGATAAATTCAATCGTATGCCTAATCAGTTCCATAAGGTCGTTATCAAAAGTAAATTCTCGGGTGGAATAAGCAATATTTCCTCTAAAAGGGATATTGACGCGGACATGTCTAGCTATATCTAGTACACCTCTTACATTGCTGTCATTATACTCAAACTTACGATACTCTTTATACACCCCTTTCCGCATTGCAGAATTTAAATATTTAGGAAATACATATATCAATAGTTGATAAAAGTATTGATCAAATGAAATGTCTGTTTCCAAATCAACAATATTGATATTCAAAACCCTTTGAAGCAAATAGTTAAAAAAATAATCACTGTTTTGCTCTGAAAAACGTGACTGAATAACTAAATTTTCAGAGCCTTGTCCAATAAAGCCAACAATATTTTTAAAGTGGACACTGTCATTTATACCCTCAACTATCTTGTTATCATCATCTAAATCTTTAATTTTTGACAAATCAGTTGGAAAGACAAGAATATCCTCTTTTTCAGCTAAATCTGCTAGCGTCCGATCAAGTAGTTTTTCTGAAAGTAATGGATAACTTTTATTAAATTCATGCTTTGGGTAATAGGTATTATCCCTTATCTTCATCTTCTGTACCTTCACCATTGTATGCGAACCAAAGTCGTTTTAAAGATTCTTCTGCATCTAGCGAGCCACGAAGATATTCCTCTAGTAACGGTTTTAGATAGTCCGTCCATAAAACTTTATAGTCATAATCGATTTCTTTTAATTTCAAGAAATAGCTTGGGCCTACATGATAGTTTTCATTTAATTCATCGATTCTTGATATTTCCTCATTCAGAGCTTTTAAACGTTCAGTCGCCTTGGAAATCTCATCAGCAGCTAAGTTGCCATTCCACATTGTCATTGCTTCTTCTGCTGTAATTTCGATAAAACGAAAACGCCGTCGCATTGCAAAGTCAAAACTATCAACTGAGCGATCAATATCATTCATTGTTCCGATCACATAAACATTATTTGGAATATAGAATTTTTTATTACCATTGATGTTAGAATACTGAGTTGAAACCGCATATTCTTTCTTACCACGGTAGCCTGGATCAATAATCATGAACAACTCACCAAAAATCTTAGAGATTTCTCCACGATTTATTTCATCAATCACAAATACATAGTTTTTAGATGGATTCTTTATGGCAGCCTTACAAAAGTGCTTAAACGATCCGTCAACCCTTTCAAACGATATTTCACCTTTATCGTTGCCATCATTATTCTCATCGTCATCTTTACTTTTACTATTCAAAACTGGACGTAATCCTTCAACAAAATCCGTGTAATCATAGTTAGGATGAAATTGAACAAATTCATATTGATCGCTATTTCTTAGTTTATCTTTTGATAGTCCTGTTAATTCCATAGCTATTCTATTAGCTAAGTATGTTTTTCCTGTTCCTGGAGCACCATGGAGAATAATATTTTTTGCCTTTATTAATTTACTAGTATATTCGGTATAGCTCTGATCATCCGATTCAGTCCCACCACTAATATATTTAAAAATCATTTTGAATTGATTTTTATCTTTTCTAAACTCAATGTGTGAAACTCTTGGAAATAATAAATTCCGTAATCCATCTCCTATTTTCTTATCCTCAAATTTAAAATATACCCGTGTACTATCCTCATATTTCTTCAAATTTATTGCCACATAGTTATAATTCTTTTGAATATCTTTTATAAACTGTATATTATCTTGGATATTTTTATACGTATCCGTACACTTATACTTCTCAGTAGTATATTCTACAAGTGACTCTTCAAAATATTTTTTTAAATTTCCAATATCAATAATATATTTATTACTATCATCGAAATTATCAAAAAAATTATATAACTCCACATCACTAGTAGATCCTATATAGATTTTTGCTTCTCCTGACCCCGTATCAGATTTTAACTTGTGATTTTTTAAAACAAAACTACTAGGTATATTTATTAGCTTACTATATATTTCAACCATCTGTTTTCATACTCCTAATTTTACAATAATGCAATTTGCTCTGTTGAATTATCCCATACCCTTGTATCTATTAAATTTATTAAGATACGCATAAGGACATCAACAACTATAGAGTTTCCTGCTTGCTTATAAATTTGTGTATCAGATACTTCAATTTTAAAAGTATCACTAAATCCCATCAATCTTAAACATTCCCTAGGTGTCAACTTCCTAATTCTTCCTGCAGTAGTTACATAATTATCTACTCCTGCCCTGTGCATCTTCATCATTGTAGATAACAATGGTCTTGCAACATCTAAATCAATTTCAGGTTTAGAATAAAATCCTTTTGTTCCAGAAGACATAACGTAGTTAACTAACTTATCTGATAAATAATATTTTTCAGCAATTTCTTTTCCATCTTCTGAATCAATAGACTCAAAAGGTTCGAAACGAAAATCTCCATGCCAATTAAATTGTTGATTTTTTGTCTCACATAACGCTACATCACCATTTATTTGTGTATATCGCTTCATGAGATTTTTATGATTTATTACAAACTCTATACCTTTTTTACCTAGGTAATACTTTTCTGCTACATTACTTTCCAAATAGTCTTTCATTGTCTTTTTCAATTCTACAGGCTCAGGAAATTCAAATTTTTTATGTGCTATATCTTTTTTTATCCCTACAACATAAATTCTTTCCCTATTCTGAGGAACACCGTAGTGCCTAGAATTCATTACTTTGTAGGACCAATCATATCCTAAATCGCTAAAAACATTTTTCATTATTTCCCAAGTATTCCCATTATCATGGCTCAATAGTCCCCTAACATTTTCATAAATGAAAGCTTTTGGCTGTATTTCCTTAACTAGTCGAGCATACTCATAAAATAACGTTCCTCGAGTGTCATCAAATCCCCCCCTTTTTCCTACCATTGAAAAACTTTGACAGGGACTTCCGCCCACAAACAGATCTACAGTTCCTCTAAATTCGTATCCATCAATAAATCTTACATCTTGAAAAAATTTATCTTTACTAATTTCATAATTAGCAAAATAAGATTTCTCTACATAATTTGTCTTCCTACTATTTAGATATAACTGATCAATATATTCTTTCTTTTCAACTTGTGTCATACCGACAATATTTTTTTTAATTTCTTCTTCTGACATATCTAATTCAATTTCCCCATTATCAGAAGCAAAAACAATTTCATAAGGGATATTTAAACGTTCGATTGCGTGTTCAATAGCACCTATGCCGCTAAAAGCAGTGGCTAATCTCAATTTGTTCATATAAAAATTCCTCTAATCTTCTTCATTTATATATTCCACTATATCTCCAATATCACAATTAAATTTCTTACATAACTTTGCTAACGTATTCATGCTAACCCTTTCATTCTTACTTAGTTTTGATAAACAATCATTACTTATTCCTATACTATCTCTCAATTGCGTTTTATTTATGCCTTCTTTTCTCACTAAAGACCATAATTTAGAATAATCAAATGACACAGTAATCCTCCTAAAAAAATTCCGTAAAAACAGAACTTTTTTTATTATAACATATATAAATCTTTAAATTAAGTTGGAAAATATAACGTAATACTAGATATACTTTGAATATATATCAAGTTAATATAGTAAGTAAGAGTCCCTAAAATAACCATATTAAGATAGGATATTATTATTTGGCAAGATGATCGCAAAGAGTAGTTCAACTGGCACTAAAACGATAACAGTCACCCAAAATTCACTGCGTCCGGCTAAGATTGGCCAATCTAAACCAATGTAAACTTGGCGATCTTTGAAATGTTTTTTAATAAAATTACTCATAGCATCTGCGATCGGGTTCAAAGCCTCCATGAATAATTTAGAGATCACTGGGAATAGTGTCATCGCAGTTGCAGCTTGGATCGCTAGCATCAATGATTTTGATAATCCATACCCAGCACCAAAACCTAACAAGATCCCGATGATAAAGCCCATAACTTTATTTTCCCCGAAGATCCTGATCTTTTTTGGATCGCTTCTGAGTCAAATGGCTTGTTGAAGATCAGAATGTAATCTAATAATTTATTTATCGGATTAAGGATAACGGCAAATAACGTAATGAAATGCGGGACCGTTACTCCTTCCATCCCTGTCATATCTTCAATGTGGCGTTGCCAAGCATCACCGATTTTGAGTTCAAAGATGATCTGGATCGAAGCGACAATAAAGCCTAAAAACATATTATTGGTAAAGTAATACACGATAACATAGGTAAAAATCTTGTTCTAAACATTCCACATATTAACATTGAGCGTTTTAGTCCAGTTGAAGGTCAACATCACAAAATTGATCGCTAATAACAACGGGAAAAAGAGAAAAGCTACTTTATATGACCACGTGATCGCTGCCACACCGGTCCACCCGGCATCAACTGCATTTAGAGTCACTCCTAGCGCTTTAGACATCGCCTTTCCAGCTGGTGCAATGATCTCTTGCATATAGTTAACAACTAGATTCATCCCCGAAAAGTCCACGCCCAAGGTGATCGCTGCAATAAATGATTTCTTAAACGACAGACCTGCGACTAGCGCAATGATCAACATGATAAGTGGCACAAACACAGGACCACCTAAATTCAAGACAAAATTGACGATCTCTTTTAAGACTTCCATTTAGCTCACCTCTTTCAACTTGCCATTTGTTGCAATGCCCAAATGATCTTTCTAAATGAATCTTCAGCATTATTCCCTGTCAAAATATTGCCCCCATTGACATCAGCGATCCCGTGGTTATCACAAATATCTTGGATCTCTTGCGTTGGTTTGGCGATCCAAACGTAAATATCATATTTTGGTAACACACTTGCTAAGCCTTTAAAAAAAGAGAATCCTGCACTTGTTGGATTCCCTTGCTCATTAACTCCTATACCCTCAATCATATTTTTCTTCTTTGAATTTATAACAATAGATACACTACTTCCGCCGGCCCCCAATATTCCATGTGTCTTTATCTTTCCCACCTCAATTGTTTTGATAGGTTCCGCTCCTTCATAATGCTGTACGACCCACAATGCTATCTTCTGTCTGGCTTCGGCTTGGTCTTTGACTTCTTTTTTACTTTCCTTGATCGACTCGGCTTTTTGACGCTTTTGCTTTTCGATCCGCAAATGTTCTACTCACTTGATGATTGCCATACTAGCTCCTCCTATCAAAAATAAACTAAGGATCACGATAACAACTAACTTGTATTTTCTTTGCATGGTGTCCTCCAATTGCTCAACAATTTATTTCTTTCTTACTTAAAACGCATCATTTTCAAATAGAATTTCAACACTAAGACTCACTAATATCCGATGTTTTTTATAATTTGCACAACAAAAATAGACCTACACCGTTCAGCATAGGTCTAAGTCCTCTATTTATCGTTATTTTTTCAGTGCTAATTCCATGATCGCTTGGGCTACTCCATCATGGTCGTTATCCACGGTATGGTGTGTGGCAACTTCTTTGACCGCTGGGATCGCATTCCCCATTGCAACACCTGTACCTGCAAATTTGAGCATTGAGATATCATTTTCCTCATCCCCGATCGCCATCACATTATCCGCCGTCAAATCAAGGATCTCACACAATTTAACAAGTGCATTACCCTTATTGACGCCTTTTGCATAGGCTTCGTAATAAAATTGTGCTGTCTTCATCAAGTCTAAGCGATCTTTGACAGGTTCAAAATATTCCTGCTTGGCGATCGCAGGGTCAAGAATTTCAGCATCTTCGATATACATAGCTTTAACAAGCGGGATCTCGCGCATTTCTTCGGGCGTCCGATATGAGACCGGCATCGACACCAAGTTTGCTTCGTAGAGTGTGTAATAGCCAATATCCTTATTACACGTATAGATCCGATCGGTGTTGATCGCCTGGAAATGCAAATTTAATTTGCGAGCGATCGCTTCTAAATCGACAAAATCGTCGTAGCTGATCCCTTTTTGGAAGATCAGCTTACCACTCGTGGTCTCAACGACTGCCCCACCAAAACAAACTACATATTGGTCATCTTGGTCCGCTAGATCTAGCTGGGCCAAGAAATCAGTCACTCCTGCTAACGGACGTCCTGTGCAAATAACGACTTTGATCCCTTGAGCAGTAGCTTGCTTGATGGTTTCTTTGACTTTGGGCGTTAGCTTCCCTTTAGAATTGACCAAAGTCCCATCAATATCGATCGCGATCAGTTTAATATCCATAACAAAATTCCTACCTTCTATTACATCTATCTATATTCTACACTAAAGCGCTATCAACTAACACATAATGATACTTTTGGACTAATTCTTTGATCTCAATTAGTTTTAGGCATATCTTAGCAGTTGGATCCTCATTTTTGCAGAACGTTCTCCCCACTATTATTACCGCTGTATGCTAACACAGAGCACGGCTCCATTTAATATCCCCCATCATCGTATAGAAAATCTGTCAGTGTTTTTTCATTATCTACCGTAACGGTTGGAATACTTTTGCTCAATGAAACTAGATCTGTCATACCCACTTTTTATCCACAAATTCCATATTATCTGGTGATGACCCTGCATCTGAAAGGACACTTTTTGCAGTTTTTTTCGATTTTGTAATTGAGCTTTTTTCGATCGATCCATCCATAAATATTCCCCCATATATTATTTTGTGTTCTCATCAATATGCCACTACCTTATGAAGCAACATAAAATATATTTCAATCATCTTCTTCACAAAGTTCTTTATCTCCCCTGACGGTTTCAAATAAACGAATAAATTCTTCAAAACCTTCTGGCCAAGCGTTACTCCCACTTGTCTTTAGGATTTTGCCACTAGCTAAATAAGCAGTAAATGACCATTGTGTACCATCACATACCCCAGGAAAGATATAGTATTCTTGAAATTTATCTATCTCTAACCTATCTAAAACAGTATTGATTTGTTCAAATTGACCATTTGAAATAGTAACTTTAGTGATAGTTGGTTTATCATCAACTAAACTCTCGCCCTCAATTATTTCCATATATCCTTCAACCAGATCCAATGTGTAAGCTTCAGCGGACCCAAGCCCTTCACTAGTAGCCTTGATCCAACTCTCCCATATATCTTCTACTCTGCAATGATCTCACTTAATTTAGGTGTCACAGCCTCAATGACTTGAGCTGTAAGTGCATCGGCGCTTTGCATCAAAGCTAGTGTTTGGTCAAGATCTTTGGCCTGCAATTTAGCGTAGACACTAGTCGCCATGATCGCTGCGCCAGCACCGTTTGTGTTGACTAATTTTGCCTTATGGTAGGCGACAAATTTAGCTGCCGTCGGTATTTGATAATAGATCCCTAGACCATCGACATAGACACAGACACGTTCACAGCCCCATGACTGCAATTTATCCGGCGACCATCGACATCATTTAAATACACATACGTAGCCGTCGGACGTTCGACCCGCAAAGCATCACTTAGGTCTAACTCATTATTTTGGGCTTCAGCTTGGAACAGATCACCGTTAGTATCATTTCCATACACCGTGATCAACTTTGTCTTGAGCCCTAGATTATCCAAGTTCGTAGCAATATTACAGCCCATCCCTCCGATAAATGAATATACTCGGCCCGGAGTCGATCCTGTAGTACTTACTTGGGCTTTGGCAGCCCCCAATACGTCTAAATTGACAGCTCCGATCACAGTTACTTCATTTTCCGCTGGAAAGACATAACCCCGACCAACGATCAAGCCTTCTTTGATCAAGTTAGAGATATGCGATCCGATATTTGAGCGCGTCGTTCCGGTTTTTTCAGCCAATTGTGCCTGCGTGATCAAGGAATCTTGCTTGATCAGTGCTAAAATTTCTTGTTCCCGCTTAGTTGCCAAAATAAATCTCCTCCGTTAATGTCATTAGCTCAATTATACCATTACAGTGTAAAGAATTGCGGTAAACTCCGTAGAAATAACGGTATCTCAGTCAGGAGGCGCTTTTTGCCTCGTGGATGAGATATTGTTATTTCCTAGGAGTTGCAATTCGGAGCACGACTTCATTACAGTGCGCAAAAAAGGTGGTGTCTTTAACTTCACCACCTGATTTACTCACCCAAATGAGCGCAATGAATCCATGATAAGTTGGATAAATCTTGGCCGATCGATCCCTAACATGACTTCCGTATTCTTTTCTTTACCCGTCAACTCATAGTAATCACAAACCGTCTCACCGCGAGTCAATTCACCCGTTGTTTCAACATCCACGTTCATTTTCTTAGTTTCAAACAACGTCTCATCGATCAACCAAGCGATCGTACATGGATCATGTAAAGGAGCGCCATCAAAGCCCCATTTAGGATCTTTATGGTAAATTCCAAAGAACTCCAATAAACCATGAAAGGCTTTGGCTACTTCATTATCGATCTGTCCTACTTGTTTGATCTCATCTTCTAAGATCTGTGCTTGATGAGTCACATTTAACGGTGCCATCACCAATGGGATCCCCGCATTTAATACGATCTTGGCGGCTTCAGGATCAACAAAAATATTAAACTCGACTGATGGTGTCCAATTACCAAGTCCCATGGCGCCACCCATAAAGACGATCTGCGCTAATTTTTCCTTAGCCAGATCAGGATAGACGCGCAAGAATAAGGCAGCATTGATCATCGGACCCGTTACCACTAAAGTCACCTTTTCATCACTTTCCCGTAAAACTTTCGCCATCAATTCGATCGCGGTC
Source organism: Ligilactobacillus sp. RTP31139st1_D10_RTP31139_211217 (assembly GCF_040226755.1). Lineage (NCBI taxonomy): Bacteria > Bacillati > Bacillota > Bacilli > Lactobacillales > Lactobacillaceae > Ligilactobacillus > Ligilactobacillus sp. RTP31139st1_D10_RTP31139_211217. The sequence continues at coordinate 23,766 of NZ_JBCOAR010000008.1, forward strand.
ATTGGCTGAACTTCAAATGTCGGTGTCGGTAGCTCAGCCCCATCCAGACCGGATTCACCATGAACATTGCCTGCTGTTTCCAATTCTTTGACTAGTGGCGTCTGGTTGCCACCAGCCACGGGGATCTGGGTTTGCCCTAATAATTGTAAAGTCCGCATTGCATTATTCAAAGTCTTTTCGGGTGTCTGATTCTCAGCCGATGTTGTCACCGCTTTCAATTCAATTTCTGGAGAAGCTACTGCTAACAATAATGCTAAAGCATCATCATGTCCTGGATCACAATCCAAGATAATTTTTTTCGTCAAAATCACCACGTCCTTTCATACTTTAAAAATACAGCCCGACGATCGTTCCCGTCAAGACAGATGCTAAGGTCGCCCCAAGTAAAAGTTTCATTGAGAACTTGGCTACCTAAGCACCTTGCTTTTCACTGATCGCTTTTAATGAACCAGTGATGATCCCGACCGTGCCAAAGTTAGCAAATGAGACCAAATAGGCTGAAACGATCGTATTATTAAATGATCACTTAAAAAGCCTTCCAACTTCTCTAAATGAAGCGGAAGGCTTTTTAATATTTTTAGATCTCACCCAGTTGTTGGACTTCTGTGAGCGCAAAAGTTGGCTTTTGTTCCAAGACAGCCTCCCAATCAAAGGCTCCCCAGTGAACGCCCGCCGTTTTGACTCCTGCTGCATGTCCCATTTGGATGTCATAGATCGCATCCCCGATCATGACTGATTGCTCTGGATCAAGTCCATAGCGCTCCAACAAGACATCGATCCCATCTGGAGCGGGTTTATAATTTTCTACTTGGTCTGATCCGACTAGATCATCGAAGTAGGTAGCGATCTGCAAAAGCTCTAAATTGCGGCGTAGTGCTTCACTGTGCTTACTAGAGACCGCATAGATCTTTTTACCATTCTCTTTCAACTTAGCTAACACTTCTTTGATCCCCGGATATAACTTGACCTGACTAGCTTCCAGTGCCTGATAATGCTCCCGAAAGCCGGTAAACATCGCTGGTAGATCAGTCTTAGCTCCCATCAGTGGAAATGACTTTTCGATCGGGATCCCCATGTAGCCTCGGATCTGGTCACTACTTGGCAAAGGGAGCCCAAAATCTTTAAATGTCGCTTGAGTCGCTAAAACCGCAGTCTCCCCCGAATCAGCCAAAGTTCCATCAAAATCAAACATATAATTTTCCATTTATTATTTCCCCCATAGAAACTTGATCAAAGCGCGATCAACTTGTGAATTATTGTGCAACTTACTGTGTTGCCCCATTTTACCACGGATCTCTTTTTCTTGATAACTTTTAGCGCGTGGACTGACTAAATAGCGCAAGGTTTGTGCCGACTTGACTGGTACTGGTCCATCAGACTCACTTCCATCCAAGACATCACCATAAATATTCAACACCTTTGCCCCTGCTGGATAGGTCTCACGTAAAACTAAAAAATTCTCAAAATCCCCCGCTGTGACATTGGGTCTGCCCGCTTGATCAAGCGTCACATCAGCAGGCATTTGGTCGACTAACCCGTTAGGAAAAGCGGCTAAGGCTACTTGCTTATTTAATTTGGGTAAATTAGGATCACCAGCGTTATCGCGCAAATAAAATAAGATCGCCGAATTACCCATCGAATGTCCGACAAAGTTTAGCTTTTTAAATTTATACTTAGTCTGTAAAAGCTCAACGGCTGCTTTTAAATATTGCGCTTCCATCATCGCATTGACATTCTTGTTATTTTCAAAATTGATCTCGACCAATGGATCCTTGGCATTTTTAGGTAAATTCCCAACTAAGTGGGCCTGCCCGTAAATATCGACATCAATGTGCACAATGGTATTAGTCACTTTAGCTTTGACAGCTGCCTTGACCATGTGCTCCTCAGCGCGGTAACTACTGCCCCAACCGTGAACAAAAAGCGTCGGGATATTTTCTTTAGCTTGGGCGGTCTGCATGCTAAATAGCAAGCACGCTACGAGGCCTAATAATATTTTTAGTATCTTTTTCATCGTCTCTTTAAATAATCATCCTTTTTAGCTTCAACGATCGCTTCAACTTGTGCCATTGAAAGTGGCTGGCCAAATTCTGGTTTAGTTGTTAGATAATCAAATTCTGGTGAATCCACTCCAACATTGATATTTTCCTTAGCATTGACGGCATAGTGATGGATATGGCCGTGTAAGTTGATGATCTTTGGTGCGATACCAAGCATCAGTGGATAGTGTGTCAGGTAGTATTGGCGGTGATCGTATTTGATCAAGGCACCTACGTCATGGAAAGTAAACTTAGGCTTGCCGTTGACCTCATAATTGTGTTTGGCTAAATATTTAAATAAATCTCGATTATCGTGATTTCCCTTGATCAACACTAAATTGCCATTCAAACGTTTTAAAACATCATAAACGTCTTGCTGGGCCTTTCTTTCCGGCCGGATAAAATGCACGGCGATATCACCTAAATGATAGACCGTATCGCTTGGATCGACCACTTTATTCCAATTTTCAATGATCGCTTCATTCATCATTGAGGCTAACAAAAAAGGACGGACCGCAAAATCCGTGATCCCTAACAAATGTTCATCAAAAAAATGCGTATCTGAAGTTACAAATATCATCACTTCACCCCCCAAAACTTAGTATAACCGTCTTAGGTAGCTAGCGCAAAACCAAAGTCACGCTTCTTCGATAACGTAGCCTGATCCCCGCTTAAGCGGTCAGCTTGATAATTTTCTCAGCTCTTTTGACCTGTTTTTTAGCAATATTGATGGTCACATCCTTAAGCTGGACCGTATCACTTAAAACTTCCCGCTTTTTTCGCCGAAGCAAGGCCCGGATCCGCGCTAGTAATTCTTCAAATTCAAAGGGTCGCACCAAATAATTGTCCGCCCCGATATCTAAGCCCTTGACCCGATTGGCTAGGGAGTCTTTAGCCGTCAAGATCAAGACGGGAACGATATTTCCTTTTTGGCGTAACTTTTCGATCAGGGTAAAACCGTCCATCAACGGTAACACAACTCCCATTAAATAATGATCCCCCTATGATGCGTGTTGCATTTTGCATCATAGGGGATCATTATTTATGCAAGGTCAACTCACTTTGAATCACTTTCTTACCTTAATACAAGAAATCTATTCTCAAAAAGCTCAGACCTATCCACTGTAAAATTCTTAAAAATTTTTCTATAATGAAGTGACGGCTTGAAACAACAAAGGACCGCCAATCTGTAACGGAAGCGAATATATTTTATGCAAATTACCGAACTCTTACCCGAATTGATCACTAAACTTGCACCAACCGGGCCTTTTCCAACTGATGTCTCAGCCCAATTTGCCTACTGGCGTCAACTTGTGACTAGACGCCAGCCAGGAGACTTACCCAAACATTACTTACAACAAGAAGATCAACTATTAGATCTCATCTGGCAAAAGCGCGGCTACGTTGAACTCAGCGATCTAACCGAATATAGACCGGGAATATATTTGGCCAAAGGTGATCTAACACGATTGAAAGTCGATGCGATCGTCAATTCTGCTTCAGACCAAATGCTTGGCTGCTTTGAACCAGAACATATCTGTTTGGACAATGAGATCCACGTTCTAGCCGGGAGTCGGTTGCGCGAAGAATGTGCTTTGGTGATGCAACACACGCACCTAAAACCTGGCCAAGCTCGGATCACTGCTGGGCACCATCTACCAGCCCAACACATCATTCATGCCTTAGCACCTAAAGTTACGGGCGAACTGACCTTACAACTCCAACAACAGCTAGCTGCTTGCTATGAGGCTACTTTGACATTAGCGCTAGAAAATAACCTCCGCTCGATAGCTTTTTGCAGTCTAGGGACTGGACATAAAAATTTCCCCAGCCCATTAGCTGCTCAGATCGCACTCGATGTCACTGAAAGCTTTCATGCTAAACATCCTGAAGTAAAAATCATTTTTTGCCCTTATAAAGACATCGATCGTAATCTTTACCACTATTTATTAAATAACTAGCCAAAAAAGGAGCTGAAACTCTATGAGTCTCAGCTCCTCTTTTGTTGTATCAACACTCAGTGACTACTTATCAGATCTCTTGTGTCTTCGCCAGCCGATCAAGATACCTAAGCTAGCCAATCTATTTACCTAATTCTTTGTAAATATAGCTAATAGTCAACGTATTTTCTATGACTTTGCCTACTTCACCTAGATAAAATTTATTTCTTAAATTTGAATGCTTTAAATGTTAAGATCAGTGCAAACACCACCATTAAACTCACTTGGCCCCAAAGTGTTTGAAAAATGTTACTTGTGAGCGGTAAATGCACCAACGTAGCCACAAAAGCTAAAGCTACAATATAGAAAAGCCCACTACGAAAGTAATCAGGCCACTTAAAATATAGTCCTAGATAAATCACAAATAACAGCCCGATCCCCCACAGTATCGTAGGGCCAAGGGGATAGATCAAAGTTTTTGGCGTAAAATGATCACTCAATAGCAATACCCCTAAATAGATCATGAATGCTACACCCGTGCCCAAATAGCTACGCCACGGGACACGGTTGAAAGCATCATTGCCCAGCAAAGTAAGCATGATGTTGAGTAAAATGACCATCCCGACTATCTCAATAACATATTCGACAAGATCGATCTCGGTATGCATAAATGCTAATAATGTTAGCAAACAAAAGATGAATACACTCAGACTCAACTTTTCTTTTAAGTTCGTTTGCTTATCAGCATTTATCTCAGTTAGTAGTTCATCGGCTGCCATCTTAGGATCAGTGCCAAAATATTGTTGTGCTGTTTGCCCTTCCGCCTGCGCTTCGAGCATATCCTGCAAGATCTCTAACAATATTTCTTCTGTTACTACCTCGTCTTTACCTTTTGCCCGTAAATATAACAAAAGCTTTTCGTAATATTTTCGATTCTCAGGCGTTAACTTTTCACGTAAATGGTTATTTTGTTCGCTCAATAGCTCCATCCATATTTTCCCCTGTCTGTTCGATGACCGCTGTCACTGTCGCTATAAGTTGTTGCCAATCAGTAATAAAATTTTGGGTCTGCATTTGGCCACTAGTAGTTAAGTGATAATACTTTCGCTTTGGTCCCTCATTTGACGCACGTAACTGACTTTCTAAATAGCCTTGCCTTTCTAGTTTTTGTAAAAGAGGATAGACCGTCCCTGCACTGAGATCAAAAAAGCCTAAATTCTGTAGCTTGGTAACTAATTCATAGCCATAAACTTCTTGTTGGCTGATCACTAATAAGACACAGCCTTCCAACGTTCCTTTCAACAGTTGTGAATTATTCATCAGCTTCACCCTCCTACGCCCCAATTATATATTTTCTCCACTACTATGTAAAGCATAATAGCGAAATATCCCTGTAGATGTGCGCTTTGTCTGATATAACCAACTGGTGTAGTTCCGATATAGTGCTAAGCGGTTTTCACGTGAAACATTTTGCCAGCATAAAATGTCAGCGATACCATTACTATTTACTAGATCTCCGTAACCGTTTGCCTCTTTTTTAGCATCACCATCTGCATGCCAGAACTTTTTCGCCCGTTTCCGCAGATCAGATTCAAGCGGATTAACACCATCAAGATTGCCATGTGAATAGCGATAGCGCCACGGCACACGCCCTTTTCCATGTGGGATCCCATAATTAAAAGATTCAGTATCTGCCAATGCTCGCAATTCTGAAACGGTGTATTTTTCAGGATCTGAACAAAATTTTCCTGTTTTTTCCTGCTTGATCACATTCCACTGACTGACAAACTCCAACGTATCGACATTGATGATAAATTCTACCATTCGTGCATCGTTGAAACGCGAAAAATACCCATAGCTCGAGTTTTTAGCTAGTTGTACCTTCATATTTTCTGGTACAAAATCACTTTGTTCAGCTAAGTGGCGATTGTGATAATTTGCCCCCGTTTCAAAATCCAGCTCCACGCCACATTGCTTGGCATAAACGGCTAAACGCCAAAAATCATTGGGCAAAACCGGATATGTTTGACGTAAATAACTGATGGCTTGCCGATCGATATAACCCCGGAAAAGATTTAAGCATCGAGTAAAATCAGAATTTTCTTGTACTAACGGTCGGCTATTCTTAGGTGCTTTTCCATATAATTGCAAGACTAAAGTTCTAAAAAGCACATTAAATTCAGCTAACGGTGCGAGGTCAGCCCAAATATGATATTTAGCTGTTGGAGCAAGCTGTAAAAAGTTATGTTCATCTACATATGTTCCCAAATGATTCAACACTAACTGAATTTTCAAGCGTGCTGGCAACCAAGAGCGCTGCAACATTTTAGTATATAGTGGGGTCCCAACTTCATGGATCTCTTGCCAACAATCTATCGGTGCGCTAGCAGCTTGTTTGAAATAGTTTCGCCGGTAATAGCGTAAACTGCGCTTATCCCAACCTTCTTTGGCTAAATTTGACAATTGCTGCTCTAAGTTCATCATCTCCATCGTATTCCTTTCGCTTTTTAAGTAACAATACCATGAAAATAACTTTCTTTTCACGCAAATGACTTATTTTGCAAAAACGTGTGAGAAAAAGCAACTCCTAGAAAATAACAGTGTCCTACTTATGACGCAAAATACGCATCATAAGTAGGACACCATTATTTATACGGAGCTACCCGTGCAGGCAAACACTCTATTTAGTATAATCCACATCCTTAGTTTCCTTAGTTGTCAACCAAGCGATAACTGAAGCTACTGCTAGGACGAACATATATAATCCCGCTGCGTGGAGACCAAAACGTGCGATCAGCCAAGTCGTTACTGATGGAGCTACGGCAGCACCTACTACCGCTGCTAAATTATACGTGATTCCCGCACCTGAGTAACGAACTTTGGTCGGGAAAAGCTCTGGTAAGACCGCACCAACTGGGCCATACAGTGTTCCCATGATGACAAAGCCAACATTTAAGAAGAGAAACATCCCTAAAACATTGTGTTGACCACTTAAAAAATACGGGAAGACTAACGAAAAACCAACTAAGCCAACTGTAGCTGTCAATAATACCTTTTTACGTCCAACTTTATCCGCTAACATCGAAGTCGTCATGATCAAGACTGCAAATTCAACGATCGCTCCCATCAAAAACAACAACATTTCCGAATGGCTAAAGCCCAACGCTGTCGTCGCATATGCTAAAGACCAAGTCGTCAAAGTGTAAAACATCGCATAAGTCCCACCCATGATAAATGTTCCTTTAACGATATCTTTCCAATAGCAGGAAAAGAGTTCCTTAAGTGGCGTCTTAGTCGTGGTGTCATTTTCTTGTGCCATTTGGAATAACGGTGTCTCTTGCAAATGATGACGTACATATAAACCGATCACTACCAATACCGCAGAAACTAAAAATGGTACGCGCCAGCCAAAAGCTAACATCTGCTGTGGCGTCAATAATTTTTCAAGTACAAAAAATAAACCATTACACAAGAAAAATCCCAGTGGAGCACCAACTTCTGGGAATGCTCCGTATAAAGCGCGTTTATCAGCTGGTGCGTTTTCTGTTGCTACTAAAACTGCCCCTGACCACTCACCGCCAAGCCCGATCCCTTGGACAAAACGACAAGCGCATAAGAGTAACGCACCCCAAACTCCAACACTGTGATAACCCGGTAAAAAGCCGATCGCGATCGTTGCACCTCCCATGACTAGCATCGATAATACTAAGGTCTTCTTGCGACCCAAGCTATCGCCAAAATGCCCGAATAAAAATGAGCCGACTGGGCGGGACACCAAAAGTCAATAAACTCAAGACCGTTGCCAATAGTGGTGTCATCTGTGGGAAAAAGACCTTGGGAAAGTACGCAGCTGCAGCTGTCCCGTAAGCATAAAAATCAAAAAATTCGACCGCTGTCCCGATCATCGAAGCTAAGATCACCGTCTTGACTGAACTTCTAACAACTGCTGTTTCCTGTAATTTTGTTTCCATTTCTATCGTCCCCTTTACTTATGTATCTACTGCACCATAACTACTCGATATTTTCGACCCTCCTTTGAAATTTAAGCTACAAAAAAGGCGCGCCAACCATTTTCGTCAAACAGTTGTCGCGCCTAAAAGATCGAGACTTCCTGTCTGCACCAGCTGTGATGCAGACGAGCTAAACTATCCGCACCACCTAAGAAATGATCCGAATAATAATAATGCTGTTGTTGGCTTGAGATCGTTTAGCCATTGTTCTCATCTTTTTTCGCCTCACTTAAATTTGATAAGCCAAAGTTTATCACACAATAAATTAAAAAACAACAAGAATATTAATTAAAATTTTAGAAATAACAGTTAAGATGCTTGTTTTCCGCTTTTTGATAGCGTATACTTTATAAAAATTATTTTGAAAGGAAGTGATGGTATGCGTGAAAAATTGCATACCGGCGAACTATATCTACCTACCGATGAGACGATTGTAGCCGAACAAACCGCCTGCCTAGAATTGCTCTACGATTTCAATCAGACGCGCCCCCGTGAACAAAAAAAGCGCCGTGAACTATTACAAAAAATGTTTGGCAAGATCGGACCAAATTGCTATATCGAACCACCTTTTCATGCTAATTTTGGAGGTAAACATTGTTACTTTGGTGATCATATCTACGCTAATTTTAATTTAACTGTGGTCGATGATACTTATATCCATGTTGGAGATCATACAATGTTTGGCCCCAACGTGACTTTAGCAACAGCCGGGCACCCGATCTTACCCGAACTCAGACAAGCAGGCTACCAACATAATCAAGCGATCCATATCGGAAAAAATTGCTGGTTAGGAGCTGGAGTCGTCGTTTTACCCGGCATTACGATCGGTGATAACACGGTAGTCGGCGCTGGGAGTGTCGTCACTAAAGATCTCCCCGCCAATGTAGTTGCAGTCGGCGATCCTTGTAAGATATTGCGTCCGCTAAATGAACATGACCGTAAATATTACTTTAAAGACCGCCAAATAAGATGGGAGGAGTTAACATGACATCTTTGAATCTACCTTTAGCAAAATATGCAACGCTTGAAACCAGTCGGCTGACGCTTCGGCCAATTCAGTTAAGTGATGCCGCTGATATGTTTGAATATGCGAGCGATCCTAAAGTGATCGAATATGTTAGTTTTGAGCAACACCAAACTTTAGCTGACACTCAAAAAGCTATCGCTGATCACTTCATGGTGGCTCCTTTAGGTCGATTTGGGATCATTCATCGGCAAACAAATAAATTTATTGGGACGATCAGCTTAATGGATCTGACCCCACATGGTGCTGAGATCGGCTATGTTCTCAATCGTAAATTTTGGGGCCAAGGCCTAGCTCCCGAAGCTGCCCAAGCACTGCTAGAGCTAGCCTTTCAACACTTAGACCTAAAATACATCCAAGCTTACCAGCTCACATCTAATCCGCAAAGTGCCCGTGTCCTTGAAAAGATCGGGCTGAAATGTATCGGGACTTTACCAAACTATTTACCTTCAGCCGCTGGGATGCTCGATACCAACCTTTGGATGATCACTCAGGCTGAATATACGGCGTCCACTCCCCATTAAAATTACGCCTGACTTTGCTATTTCTTCAGGGTCAGGCTATTTATTTTTTAAATTTATGTTAACCGGTTGACACAAAGAGGAAATAAATGATATAACTAAATTATAGAAAGAAAGCGCTAACACAAAAAATGTCAACCGGTTGACATTTTTTTGATTCTAATTTGGGAAGGTGAAATTTAATGAATTGGCAACATAAACTCGGTAATTTAAAAAATCCATCGTATCTCCAAAGTTCGAGCACCATGTTTTTATTCTTTGCTTCATGGGGCATCTGGTGGAGCTTTTTCCAACTTTGGTTAACTTCTAAGTCAAATGGTTTAGGCCTCTCAGGTAGCGAAGTTGGGACTATCTTTTCGATCAACTCAGTCGCCAGCTTGGTTCTAATGTTCATCTATGGCACGATCCAGGATAAATTATTCATCAAACGGCACTTATTGATCTTTAATGCTATTCTGGCAACTTTGATCGCTCCATTTTTCATCTTTGTTTATGCTCCCTTGCTTCAAAGTCACTTTATGCTAGGTGCATGGCTCGGAGCACTCTTCTTGTCGGCAGCTTACCTCTCAGCTGTCGGGGTCTTAGAAGCGACTACTGAACGTTTTTCGCGCGTCTTTGGTTTTGCTTATGGCCAATCACGGGCATGGGGCTCATTTGGTTACGCTGTTTCCGCGCTGATTGCCGGGTTTATCTTTGTCAAAGATCCAAACCTCAACTTCATCGGCGGTTCCTTGATCGGGCTTTTCTTGCTTTTAGACCTGCTGTTTTGGAAACCTAAAGAAGAACGCGATGCTTTAAAAGCAATCGATGAGCTAAAATCAGATAACTCTACCCCTAAATTAAAGGATATGTTTGGGTTGCTCAAGTTGCCTGTCCTTTGGCAGATCATCTTTTTTGTAATGTTTTCTTGGACTTTCTATAACGTTTTCGATCAGCAAATGTTCCCTGAATTTTACACCAGCCTCTTTTCTTCTGCCGAAGTAGGCCAACAGACATACGGAACTTTGAATAGTATCCAAGTTTTCATTGAAGCATTGATGCTTGGTCTAGTGCCGATCCTTATGAAAAAGATCGGTGTCCGAAAAACTTTACTTTTAGGAACGGCCATCATGTGTTTGCGTATCGGTCTTTGCGGTTTTATCACTGATCCGATCGCGATCTCTGGTGTCAAAATGCTCCACTCACTCGAAGTTCCACTCTTTGTTCTTTCGATCTTTCGTTACTTTACCTTGCATTTTGATACTAAATTATCGGCAACTTTATATATGATCGGATTTCAGATCGCAGCTCAAGTTGGGCAAATTATCTTATCAACACCACTAGGGATCTTGCGTGATTCGATGGGCTACAGCATGACATTTAAGATCATCGCCCTCATCGTCTTGATCACTGGTATCTACGGTTTCTTTATCATCAAAAAAGACAACGAATTTGTTAACGGACAGCCACTAGAAAAATAACTAAAGGAGAATTTTTATGAAACAAATGATCAAATTAAACAACGACCGCTATCGCTTAGGTTATCATGTCAGTGCCCTAGCTGGTTGGATCAATGACCCAAATGGTTTTTGTTATTACAAAGGCTATTATCACATTTTTTACCAATACCATCCCTACTCCGCTGACTGGGGTCCAATGCATTGGGGACATGCCCGCAGTAAAGACCTCGTGCACTGGGAAAGTCTTCCGATCGCGCTTGCCCCTGACACCAAAGCCGATGAAGATGGCTGCTTTTCTGGCAGTGCGATCGTCAAAGATGACGTCTTGTATCTGATCTATACTGGTCATCATTATTATGATGATGGTGATCCAGATCATTTCTGGCAAAATCAAAATCTAGCTTACAGCACAGATGGGATCAATTTTACCAAATATGAAAATAATCCGATCATTGCAAGCGCTCCCGAGGATAACACCCACCATTTCCGTGATCCTAAAGTTTGGGAAAAAGATGGCAAATACTACATGATCTTAGGTAGCCAAGGAAAAGATGGTGTTGGACGGGCGATCACCTATCGTTCTGATGATCTCAAAGATTGGCAATATTTAGGTGTGATCGCAAAAGCTAACGGTTTGACCACAGAAGGCTTTATGTGGGAATGCCCTGATTTCTTTGAATTGGCTGGTAAAGATATCCTCTTACTTTCACCCCAAGGGATCGAAGCACAAGGCCAAAAATATCTCAACTTATTCCAAACAGGTTATTTTGTCGGGAATTTCGACTACTCCACTAATACCTTTGAACACGGCGGTTTCACTGAGTTAGATCACGGTCATGATTTTTATGCGACCCAAACAACACTGGCTCCCGATGGTCGACGGCTAGTTTTTGGTTGGATGGATATGTGGGAAAGTGAATTTCCGGAAAAAGCTGATGGTTGGGCGGGTGCTTTGACCTTACCACGTGAATTAGAGCTAAAAGATGACCAGCTCTATATGCGTCCTGTTAAAGAAGCAGTTCAATTACGGACTGCTGAAATTTCTGTTTGGAACAAACAGGTAACTGAAAAAACTTTGCTCTGCGAAAATGAACATCAAGCTGAGATCGATCTGATCCTTACAACAGATCAAGCATTCGAGCTCGCCTTTACTGATCAAGATAAACAAGTCAAGCTCACTTTTGATCAAGCGACACATACTTTTACACTCCTAAATGGTGATGCCCGCTATGCTTCGATCAAGCCTAATTCTGAGCTCAAACTACAGATCTTCATCGATACTAGTTCACTTGAGATCTTCATCAATGACGGTGAAGCTGTCTTTACTGAGCGTTTCTACTTTGATAATGCGCCACAGGTTTGGCTCACTGCAAAAGCTCAATGTTTGACACAAGTTTATCGCTTAGACGGTCAAGCGATCACATTTGAATAATAAGCTATCTAGTGAGACGTGTTCAACAGTCCAAGTACTGTTGAACACTCTTTTTTAACTCTTCGGCTAAAATTTTGCTAAAATTGATTAGAAGAGGTGATGAATTTTGCGACCTAAACTAGAAGATGTGGCTAAACTAGCCAACGTATCTAAAACAACTGTTTCACGCGTCCTGAATAACCGTGGCTATTTGAGTCGGGAAACTATCGAACGAGTCTATAGTGCAATGAAAGAACTCAATTATCAGCCAAATGTCGTCGCACGTCAGTTATACAAAAAACAAACCCGGATCATCGGACTACTTTTTCCCACGATAGCCAATCCTTTTTTCGGTGAATTGAGTGCGGAACTTGAAAAACGGCTCTATAACGAAGGTTTTAAAGTTCTGATCGGTAACTCAATGAACGATCCTAAAAAAGAAGCGCATTACCTCAATCAGCTGTTAACAAAGCAAGTTGATGGTCTGATCGTCGGGACACACAATCGCGGGATCGCCGAGTACAATTATGAACATCTACCTGTCGTCGCGATCGATCGTAATATGAATCAAGATATTCCCGTGATCGAATCCGATAACTATAACGGTGGGGTCTTGGCAACGACCCGCTTGATCAAGCGCGGTGCTAAAAAGATCATCCACACTAATGGACCGATCGAGCTCGAAACACCAACTAAACGCCGGCGTCTGGCTTATGAAGATACGATGAAAAAGTACGGTCTGACCCCACTCACGATCATGGTCGATTTTAATATCCCTTATAGTGAAAAAAAGCAGATCTTTACCCAAATGTTCCACGATCATCCCGACTTAGATGCTGTATTTGCCTCTAATGATATCGATGCTGCTTTGATCATGCAACTAGCCTTAGAACAAGGCAAACGCATCCCAGAAGACCTTCTACTCGTAGGTTACGATGGTACACAGGTGATCCGCAACATTTTACCGGGCTTAACGACTATCGTACAACCGATCGAAGACATTGCTAAAACAGCAGTTGAAGTCTTGAAACAACGCATGAATAATGAAGAGACCTCGCTAGAATATGTCCTTCCCGTAACTTTACGTGAAGGTATCACCGGATAAAAAGTGAGCCTAGGAACTTGGCCGATTCCAAGTTTCTAGACTCATTTTTATTTAGTAATTATTTTTGCGAACGTTTCTCAACAAATGCTCCTAGCCCTAAAATTTCGGCTAATAACGTGATGAATGCTCCAAGTAATTCATATGCTCCAGCATTAGTTTCACCTGTTTGAGGCAAAGCTTGTTTAGCCAAATGCTTATGTGTTCCACCCACAGATCCGTGGCCTCGCTTAGCATTATCCTTTACCGCCAAAACTTGTTGTGTCACTTGTTTAGTCTTTGTTTTAGCATGAACTTTTACTGTGACCCCAACTTCAGCTTGGCTCTTGTCAGGATATGTCACTACTACGGTCGCATGTTTTGTGCCTACAGTCGTGACATCGACAGGCAGTTTCCAGCTATAATCAGTTTTGTCCGGTAGTTCATCTTTATTAGCTACACCTGCCTGTGGAGCCGGGACCTTACCTAGCTCGGTCGTTACCACTTGTGGTCGTGGTGCATATTTATCTGCATCAGTAGTTGCTTTGACCTGCTTTTTAACAGGATTTAGCACCACAACTTTTACTGGTAATTCATCTGTGGAGCCATCTAGATAGGTCACTACTACGGTGGCATTTGTCTCATTTGGTGTCGTCACATCTACTGGAGTTTTCCAGCTATATTGCGTTTTGGCTGGGAGATCTCCACTATTTGTTACACCACTCTTGGCTGCTGGGAGCTTACCTAAAACAGTTGTCACTTGCTGTGCTTGCGGTTGATACTTATCTGCATCAGTTGATGTTTCGTTTTCTTTATCAGAAACTGGAGCTAAAACTGATACTGATACAGGCAGTTCATCTTTAGAGCCATCGGGGTAAGTTACAACTACAGTGCTTTGTTTTTCACCCAGCGTTGTCACGTCTACTGGACTCTTCCAACTGTATTGTGTTTTAGCTGGAAGAGTAGCGCTATTGACCACACTATCTTTTGCTTCTGGTTGCTTGTTCAGCTCTGTTCTTACTTGTTGAACTTTTGGCGTGTATAAGTCGGCATCTGTACCCACTTTTACTTCGACTTGTAGCTCATCTTTGCTACCATCCGGATACATCATTTCCACTGTGCCTTGTTTAGCACCCGGCGTTGTCACGTCTACTGGTGTCTTCCAGCTGTACTTAGTATCGGAAGGTAAGTCGGCACTGTTCGTTACTCCACTCTTGGCTACTGGGACCGTACCCAATTTCGTCGTCACAGCTTGACTTTGAGGGGTATATTTTTCTGCATCGGTTACCACTTTTACTGGTCCTTTGTCAGAAGTTGGAGCTAAAACCGTTACTGGTACAGAAAGTTCTTCCTTAGAACCATCAGGATACGTTACTACTACAGTACCTTGTTTTTTACCTGGCGTAGATACTTCTACTGGATTCTTCCAACCGTATTTAGTATCTACTGGTAGCTCTTGGCTATTGGAAACTCCGCTTTTGGCTTCCGGTTCCTTGTTCAACTCGGTATTTACTTGTTGACCTTTTGGTGTGTATAAGTCAGCATCTGTTCCTACTTTTACCTGTACTGGCAGTTCATCTTTACTTCCATCCGGATATGTTACTACTACGGTGCCTTGTTTTTCGCCTGGTGTGGATGCTTCTACTGGATTCTTCCAGCTATATTTAGTATCTGCTGGTAACTCAACACTATTCTTTACTCCGCTCTTGGCTGCTGGAACATTACCCAATTTTGTTGTTACTTTTTGGCTTTGAGGAGTATATTTTTCTGCATCGGTCATCATCTTCACTGGCTTTTTGTCCGAAGCTGGAGCTAAGACTGTTACTTTTACAGGTAACTCGTCTTGACTGCCATCAGGATACGTTACCACTACGTTGCCTTGTTTTTCACCTAGTGTAGACACTTCTACTGAATTCTTCCAATTGTATTGCGTATTTACAGGTAGCTCAGCACTATTCGCCACTCCACTTTTAGCTTCTGGTTCTTTATTCAACTCGGTATTTACTGGTTGAGCTTTTGGTGTGTACAGGTCGGCATCCGTTCCTACCTTTACCTGTACTGGCAATTCATCTTTGCTGCCATCAGGATAGGTCACTTCCACTGTACCTTGTTTTTCGCCTGGCGTTGTCACATTTACTGGATTTTTCCAGCTGTATTGCGTATTTGTAGGTAAATCAGCGCTATTCGCCACTCCGCTCTTAGCCTCTGGCGTCTTGCCTACTTCTGTCACTACTTGTTGACCTTTTGGTGTGTACAGATCGGCATCTGTTCCCACTTTTACCTGTACTGGCAATTCATCTTTGCTGCCATCAGGATAGGTCACTTCCACTGTGCCTTGTTTAGTACCAGGTTTTGTCACATCTACTGGATTCTTCCAGCTGTATTTTGTATCTACTGGAAGTTCTTGGCTATTTGACACTCCTTTTTTAGCATCTGGGGTCTTACCTACTTCTGTTTTCACTTGTTGACCTTTTGGTGTGTACAGATCGGCATCTGTTTCCACTTTTACCTGCACTGGTAACTCATCTCGGCTGCCATCTGGGTATGTTACTACCACTGTACCTTGTTTAGTACCCGGTGTTGTCACTTCTACTGGGCTCTTCCAGTTGTATTTAGTATTTCCAGGTAGATCAGCACTATTCGCTACCCCACTTTTAGCTTCAGGTAGTTTGTTCAATTCAGTTTTCACTACCTGTGCAAGAGGGGTGTTTAAATCAGCCATATTAGGATCAACTGCTACATTTACCGGAACGTTCAAATCAGTTCCATCCGTAAATTTTACACTTACCATACCAGTAGCTTTAGGAGTCGTCTGATCTAGAGCTGGCTTTTTACTCCAAACAACACTTGCTACTTCAGCTTCGTGTTGAGCCGTTAAATTTGGCATTTGAAGTACTGAAGCAGCTTGCGGTAAGCTTTGCTCCAATATTCTTGTTGCATGAACATCTGGTTTAGCACTGGCACCATACATCGTCACTGGGACTGGAAAATTACCCAGATCTGGGAAAAGTCCTACTTTAGGGAAACTTACCTGTTTATTTTGGACATCGACTAAAGCCATCATCGGCTCAGTTTCAGTCTTATCGCTATCTTTAGCCACGACTGTCGTTGGTGCTTGTGCCCAAGTTACTTTCACACCTGGCAACCCAGCCCCAGTTTGTGTATCAACAAGATTCCCATTTTTACTTGGAACATAGGTCGTAACTGGCAAATACCGACCAGTTTTCTCATCTTTGGTATAAACAGTCAGACCATTCAACGCCTGCATCGGAGCTGGTAGGATATCCTTATCACTCGTCTTATGCGTGAAGACTGGTTTCACTTCACCCAACAGCACATTTCGATCATTAAAGACAGCCTTAGAATCACTATTCAACACGGTCACTGGCGCATAGGCGACGACTTTTTGCCCACTCGTAAAGCTGACCTCTACTGGGACATTATATAATCCTACGTCAGTCGTTACAGTTGGTGCTACTGTTAGTGTCCCTGTAGCATCAACTTTTGCCCAACTGAATTCACCCGTCGGATCAAGTAACGTGTACTTCACATTGCTTGGTTGGACTCTATCTTGATATAAAACATTTTCACTTTGTGTCGTATTTTGCATGACTGCTAGTGGTTGGTAAAACGGATGAAAGACATTTAAGTCACTACCCATCTCCAAATTAGTTGCACTCCACCAGTTAAAGTAATTATTAAAATCATCTTTAGCAGCCTGTGGCGTAGCTTGGGCAAAACTTACACTTGAATCAGGTGACAAACCAAATGGCGTCCCTTCTTTTCTAGCATTTAAGTAATTCATGGAATAGTCGCCTAACCAGTTGACTGATTTCAAATTTTTGACATTCCATTCATAATTCTTAGCTTGCGATACTTTATCGTTATTGTATTTAACATTGGCGATCGTTCCGTATTTAACTGGCACACTTTGATCATCGGCAGCATCCATCGTGATCTTATTGTCCGTTGCTTCCAAACGGAAAAGCATCCCTTTTTGTTTACCTGTCCGCACCATCTTAAATAGCTTAGGTGCTACGACATTGACCCGGTTTGTTGAGCCAACGCCCCACATCGAGACCATCCCGAGTGGATACACGGGAGAATGATAGTTGTCCGTCACATCCAAATAGGAATAATAACCCAGGTTAGATTTTTGTAAACTATCCTTTTGCAACGCATCTTCTAAAACGACCGAACCGTGATCGACATTTAACGAGTTCGTCCCGTTGTTTCCACCAACACCACCATAAGAAATCAATGGAGTTGCTGCTTGCTGGCTATTTTCATCAACTTTACGCACGACTTTTAAGAGAGTATTGGGCTTGACCGTCAGATTCCCATGAACATTACCAGTCGTTACACCGGAGTTATTAGGTCGATCACTGCTGCCCCAATTTAACGTGATGACCCCAGAGTGGGCACCATCACCAGTACTATCGATTCCAACATTCGTTACGCCATTATTGTCTTGGTAAGTTTCAACGTCTAACTTAGCCCCATCACTTAAGACTAAATTATCGGGATTCCAGACTGCATTAGAGACACCATGTCCCATTTTAAGGAGTACCTGTCCACCATGTTGCACGCCAAATGCATGGTCATTATTTACAAAATAGACCCCACGTGTATTGGGAGCTTGCGTCGCATTGACGACTAATTTCCCAGTTGGGCCAATGACTAGATCATTTTGCGTAGTTGCAGGAGCACTGAGAACTACAGCTGCTACCACACTCGTTCCACGTTTTTCTTTAGTGAACGGATCGACCGTCAATTCGCCATCGACCTTAGCATTCCCATTTGTTACATCAACAGCCCGTGAGTTTACCACTAGGCTTTCCCAAGTACCACCCGTTGGCACTGCTACATTAGGCGCAGTTGTATTGACTTTAACGTTTAATTTAGCATTCTTTTCAACATGCAAAGCCCCTGCTGTAAGATTTTGGGTCTCGTTACTATAGGCATTATTGGTCGTTAAAACTACATTAGCGCCACTCTTTACGTTTACTTTTCCATTAGCATATACGTTTTGAGGTGTACTTGTATTATTGACCCCAGCTGTTAAGGTAACATTTCCACTCAAATCAACATTATTCGCCGTCACATTGGCACTCGGTGAACTTTCTACATAAGTCGGTGTTGCAGATACATCATGCAATTTAACGGTCGCATTCGGTGCATAGACTAGCACACCGTTACCACTAGCTTTAACATTATCAAAGTTGACGGTGGCATCAGTCCCATTATTTTGGAAACTAACGACCCCATAACCATGTGGATCATTTGTCTCTACGTTGACATTTTTAAAGTTGAGTTGCCACTTATGGTCAGGCGTTGTGGTCTTATTATAAAAATAAAGCGAATGGTCGCCTAAGTTCAATGTCGTATTTCGTTCATCGACTTTAGAGCCCCAAACGGTCACATCCCGTGCTACACCAGGTTTATCAACGTTGACGTAGTTGTCAGTATCATTAGTGACATCCTTGTCCAAAACGATCTCGGCCACATTTTTATCGTTCAATGCCGTTTGAAACTGGGCCATGTCTGACACATGACTAGCATCTTGGCTCGGGACCACTTCAGGTTGAACTGGCTGTTTTTGTGGCGTAGTTGGCTGTTGTTCTAACACCGGCGAATCTGTTTGAGTTGGCACTGTTTTTTCAGGTGTAGCTGCCTGTGCTTGTTGTGGTACTTTCGTTTCAGGCGCTACAGGAGCATTAGTCGACACTGCCTCAGGTTGTTTTTTAGTTTCATCCTTTTGTTCAACTGTATCTTTAGTTGCACTTTGCGCTGTATTGGGTTCGACTTGGTCAGCTGCAACGTGGTTAGTTCCTGCATATAAAGCAAAAGTTGTTCCAACTAAAACAGATGCGACTCCCACCGTAAATTTTTTGATCGCAAATTTTTGCCGTTTAGGTGCTAATTTATTTGCGTATAGATCTGTATTATTTTTTGAAAGCATATTTCTTTCCCCTATCTTTAGAATATGCTCCCCCTGTACTTCCTGCTCAGCTTTGTTATAAAACTTTTCTTGGAACAAAACAACTTTTTTCCACGAACGATCGCTGGTTTATTCTATAAAAATTATTTTATACAACAAAAAGACTGTACCTATAGTAATATAGATTTATTGTTTTAAATAAAAAGCCTTGATCTATATCAGGCCAAGGCTTGGAAATATTTCCTAGGTTATTTACGATATTTTGTTGCACGACCAGCACCGACTTTGGTCAAAAAATGTTTTGTGTTAAAATATCTGTCAACAACTTTTCTTGCAACTCTTTTTCTAACATCACAAACTCTAGATCCTGTTTACCTGCCAAACATTCATCAAATGTCTTATCCATTTCCTCTCGCCGTAATCATAGCATCGTCGCGGTTATTTTGCGACGATTCCATAAATCGTCGCAAAACGATTGAGATGATTTACAACGATCGCATCATGCATTATAAGTATTAATTTCCATGAATAACAAGCATTTTACAGCCTACTACTTCCTCACTATACTAAACTCAGAAAGGAAGTTGATACTATGCCCGAAGCACTGGTACTATACTACTAAAAATGTTGCCCAAGTTATCGCCAATAAATTAGATGCAGATATCGCTGAGCTCCATGCTAAACACCCCTACACTAGCGCTGATCTTGATTGGCACGATCCCCAGAGTAGAATATCGATCGAACAGCACCAACATAATAGTCGGGTCGAGATCAATGACGACCTACCCGATATTTCCAATTACAATAATGTCATCATTGGTCATCCAATTTGGTGGGGCATCCCACCGTGCTTGATCACAACTGCTATCGACAAGCTAGATCTTAACGGTAAAAATCTCACATCATTTGCTACATCGGGTGGCAGTGGTTATAAACGCTCGCAAGCTAATATTGAACGTACTCTAAGGAAAAATAACTATAATGTCACTATAACTCAAGGAGCTGTGTTGAATAATCAGCACCAAATCGAGACATGGGTGAAAACATTGAATTTTAGGTAGGTGCCGTATTTATTTAGATGACACTATAGTAGTGTTCATCTAAATTTGTGCTACCATAAGCACAGAGGGAAAGTGATCATTATGACAACTACACCAACTACGATTTACCTTAATGATGATTTAAAAAAAGAGTTAACAAAAGAATTAGACTCTTTAGGCATCACTCTTAACACTTATTTTAATATCGCAGCGCGTCAATTCGTGCTCCAAAATCATCTACCATTTGAAATTTCAGATGATATTCCTACTGAGAAAACCGAAAAAACTGTAATTCTCACTAAGGCTAAAGAACTAAAATTGATCAAAGATGATTCTGTCTCTTTTGATGACATTGACGAAGCCATCAAATTTCTTGATTCAGAGGTTTAAATATGTTTAATGTCATCTTTGAACCACAGTTTTTGACCTATTACCAAAATATTAAGAAAAATCATCCAGAAATCTCAAAAGAACTCGCTACTGCTTTAACAGAACTCAAAATGCCTGGACAGTTCCTCTAGTCTATAAACCACACTACTAAATACTCGTAACGAAAACTATAGTGGCTATTATGAATTTCATCTTGCTGATGGTAAATTTAATGTTTTGGTAATATACTTACCACATAAAAGCAATCCCAGAATTCGCTTGATAAGAATGTGGAGCCATCATGAGTTGTTTCAAGGGCCACTAAAGTAACCTTATCGGATAGCCATTTGAAGTTTAGGCATAATTCCGTTAAAATTACACAGAAAATTTGTTCAATAGTGGGCTGGCAGGAGAGACTCACTTATCCATAATAACAATTAAAATCGACCTAGATAATCTCACTGCTATGAAATCACCTAGGTCGATTTAGAATGAGAAACTAATTTCTCTCAGACTCTTCAATGCATTGTTAGTGTCCACGATGTTTAGCATGTTTTTTCTTTTGTCTCAACAAGTAACGTCTTTCAGTTTCTTACTCTTTACTAACTTTAATCGCTTTTTTCTTCATTACTTTCTTTTCTTCGAATTGTCTCTTTAAATCTTGTTGTGCCTTAGTTCCAATAGAAGAATTTTTTATAGCCTTATGAGCTAATCTTTGAGCTCATTTTGGATTGACATGATATTCTTTTTGTTTTTCAATACTAGTTTTGTAAAACTTTAGTTTAGAAAATTTAAAATTTACCATATTCAAAATTTGGGGCATATGTGGCATTGATGTTCCAAGATTTACTTGAGCAACATAATACTCACTACCATCAGTCCGTTCAAAGATAGCTTTATAAAACGGATAATCGAAAATAATTGTCAGTGCACCTTTAATCACAATGCATCCCTCCTAATAATTGCTTTTAAGAAAGATGGACATCCTAGGAGGAAGGTTACTGATATATTAATACATTCGGACTACCAACCGAAATTGTGTTTTTACTTTCTTATTTACATTCTACGCACTGTATTTTTATTATACAAGTATGCAGTATTTAAAAGAAAAGCACCTTATAATTATTAGAACTATATCTAACAATTATAAGGTACTTCAAAATTTGGGGGCTATTTTAGTTCAAAAGTCCCTTCTATTCCCATTCGATCGTTGCCGGTGGCTTAGACGTGATGTCATAGACTACACGGTTAACGTGAGCTACTTCATTTACGATGCGCACGGAGATCTCTTGTAAGACATCCCATGGGATCTTCGCAAAGTCAGCTGTCATACCATCGATCGAAGTCACAGCACGGATCCCGACTGTGTAATCGTAAGTCCGGCCGTCACCCATAACACCAACAGAACGGATACCTGGTAACACTGTAAAGTATTGCCAAATTTCTTTATCTAAACCGTGCTTAGCGATTTCTTCACGCAAGATAAGGTCAGAGTCACGCACGATCTGAAGTTTTTCTTCCGTTATCTCACCGATAACACGGATCCCAAGACCTGGGCCTGGGAATGGTTGACGCCAAACGAGTTCATGTGGCATCCCTAATTTTTCACCTAATTCACGGACTTCATCCTTGAATAAGGTGTTCAATGGTTCGATCAATTCAAATTGCATATCTTCTGGTAAACCACCAACGTTATGGTGTGACTTGATCGTTTGCGCTGTATCTGTCCCAGATTCGATCACGTCAGTATAAAGTGTACCTTGAGCCAAGAAATCGATACCCTTGAGTTTAGTTGCTTCATCATCGAAGACGCGGATAAATTCATTACCGATGATCTTACGTTTCTTTTCTGGATCAGAAACGCCAGCTAATTTATCCATAAAACGTTCTTTAGCATCAACTTTAATGATATTTAAGCCAAATTTTCCACCTAGGCTTTCCATAACTTGTTCAGCTTCGCCTTTACGCAACAAGCCATGATCAACGAAGATCGAAGTCAATTGGTCACCGATCGCTTTGTGTAACAAGACACCAACAACCGAAGAATCGACCCCACCAGAAAGACCAAGCAAGACTTTACGATCACCGACTTGTTCTCTGATCTTAGCAATTTGCATGTCGATAAAGTCTTCCATTGACCAGTTATCACGAGCACCACAAACATCAAACGCAAAGTGACGTAAGATATCATTACCGTATTCACTGTTACGTACTTCTGGGTGGAATTGCAAAGCATAGAAATTCTTGGCTGTGTTAGCCATTGCTGAAATCGGGCAGTTTGCACTTGTAGCGGTAACTTCAAAACCAGCTGGAACTTCTGTAACTAAGTCGCCGTGACTCATCCAAACAGTTTGTTCCTTAGGTAGATCTTTGAACATCACTGTATCAGCATCAGCCACTGTGATCTCTGCTTTACCGTATTCCTTATTATCAGCGGCTTCAACTTTACCACCGAGTTCTTGTGTCATCAATTGCATCCCGTAGCAGATACCCAACACGGGGATACCTAAATTAAAGATCTCAGGATCGACTTTAAATGCTCCCTCATCGTAGACACTGTTTGGACCTCCAGAGAAAATAATTCCCTTAGGCGCCATTTGCTTGATCTCTTCAGCCGTGATCTTGTGTGATAATAATTCGGAGTAAATACCGAATTCACGGATCCGACGAGTGATCAATTGGTTATACTGGCTCCCAAAGTCCAATACAATGATCTTGTCAAAAGCTTGCATGTCAACATTAGCCAAGATATTCACCTCATCATAAAATTTTTGCATGTATTATCTTACATTGTACTCATTGAGTTAAGCTGGGTCAATCGTTTTTCACGTACATTTTTCATGAATTTAATTAAATTTTAGCTAGAACCCGAATAAACCTGCTCTAGTATTTGCGTAACAGCAACTCATTTATCAAATGATTTTTCCCTTTAACGATGATCAAATCAGCACGATTTCTAGTCGGTAAGATATAATCGTGCAAATTAGGATGATCGATCTCATCCCAGACTTTAGCCGCCATCTCAAAAGCTTCTTCGCGATCTCCCAAAGCATAAGGATAGTAATAGTTCTTAGGGTCTTTAAATGCTGTATCTAGCAGCATCCCGAAGCGTTCCAAATACCACTGCTTGATGTCTTCTTCCTTAGCATCGACATAAATAGAAAAATCAAAGAAATCACTCACATAGATCTTCTGTTTACTTGGCAACTGCAAAACATTGATCCCTTCGACCAACAAGATATCTGGCGAAGCGATCTCTTCGTATTCACCGGGAATGATATCGTAGACCTCATGTGAATAAACGGGAGCCTTGGTAGGTAAATTATTCTTAACATCATTGATGAAACTGATCAATCGTTCCATATCATAACTCTCAGGAAAACCCTTGCGACTCATCAAGCCTTTTTTCTTTAACACCTTATTTGGATATAAAAAGCCATCAGTCGTGATCAATTCGACTTTTTTATCGGGATAAACTTCGCTGAGCAATGTCTTCAACAAACGCGCCGTCGTACTCTTACCGACAGCTACCGAACCCGCGATCCCCAAGATAAAGGGCACTTTATGCGGACGTATCCCTAAAAAATTTGCCTGATCATCTTGGAGCTTTTGATGAGTAGTCACAAACATCTTGAGCAGATAGATCAAAGGCATGTAAATATCGGCCACATCTGCAGTCGAAATACGGTCATTTAGCGATTTTATCTTTTGCAGTTCAGCCTCAGTCAAAGGAGCGATATGGTCTTTATAAAAACCACTCCACTCTTTACGTGAGATCTTATAGTAATTTATTTGATTTTCCATGCGTATTATTTCCTTGTATAGCGTTTTCTATCTTATAATAGACAATTATAGCACGGATTTTGTATAAATTTACCAATAAAGGAAGCGGAAACATGACTAAAGTAGTATTATTCGGTGATAGTTTAACAGCAGGGGTCGTTGATGGTCATTCAAGTCCGATCTTTACCCGACTTTTAGAGGATAAATTCCCTGATGTTGAATTCATCAACCGTGGTTTACCTGGTGATCAAACACGTAATGCCTGCAAACGACTACGTGAGGATGTCTTAAATGAGGTACCCGATATCGTAGTGATCTTCTTTGGCACCAATGATGTTTCCAGCAAAGAAGTCTTCTTGGCTAATTACCACAACAATTTAGCTTATATGCTGACCTGCATCAGTCCTAATAAATGTCTCTTGGTCACACCGGGGATCGCGGGGCCAACGCGCGCCAATCTGCGACCACTTTCCAAGATGGAGCAGTATGCTAAAGAGACTTTGACTGTCGCAAAGGAATTCGAGATCCCTGCCCTAGATTGGTTTGATTACTGTAAGACAAAAGATCCAAAAGAACTACTTCAAGAAGATGATCTACATTATTCCAAGAAAGCTTACCAGTATCTCGTCGATCAACTCGAGCCTCTCTTAAAAGCAAAGCTCGCAAACTTAAACTAGAGTGTGAAACAATGCGGGTAGTGCCGTACAGATAATGGGAAATCAAGCATAATGCGCTTTTTGCATTCTGCTTGATTTTTTATTATCTGCTAGGTGCTGCTTTGTCGAACACGTTTCAATAGAGTGTGAAACATGCCGTATAAATAGCTAAGGATCAGCATGATGCATTTTTTGCATCGTGGTGATTTTTTTATTATCTGCTAGATGCTGTCAGCTTTACACACGTATTTGATAATGTGTCTCGTAAAATATGTGAAGACGAATGTAGCGATCAAAAAAATAAGCCACCTCAGTGAGGCAGCTTACTGTGCTTAACGTTTGATCAAATGATATAAATTTTTATCCACAGTTGCAAACAATGGGGATAACTCTTTGATGGCTAAAATATCCAATTGATGCATTGCCCGTGAACAGATCGTATAGACCAGCTGACGTTCGCTCTCATCATGGTAATTTTTTTGATCGGCATTCCACATGATGACTGCATCAAATTCGAGCCCTTTAGCTAAATAAGATGGCACGATCAAAGTTCCAGCGACCAAACGCTGATTTTCCGTGCGGATCAGCGTCGTTTTGACGCCTTTAGCTTGCAACAAGTTAAAAAGTTCTTCACATTCTTCCAAACTCTTCCCGATGATCGCCGTTGTCTGTTTCGCAGCATCATTTTTAGCTAAAATATCCACAACATCATTCACTAAAGCATCTTTGTCCTGGTCAACAATGATCGTTGGTTTCTTCCCGTTACGCTCAAAAGCCGTCACTTTTTCACCGTTGACTAAGACTTCCTTGGTAAAGTCCGTGATCTGTTGGGTCGAACGATATGAGGTCGTCAACTGCACGACTTTTGTCTTTTCTTTTGGAAACATCGTGCTTAGCTCGCTCAAAAGTGTATGACTGTTTTCCTTCGTAAAGATTGCTTGATTCAAATCACCGAGCATCGTAAATTTAGCCCGCGGAAATTGGGTTTTGAGATACGCCAATTGAAAGGCCGTATAGTCTTGGATCTCATCGATAAAGACATGCTTGATATCACGTTCACCCTTCTTACCCGTGATCCGATCATATAGGTAAAGATATGGCGTTACATCGGTCAAGGATAAACGCCGCTGTTTGAGCATGCTGATCGTCTTTTCGATACCCGCTTCCCACTCTGCTTTAGTCAGCTCAAATTCGCTTAGATCCAACAATTCCGGTACACTGCGTAAGAAATGCACATATTGGGCATTGATGTTTAAGAAACGATTTCGCATGATCGCAACTTGGATCTTTTTGTAGTCTTGCATGACATATTGGCGCGCTAAGAAATTCAGCTCTTTATCGCCATTTTCAAAATTACGCGGTTGATCGCCATACAACTCATTTAGTTGTTGTTGGGAAAGATCTTGGACCGCTTTTTGAACTTCATCGGTTTTCGCCGCTTGAGCAACTTTAGAATTTAGGCGCTTGATCAAAGCTTCCTTAGTCGCACTCAAGCGATTTCCTAAATGATAATTTTCATTAAAGCTGTAGTAGATATCTCTGATTTCTTTTTTAGAGAAGAAAATTTCACCATTGTGCATGATGTTTTTGAAACGCATCCCACTTTTTTCAAGGTAATTACTGTAAGCTGTCGCAACTTTAAAAAATTTCAAACTATCCTTAACAGCCTTGATCTTTTGGTCGATACCTTGGTTTTCTTCTTCAAAACGTTCTTGTAGTGTTTCAACTCGAACTTTTGGTAAACGTCGATTGGTAAATTGATGATAGGTCATCTGCACCATATTTTGTTCCCCTAATTCGGGTAAAACTTGGTCGATATAGTCATTGAACAACTGGTTCGGTGAAAAAAGCACTACTTGACCGGAGTTGAGGTTGCCCCGATAGCGATACAAGAGATACGCCACTCGTTGTAAAACAGCCGAGGTCTTACCCGAACCAGCTGCCCCTTGAACAAATAACAACTCTGAATTGGTATCACGGATGATCTTATTTTGTTCTTTTTGGATCGTCGTCACGATACTTCTCATCTTCGTGTCGGAACCTTCATCTAGGACTTCCAACAACATCTGATCTCCCACAGTTTCATCCGTATCAAATAGCGTTACGATCTTGCCATCTTCGACCATGAATTGGCGTTTTAATTCGAGTTCGACTTCACGCTTGCCCACGGGTGTCGTGTACTCAACTTTGCCTAACCCACCGTCATAGTAAACACTTGAGATCGGAGCCCGCCAGTCATAGACTAAAAAGCGGTCCTTTTCATCAGAAAATGAAGCTAACCCGATATAGATCTTTTCTTGTTTTTGTTCACCTTGTTCTTTGATGTCGACCCGGGCAAAATATGGCTTTTTCTCCATCTTTTCGAGCACATCTAAACGTTTGGCGGCTTGCGTTCGGTTATTTTCCCGTTCGGCTAATTGCTGTTGTTGCTGGCGCACAGTTAGAGCGGTCTCCATCATCCCCGAATAAGTCCCCGTCTTGATACGGAGATTATTCTTAAAATCATCTTGGATCGCTTGTGCATCGCTTTTAGCGGTAGCTATATTTTTTTGCGCCTTTTTTTGCGCTTGCTTGATCTGATCGACCACCCGATCCATGCGTTTTTGTTCTTGTTGCTTAATACTTTCAGCCATTATTTACCCTCCGCTCAAACAAATTTTCGATATTCTATTGTAGCATATCTATTTTTCTTTGTCGTGTTTTTGAACTCAAGGAAATGATTGTGTATAATGAAACAAACATTTTCTAAGGAGGAAATCTCATGTCAGTTTCTGTACTGATAGTTACACTCGTGGCATTTGTCACCCCGATGGTCTTACAACGCTTTAAGATCAGCGTTTTACCGACCGCGGTAGCAGAAGTGCTCGTCGGGATCGTGATCGGTAAAAGTGGCTTTGACCTGGTTCAAACTGAAGGTGTCTTAAGCTTTCTTTCAAATTACGGGGTTATTTTCTTACTTTTCTTGAGTGGTATGGAGATCGATTTTTCACTTTTCAAGAAAAATAACGGGCCACTTACCCCGCTGGCACGCAAAAAAGCAGCTAATGCTCCCTCAACTTCTCCCGTTCAAGTAGCTGTCGTCGCCTATGGTGGCAGTTTGTTGATGGCTTTAGCCTTAGCTTTACTATTTAAATTCTCGGGTCTATTCAGTAACTTTGTCCTGGCAGCGATCCTGTTTTCAACGGTTGCGTTAGGGGTCGTGATCGCTGTTTTGAAAGAAAATGAATTGTTGAACAAACCACTCGGCCAAGCTCTACTACTGATCGCGGTCCTCGGTGAGGTCGTTCCACTACTATGTCTGACCATTTACAGTTCGTTTGTTTCAGGTAAAGGTGAAAGCGCATGGTTGATCTTCTTACTTTTCATCGTCGGAGCTTTGATCTTCAAGCGTTTCCGGAGTTTCTTCACTTCGTTAGATGAGATCAACAAATCGACTACACAGATCGACATTCGCTTAGCTTTACTGGTCATCACCACGTTAGTCGTTTTAGCCGAATCAGTCGGGGCTGAAGATATCTTAGGGGCATTTATCGCGGGGATCGTGATCAAATTGCTCCAACCAGCTCACAGTACTCAAGAAAAGCTCGATGCGATCGGCTATGGGATCTTTATTCCTTTCTTTTTCATCTTAACTGGGGCCAAGATCGACATTCCAGGCCTACTAGGTTCACCTAAAACATTGATCTTGATCCCGCTGTTTTTTGCGGCTTATGTTTTGGCTAAAGTTCCAGCTTACTTTGGCTTGCGTCAACGCTTCAAGCGGATCAATGCTTTAGCTGGCGCGATGCTTTCTCAAACAACGATCACTTTAGTTCTGGCTACTTTGACGGTCGCTCAAAACTTAAAAGTCATTACAAGCGAACAATCAGGGGCCTTCATTTTAGCCGCTGTTGTAAGTTGTATCTTAGGACCGCTTGTCTTTAATAAATTGCACAAGCCTGAACCGGAAGATCTCAAAAAGACCAAAGTTACGATCATTGGGGTCAACTTGGTCACGATCAATACAGCTGAACAGCTAAATGAAGATTGGTATGACATCCAAATGTATACCAACTGGAAAAAGAATTATAAAACCTATGACTATCGTGACAATGTGCACCTGGTCGATAGTCTTGAACCAAAAGATCTCATTAAAGAACAGATCTTTGATACTGATATCCTGGTCTTAGGTCACTCTGATGTTGATATCAACTATTCTTTAGCTTTAGCTGCGAAAGAATACGGCGTTGAACGCGTTTTGACTCGGATCCAAAATAGCGATCCGACGAGCATGGCAGAAATGGATAAACGCCTCTCTGACGCAGGGGTCGAATTCTTTACGACTTTTGCTACCACTGTTGGCATGATGCGGGCGATCATCGAATCCCCATCGACCCTTGATTTGATCACTGGTGATTCACGTTTATACGAAGTCGTTGTGCGTAACTCCAAATTTGCTGGGCTTGAATTACGCAAATTGCCATTTATCAAAGAGATCACTGTCAGCCGGATCTTCCGTCATCATAAAGCGATCCCGGTCAATGGTAATACGCAGATCCAAGTTGGTGACCACTTATTATTCTCGGCTAACAAAGACATTGTTAACGATATCCGTAAAAAGATCAGTAAACTAAATGATTATGAATAAATAAACCATGACACGCAACATTAATTTGTTTGCGTGTCTTTTTGTATACCGCTTTCATGGTATAATTAAGACAAATATATTTGTTATGGGAGGAATTTTTATGGCATATTCGATCTACTTTGTCCGCCATGGACAGACTTATCTCAACCGCTACAATAAGATCCAAGGCTGGTGTGATTCACCTTTGACCCCCAAAGGAATAGAAGATGGGCATCAAGCTGGTAAAAGACTCGCCCACCTCAACTTTGCCCATGCCTTTCACAGTGACACAAATCGCGCAGCGCGGACATGTCGCTATATCCTAGAAGAAAATGTTGCTAGTTCTGAAGATCTGACCCCAAAAGCTTTGCCGAGTTTTCGAGAACAAAACTTTGGCTATTTTGAAGGTAGTGACACTAGCCAAGCCTGGTTGATGATCGGAGCAGATCATGGTTGTCGGACCTTTAATGACATCATCACCAAGTACTCGATCGAAAAAGCACGTGATTTTACCAAAGAAGTCGATCCCTTCCATGATGCAGAAAATAACGCTGAATACTGGCAACGAGTCGATCAAGGTTTTGAATATCTCGACCAGATCGCGTCAGATGGCGACAAGATCTTGCTTGTGGCCCATTCAACTTTGATCCGCAGTTTGACCTCACGCTTTGCCCCTGAAGTCGACATTACAGTCAGTCCCAAGAATGGTTCTGTGACTCGGTTTGATGTGGACGATAACGGTAAGATCAAATTAGCATACTTCAATCGCTATCAAGATGACGCTAAATATTGATATCCCCTACAAAAAAGTAGAAAAGCCTGCTTGAATTTCTTAAACAAAAAATTCAAGCAGGTTTTACTTATTGATCTGAGATAAGATAATTTTTAGCACCTCATTTAATTTATCCCCTTTTTCTCGATGCTTAAACCCAATAAGTTTATGTACTTTCATATTATTTTTTAAAATATCAAACTGAATTATCGGTGTAGTTTCGTCTGCGGAACCTTGAATAAACAATATTGGCGAGTTAACTCTCTTTTTTTGAACGATCTCAAAAAAATCAGTTGCACCTTTATCCATATACTCTTTTAACCATGATCTTTCTGTTGAAAACAGATATTGATACCTTAAACTAATAAATCCACTAACAACAATAACTTCTTTAATCCTAGAAATATCTGTTAATAAGCTTGCTAAATATCCGCCATAACTATCCCCTAAAACATATAAAATATACTCACTGTATTTTTCGATAACTGCAAAAATTTTACATCTTACGAATTTTAAATCCGTAGTTCCACCTTCGCCAGATACCAAAGGATAATTCACTATGACCACATTGATTTTATTTTTTAATAAATATTTTACGAATGGATCATCATCCTCGTTTTTAATACTAAAATCAGGTCCCCCATGTAAATATACAACTATTTTTTTTGAAAAAAAGTATATATACTCTATTATTTCTTTTTCCATTAGATCACCTGGTTGATAATTTTAAGGGAATTTTACACAAAACACATTGAGCTATAAACATCATACCTAATGTAAGTAAAAAATCTATGATAAGTACAGTGACATCAAAACTTCCAAATGCTACTGTTCTAATAGCTTGCAACTGATATGTCAGTGGATTGATCATAGTCAATATCCTAACTATCAATGGTAGATCATCTGAAAAAACATATAATGTTGGCGCTGCATACGATACCGGACTAAATATCAAGGTCATCACAACATCTCTTTTCTCATAAGTTGTTATCTTCGTACTTAATAAGATCCCTAGAGAAGTCCAAAATCCTAGCGATACGATCACGACTAAAATAGCTAATAAAAATAAGCTAACTTTATATATTCCTTCTGATACTAGTCCAAGTAACAATAAGATAAAGCACTAGAAAAGTAAACCAATAATTGGAAAACAATTCATTCCAACTAAATAATGCCACGGCTGAATACTATTTAAAAATTTAAGTGCTAATAACCCGTATTCTTTATCTATTGTTGCGCGGTACATTGCTTGTGACATTTGTGTTGTCATAAAAAATGTCAATATCCCAGTCAGAGCATATTGTTTGTACAAAACTGTTACATTATCGATTTTTACTTGCCCCAAGCTCGTATTCAATGACAAAACTAATAGTCCATAAGTAATAAGTGGTTCCATTGCCATTGATAGCAAAAGCCCCTTGTTCTGTTTAAATGCATGCCATTCTCCAAAAGCAATAATTTTTATTGCTTTTACCCCAGTAGAAATATTTCTAAAATTTTTTGGATCCATGGTGCTTCCCTCTTTCTTTCAAGTATTTTTCCCGCAAGCTTGTTTCCCCATTTAAAAAATCATTTAGATAACCAAAATATTTTTGTTCCCCATTATCTAAGAAAATCAACTTGTCAGCATAATTTTCTAAAAGTGTGAGATCATGAGATGATACTAGAATCAGCGCACCTTGCCGACTACGCTTTTTCAAGAATGAAAATAGTCTCTCAGAAGTTTCAACATCAAGTCCTGTAGTGGGTTCGTCTAATATGTATATCTGTGGATCTTTAGCTAATTCTCGTGCGATCTGGACTCGTTGTTGTTGCCCCCCTGAAATATGATCAACTGGTGATGAACTTATTTCAGTAATATCTAGTAATTCAATCATTTTTTTACAATTTTTGGCTGCTTCTTTACGAGGAAAACCAGCGAGCACAGGTCCTTGAATAATATTGTCATACACATTTATGTACCAATCCATAATTTGATCTTGTGGACTAAAGCCAATATCGTTAAATGGATTTTTTCTTTTTGTTTGAAATTCAAGTAACACTTTCCCTGTAATTGGTTCTAAAATTCCTACCAAAGTATTTATCAATGTACTTTTACCAACACCATTAGCCCCAACTAATGCAACGAAATCACCTTTACTCAGCATAAAATCAACATTTTTAACCACAACATCTCTCCCGTATCCAAGAGATACATCTTTTAAACATATCACCTAAAAATTCTCCTTATATTAATTTTTATATTATGATTGCATAGATTAAAAAAATATTCAAGTAGGAATTTTTTATGTCAAAAGATTTTAATTTTTTAGTTAAAGAACTATAGTAAAATCAGCGATTGGTCAGTGAATCCCTTTCATATTAATCTAATTTTTGTCTAAATATAATTTGACAAATGTAGAACATCAAGCACTACTACATCAAGTTCTATAATACACAACGCTATCAAACCAGACTAAACAGCCTAACTCCGGAAGAATACCGAAATCAGGCTGCCTAGGATTTTAATTATTTAATTGCCTACTTGACGGTGCCAGTGCAATGCGTCTTTTTTGAGCTATGAGCTCTACTTCACTAAAAGTTTGTCGTAGATCTCACTTACTTCCGGTGCACTGTAGTTTGTAAATTCTAAGATCGTAGCCAGTGTTTTTTGCCGATCATAGCCTTTAGCTACCATCTTTTTGATCATCACACTGATCGTTTTTTCACGCTCTTCTTTTTGAGTTGCTTCTCGAGTTTCTTTTCGAGTCTCTTCTCTAATATATGCCTTAAGTGACGCAATTTCTTGTTTGTATTCCATATAATGGTCCTTCTTTCTGGTATCTGTTTTTAATTCAGTGACTAACTCATCCAGTTTTCGAGTAAAATCATCAGTCACTTTGGAACTAGCTAAGTAATTCAAGAATGCAGCTAATCGCTTCGATACTAATGACAATTTGTTAGATTTAATGTTCAAAATGATATTATGGACACCTGTATCCAGTACCTTGCGATTTTCATGTAAAATCATCTTTGTCGAGTATAAAGGTAAACCAGAGCGACCGTAATCAAAGTCACAAATGAATATCACATAGGTATCAGCCTTTTCATTGTAGGCACATCCCGAAGCTAGTGCCCGTCGCACCAAATTACTTTGGTAGTAAGAGATCCGTTTACTTAGATCATGTTGATCAACGACTTGCATTTCAAGATCAAACATCCGCCCACGATCATCTTCAGTATAGACATCAAAGCGAACTCCATGATTTTTAAGGCTAGCTTTTTGGGTATATTCACTTATGACTTCAAAGATCTCAGTAACCGCTAACTCGGGTAAGATCAACTGAAGTAATTCAAGACAAACTTCTGGATGTTCTGAAACGATCCACGCAAAAATCACGCTATTTTTGAAAGTTGCCTGTTCCCAATTTGGAAGATCTTTTTCCTGATCATTCATTTCCTCATCCCCTTTTGAGCCTATTTTGGACCTAAGATAAGAAAGGCTCAAGTATAACGAACTGGTGCTATAATGGTAATTTTTCCACTAAAATAGCAGATATTCATGGACCTATGCTAGTTCTTCAATGACTTATCCTGCTAAGATAACATCCCTATTAGTAACTTTTTAGTGTCCTATCAGTTGTTAAATCATTTCACATTTAATAAAAAGACTACTAGAATTTTCAAGCTAAACTCTAGTAGTCTTCTGTATTTATCAACTTTTATCGTTCGAATCGTTGCCAATACTTCGCTAGGGCTTTGGCAGTCAAACTTGTCGGGTGAGCCAATAATTCTGATACTGTACCGCTGAAAACGACCTTACCGCCATGTTTTCCGCCGCGTGGTCCAAGATCTAAGATATAGTCAGCATTGACGATCAAATTCAGATCGTGCGTGATCGTAATGATCGTCGCACCTTGATCGATGAGTTTTTGCATGACTTGAAGCAAGACTTTCACATCTAATGGGTGCAACCCGATCGTCGGCTCATCAAAGACAAAGAGCGTTGTTTCTTGCTTATGATCCAAGTGCTTTACCAATTTCAAACGTTGCGCTTCACCACCAGAAAGGCTCGGCGTACTTTCACCTAAATGCAGATAACTCAGCCCAACTTCTTTTAATAACTCTAACTCCCGTAAGATCTTAGGCTCAGCTTTAAATACGTTCAGAGCTTGATCAACATCCATATCTAAAATATCCACGATCGAATAACCATTCCATTTGACCGCTTGGATCTCAGGGCGGAAACGTTTCCCGGCACACAGTGGACATGTCTGTTCCATATCAGGTAAATATTGGACATCTAAGGTCACGACCCCAGTTCCACCACACTCAGGACAGCCACCTTGCTTATTGTTATAGGAAAAATAACTCGGCGTATAGTGGCGTTCTTTAGCCAGTGGTTGTTTAGCAAACAACTTCCGCAAATTGTCCATGATGCTCGTATAGGTTGCTGTCGTCGAACGGGTAGTCTTACCGATCGGACTCGCATCGACGCTGACAACATCTTTTAGCGGTGAATCAAGCTCGCTCACTTGTGCCGGTAAGCCTTCTCCCTTAGCTTTGGCCTTGATCGCTGGCACTAAGGAGTCTAAGATCAAACTGGTCTTCCCTGCTCCGGAAAAGCCTGTGACAGCGGTCAAACGATTAAGTGGTAGATCAACTTTGACATCATGTAAATTATAGTGCTCGCTCACAGCGATCGTAATTTTAGCTGTATCCACTGGCTGGATCGGACGAGCTATCAACTTAGCGGTCCCATTCAAATACGGTCCGATCAACGAATTTTTATTTTTAGCTAATTGCGCTGGAGTCCCAGTGGCAATGATCTGGCCCCCATTATCCCCCGAACCAGGCCCGATCTCAATAATATGATCAGCTGCTCTGACGATATCAACATTGTGATCGACAACGACCAGCGAATTGCCTTGAGCGACTAATTGTTTAAAGACATTCAACAAACCATTTATATTATCAGGATGTAACCCGATCGACGGTTCATCTAAAACATATAAGACCCCCGTCGTTTCTGTGCGAAGAGTCCTAGCCAACTGGATCCGTTGCAACTCACCTGTCGAAAGCGTGTTACCATTGCGAGCTAGTGTTAAATAATCCAAACCTAGTTCTAATAAAGGTTTGAGATCATCATCAAATTCAGCAAAGATCGCCTGTGCCATGGTATCCATCTCAGCTGGCAATGTTTTTAAGACTTGCATTTTCCATTCTGCTAAAGCGTGTAAGCTAAGTTCGGTAACTTCAGCAATATTTAATCCACCTGCTTTTTGACGCAACAATTCTGGCTTGAGTCGCGTTCCATGACAGGTCGGGCAAGTCGAATAATGGAAAAATTCACTGATCTTTTTTTGCGCCCGTTCACTTTTACTGGTTTTCGCCGATTCTAAAACAGCCTGATGGGCATTTTCATACAAAACATTGAAATCATGAAAGACCCGGCCAGTACTTGTGCAAAAATCCATCTTGAACTTCTTTTGGGGTCCATTTAACACAAAATCTTTTTCTTTAGCTGTCAATTCTTTAAAAGGCACATTGATCCGGACCCCTGCTTGTTCAGCCACACTAGGCATGAAGTTACGCCCCGGTAAGCGCCAAGAAGCAACTGCTCCATCTGCCAACGATAACTCTTCATCGGCGATCAACTTACTTTCATCTAACTGGCGCACATTTCCTGTCCCCTGACAAGTTTCACATGCCCCCGTCGAATTAAAAGCAAAATCTTCTGCACCATAGGCATAAAACTCCACTCCACAAGTAGGACATGTCAGTAACCCCATCTCTTCACCGGACTTACTCATCGCTTGGGCAACTTTCAGATCCGGACCAAACGCGTGCCCATTGGGACAAACAGGTCGCCCTAAGCGCGAAAAGACTAAGCGGATCACATTTAGCAATTCACTCATCGTCCCCACTGTTGCCCGTTCAGATGGGATCGCGGGACGTTGGCGTAAGGCTAATGCTGATGGGATATGTTTGACACTTTCGACGTT
Source organism: Ligilactobacillus sp. RTP31139st1_D10_RTP31139_211217 (assembly GCF_040226755.1). Taxonomy (NCBI): domain Bacteria; kingdom Bacillati; phylum Bacillota; class Bacilli; order Lactobacillales; family Lactobacillaceae; genus Ligilactobacillus; species Ligilactobacillus sp. RTP31139st1_D10_RTP31139_211217. Next base: position 60,382 of record NZ_JBCOAR010000008.1, read on the forward strand.
AGCTTTATTTCCGGTCTTGAGTCGTCTTCTAGTATAGGTCGAAAGGGCTTCTAAATAGCGCCGTGAACCTTCTTCATATAAGATCCCCATCGCAAGTGAACTCTTTCCCGAACCCGAAAGACCCGAGATCGCCACAAATTGATGTAATGGAATATCAATATCGATATTTTTTAAATTATGCACTTTGCCCCCACGAACTTCGATCTGTTGGGGCAGTTTTTCTATTTTTTCCATGTATACCTCACTAAAAAAGCGGACTCAGTCATTGCTAAGTCCGCTTTGCGCTTCAATTAATTTAGAATGCTTGAATGATCTTAATGACCCCGATCAAGATCAAATAAAAGGCGATGATCAAGACCAATGTTGTAGCTGCGATCAAGGGGTTGAACAATAAGACAAACCCGATGAACAAAGCAATGATGTTTAAGATCAAGTTCAAAATGTAATAGCCTCGGTTCAATTGCTTAAAATAGCCAGCTGTAGCAATTTCAGCGATCGAATCAAAGATGAACCAAAAGGCAAAGATATAGGCGATCACAATGATACCCGAAGCTGCTCTGAAGATAAACAAGAGACCCAAGATGATGTCAACGATCCCCATAAAGAGCAACCAACCCGAGCTTTCACCAAATAAATTACCGATCCCACGTCGGAACCATAATTCATAAAAGCCCTTGACTAAAGCACCGATCCCAATGCAGATCGAAATAAATTTCAAAGTATCATCGGGGTTCATGTATGATGCGATCCCGGCGATCACAAAAACGATCCCGACGATCAAACTAAACCAGTCGAATGCACGATGTTTTGTTTGCATAACGAAAAACCACCTTAAAAAATTTTAATATCGGTTACCGATTTTAACACTCTCTTAAATAATTGTCATGCAAAAACACTTGAAAAAGTGAGCCAAACTAACTCACCTTTTTCCTATTCTCCTAAAAGTTCCCACACATGTTGGGCGATCATGTATTCCTCATCAGTTGGGATCCGCATTACGGTCACCGTCGAATCGGGCCCCGAGATGATCGTTTCAGCCCCACGCTTTTTATTTTCAGCTTCATTGATTGTTACGCCCATATAGGCTAAGCGTTTCATGATCTCTTCACTTGTCTCAGGTGAATTTTCTCCGATTCCCCCAGTAAAGACGATCCCATCAACACCGCCCATTTCGGTGATATACTGACCGACATAGCGTAAAATGCTGTTATAGAATAATTTGACCGCTAATTCAGCGCGCTTGTTGCCAGCAGCAGCGGCATCTTCGACGTCTCGCATATCAGCTGAAACTCCAGAAACGCCCAAGAAACCGGATTTTTCATTCAGTAGATACACCATATCGGACATCGATTGGACATTTAATTTCTTCATGATGTAGTTGGCCAGAGAAATATCGACATCCCCTGCGCGAGTTGCCATTTGGATACCGCTGAGTGGGGTAAAGCCCATCGAAGTGTCAAATGAGCGTCCATGCTTAACAGCCGTGATCGAGGCCCCTGCGCCCAAATGACAAGTGATCAATTTGAGGTCTTCAAAAGGACGCCCCATCAATTCAGCTGCTTTACGAGCCACGTATTCATGACTGATCCCATGAGCGCCATAACGTCGAACCCCATATTTTTCATACCATTCGTATGGTGTACTGTACATATAATTTTCTTGTGGTAATGTTTGATGGAATGCTGTATCAAAGACAGCTACGGATAAAGCATTAGGCAGGTATTTACGAAATGCTTTGATCCCGTTTAAGTTGGCTGGGTTGTGCAATGGTGCTAATTCCGCTAATTCTTTGATCTTAGCGATAACATCATTATCGACGACCACTGGTTGGCTGAAATATTCGCCCCCAGCCACGACCCGGTGTCCGATACCTTTGATCTCGCTTAGATCCGCGATCAAGTTTAATTCTTTTAAGACATTTAGTAAAAGTTCGATCCCTTGTAAATGGTTGGTGATCTCATGGTCTAGTTCATACTTTTGTCCATCACCATATTTCACCTTGATCTTTGAGCCGTGGATCCCGATCCGTTCGATGATCCCACTTGCCAAGGTTTCATGTGTTTCATTGTTAAATAATTTAAACTTTAAACTCGAGCTCCCCGAGTTGATGATCATAATTTTTTCCATAAGCTCACCCCATTAAAAATTTACCTAACTTTATAATAGTATAATCTTTTTATTCAATCAAATTTAAAATATAAGCGCTTTCTTTTTCGGCATAAAAAAAGCCGGCTATTTCGTAGCCAGCTTTCTTTGATCATCTTTGGCCGTAATAAGCATTGGCCCCATGTTTGCGATAATAATGTTTGTCGAGTAAATATTGTGGAACACTAGCTTGTTTAGGCGTCAGTTGTAGCGTGTGGAATGCCATTTGGGCGCTGACCGCATCTCAATTTTCGATCTTTGTATATGTTTGGTAATGCTCTAAAGTATCTGGTGCTACTGAACTATTAGTCAAGAGGGCATCGACATTATAGAGACTATAAAAGCTATAAAAATCATTACGATTAAACTTGTATTTATCCATTACAACATATCTTTCTTGGGCATTATTCAAACCAAGTGCCTCAGCTTGCCCTTCTTCGGTGTTAGCTGCCATCATGTTATCATTATTGACCCCATTGACACCTACAAACGCCTTGGTAAACTTGAGATCTTCGAGTAATTTGATCGTTAAGCCACCGATAAATTCTCCCGAATGCCGCCGATAATTGCCTCCAACTAAGATCAATTCAGCTTCGGTCTTTTGCCAAGCTTCAAAGACCGGTAAACTATTGGTCACGACCCGCAAAGTTTCTGGCTTTTCAACATAATTTACGATCAATTCAAGAGTCGTACCAGCTCCAATATAGATCGTGTCACCAGGTTTGATCTTTTGCGCAGCTAGTTTAGCAACTTCTTGTTTTTCGACCAAATGGATCTCTTTTTTCTGATTACGCGAGAGTTCGACCTCTTCAATATTAGCGATCTTTTGAGCGCCTCCATGTAAGCGGATCAACTTACCGCTCTTATCGAGTTCATCTAGGTCACGCCGGATCGTCATATCTGAAACACCTAGCGTATTGATCAGTTCATTTACCGTAACGATCTCTTATTGATCAACGATCTCTAAAATTTTTAACAAACGTTCTTTTTTTAACATCGCCTTAGCCCCTAATTTTATGATAATTCAACTATAACATAAACGGACAAAAGCAAACAGATTTCATCATCATAGCCCAAATTCTCCCGCTAATTCTTGATCATCAGCGATCCGTTTTTTGATGCTCTTGTCAAATGCCGTATCAAAGTCAGCTAGATCTTCTTTTAGCTGCTTTAGTGGTTTTAATTGCTCGTTTAGTTTCTCAACTGGCTTGGTATATAAGCTTTCCTTATCAGCTCCGGCATAATACAAGACCGCCAGTATTTCTTCTTCCGTGAGATCAGTCCCGATCTGGCGCGCCATCTGCAAAGTCTCATTCCAATTGGCTTCTAACTTCGCCTCGATCTGTTTTTGCGTCTGTTCGAGCACTTCGATCCCAGCTTGGCCGTGGTCTTCGATCGCAGTTTTTAGCGTATAAGCCAAAGCTGCATCTAGTTTGATCTTGCCACCTTTAACGCTATATTTATGTCCATACTTCTTGCGCAGTCCACGTATCTTAGCTAAGCAAGTGGCTAAATTCGTATCAGCTTTTGCCACTTTTGTTTCAAACGTGGCCTGTGTTTTGGAAACTGTCACTTTATGATGTGAATATCTAAGCTGACCTTTTTCATCGAACCAGTTAGCTACGTTATGATTTTCATTGATGAGCTTTTCTAATTTTTCTTTACTTATCGGGATCGTCTGGCCATTTTTCAAAATAAGCTTTACATCAACTAACTTTACTTGCTGATATTTTGATTGTTTTTTTAGCTGTGGCATTTTTTCTACAAAATATTTACTTGATCTTAGTCGCTAGCAGTTTGCTAAATAAGTGATAAAAAATACACTAAAAAGCGAAAATTATCCCCTAAATATTTTGTCTTCATCATAGCCCTTTTAGCAAACTTGTCAACAAAAATAGCGCGGGCACCACTATGATGCAAAAATGTATCATAGTGGTGCCCGCGCTATTTATACGGCGCTGACCGTATTTTTTGCTAGAACATTACACTTCTGAAATTGTATTTCTTCTTCAAGTAGCGTCTTACTAGGTAACCTAGACCGGCTAAGATAGCATAGACGATCGGTTCCATCGTCCGGTTGATCGAAACTGGGATAAAGCTGATGATCCCAAAGGCAACGATCCAGATCAAGATCAATTCTAATGTGATCAGCAAAGTCTTGATCCAACGCTTTTTACCCTTTTCTTTGCGGGCTGATAGCATACTACGATAGAAGAACGCTAAGCCGACCCCAGCGATCGTTGAAGTTGCTAACAAGGTGATCCAGCCACCACTGACATCAGCTTGTCGTGGTGAAAAGACGCCTAATAAGGTATACATGATACAGAACATGATGAACATGATCAAGCCGTTATCTAAAGCTAAGATCCAAAACTTAGGTAGTTCAGTAGGAGCTTCTGACTTTTTCGGCCCATTGATGATCAATTCAGCTTTTTCGGTGACCGTACCATAGAGCTTAGTTGCCACAATACCTTGCTTTTGTTTCTCCTTTAATTCTTGATACATTTCGTTTAAAACTTGTTCTTTTTGTTCCGGATCATAATTTTTTTCGGTCAAAGCCTTATCCAAGTGGAAAAGATAATCTTCATTACGCTTGGTCAGACCGGAAAATTTCCCATCACGCATCGTCACTTCAACTTCTTTGGCACGTGCTTGTTGCTGTTGCCCTGCTTTTTCATTGCGTTTACTTTCTACCATGAACTTTTCCCCCTATCGCTTAAACGTTAAATCTAAATTCGATGATGTCACCATCTTGAACTTCATATGCTTTACCTTCGAGGCGCAAGCGACCTGCTTCTTTAACAGCTTGCATGCTACCATACTTATCTAGGTCAGCAAATGAGACCGTTTCAGCGCGGATAAAGCCACGTTCAAAGTCAGAGTGGATCACACCAGCAACTTGTGGAGCTTTCATTCCTTGTTTAAAAGTCCAAGCTCTAGTTTCCTTACCACCAGCAGTAAAGAAGGTTGCTAAGCCAAGTAATTTGTAAGAAGCACGGATCAAGCGGTCAAGCCCAGATTCTTCGACACCTTCCATTTCCAAGAATTCTTGCTTTTCGTCATCATCCATTTCAGCGATCTCTTCTTCAGTTCGGGCACAAACAGCCAAAGCTTGCGAGCCTTCATTTTCCGCAAATTCTTTGATCTGTTGGTAGTACTTAGAGCTTTCTGGATCTGCCATATCTTCTTCGGCAATATTTGCCACGTAAAGCACAGGCTTAGAAGTCAACAAGAACAAGCCCTTAACGATCTTTTGTTCATCTTCGTTGAATTCAAGCGAACGCACTGGTTGTTCTGCTTCCAAAGCTGGTTTGATCTTCTTTAAGACTTCAAATTCAGCCACTGCATCTTTATCCTTAGTACGTGCTACTTTTTCTACGCGGGCATAGCGTTTGTTGACCGAATCAAGATCGGCTAAGACTAATTCTAAATTGATCGTTTGGATATCTTCCAAAGGATCGACTTTATTAGCCACGTGGGTGATGTTTTCATCATCAAAAGCCCGCACGACATGCACGATCGCATCCACTTGGCGAATGTTTTCCAAGAACTTGTTACCTAGTCCTTCACCCTTGCTAGCACCCTTAACGATCCCAGCAATATCAGTAAATTCAAAGGTCGTGTGTACGATCTTTTTAGCGGGAATGATCTCATCGATCCGTGCTAAACGTGGATCTGGAACTTCCACCATCCCGACGTTGGGGTCGATCGTTGCAAAAGGATAGTTCGCCATTTCAGCGCCTGCCTTTGTGATCGCGTTAAATAGTGTTGACTTGCCGACGTTTGGCAACCCGACGATACCTGCTGTTAATGCCATTTGTTTTCCACTCTTTCTTAAAAAATTATTCCCCGGCTTTTTCTAAAACTTTCTTCATCTTCTTATCGAACTCTTTACGTGGCATCATGATCAAACGTTTGCAGCCGGTGCATTGGATCTTGATGTCCATCCCCATGCGAATGATCTCCCAGCGATTGACGCCACAGGGGTGAGCCTTCTTCATTTCAACGATATCATGCAATTCATACATAAGCATCCCTCACTTAATCTAAATGAATATCTAAAATATCCAAAATGCGGTTCAAATCATCCATTGATAAATACGAAATTTCGATCTTGCCCTTTTTTGAGCGTGCAGTGCTTTTGATCGCAACATTTGTCCCAAAGCGCTCCTTTAATAGGTCTTCACTCTTCTGCAAATGTGGATCCAAAGCAACTTTTCTTTTAGCAGCTTTTTTATGGTGTTTCTCACCATTTAGTTCACTGACTAATTGTTCCAATTGGCGGACGGTCAGATTTTCTTTGACCGTCTTTTTAGCTAACTGAACTAAATTCTTCTTGTCTTTTAATGATAACAAGGTCCGCGCTTGGCCCATCGACAATTGACCTTCTTGCAACATTTCCTTGACCTCTTTTGGTAAGCTCAACAACCGTAGATAGTTAGCGATATAAGGCCTTGACTTCCCTAAGCGCTCGGAAACTTGAGCTTGGGTCAAATGCAAGTTTTCCATCAGCGTGTTGTAGGCTTGCGCTTCTTCCAAAGGTGTGAGATCTTCGCGCTGAAGATTTTCTAGCACCGCGATCTCCATCATCTCTTCTTCATCTAGTTGACGCACGATCGCTGGGATCGTTTTTTTGCCAGCTAGCTTGGAAGCACGGTATCTTCTTTCGCCCGCAATCAATTCGTAGCCCATTACACTTGACGAACGCACGATGATCGGTTGAAAGACACCTTGTTGTTTGATCGACTCAGCTAGTTCTGCCAAACCAGCTTCGTCAAAGATCTTTCGTGGTTGATAAGGATTTGACCGGATCTCATCGATCTTTAGTTCGACCACAGTTTCTTCGGCTTGAGCATCCTCTTCAAAAGTCGAAAATAAAGCTTCTAGCCCGCGCCCTAAGGCTTTGTTTTTCTTATTTGGCATCAGTCGCCAAAACCTCCTTTGCCAAAGTTTCATAAGCTAATGCTCCCTTAGATCTTGGATCGTAGTCAACGATCGCCATTCCGTAACTTGGAGCTTCTGATAACTTGATATTCCGAGGGATCACCGTTTGATAAACTGTGTCACCAAAGAAATTTTTCACTTCAGCAACGACTTGATTGCCTAGATTAGTTCTAGAATCAAGCATTGTCATCAAAACACCCTCGATCTTTAGAGTAGGATTGAAGTGTTTTTGCACTAATTTGATCGTGTTGACTAATTGGTTCAAGCCTTCTAAAGCATAGTACTCACTTTGAACAGGGATCAAGATCGAATCACAGGTCGTAAAGGCATTGATCGTCAATAAGCCCAGTGAAGGCGGACAATCCAACAAGATAAAATCATATTCATCCCTGATCAAGACCAAAGCATCAGCCAAACGTTTCTCACGCGCAAACTGTGAGGCCAACTCGATCTCAGCTCCAGATAACCGGATCGTGGCTGGAACAACGTCTAACTTATCGCGTTTGGTATGTAGAATCACATCTTCTAGCTCGACTTCATTGACTAATACGTCATAAATATCTTGTTTGATCTGTCCTTTATCGATCCCGATACCGCTCGTTGCATTTCCCTGGGCATCCATGTCGATCAATAACACTTTTTGCCCGAGGTCAGCAAGGCTGGCAGCCAAATTAACACTGGTGGTCGTTTTACCAACGCCACCTTTTTGATTTGCTAATGCAATAACTCTTCCCAAAATTATCCCCCCTAGTCTTTAGCGACTGGAATATCAATAATGATGCGATGGAACTCTTTTGTATCTTCTTCGGTCACGTTAACTTTAACACCTGATTTTTCAACCATTTGGACCGCTTTTTTCACAGTGTTGACAGCAACTTTTTGGTTAGGTGCCACGTTCTTTGTGGTCGTCTTAGTTTTTTTCTTCTTTTCTGGTTTTGGTTGGTTCAAGGCCGCGATCGCAGCTTCTGTTTCTTTAACTGACCAATCATTTTCCTTGATCTGAGCTAATAATTCTAATTGGGTAGCTTCATCTTCGACAGTCAACAAACTCCGACCATGGCGTTCAGTGATCGAACGGTCTAAGATCGCATCTTGGACTTGCGTTGGTAACTTCAACAAGCGTAATTTGTTCGCCACAAACCCTTGGCTCTTACCCATTTCTTTAGCTAAATGTTTTTGCGTCAATTCGTTTAATTGCATCAAATGAGCATAGGCTTTAGCTTCTTCAACTGCAGTTAAGCCTTCACGTTGTAAGTTTTCGATGATCGCTAAAGAAGCTGATTCAGCATCACTCATCTCACGTACGATCGCTGGAACTTTTTCATAACCGAGCTTAGTTACCGCCCGAAAACGTCTTTCACCAGCAATGATCTCATATTGATCATCACCTAACTTGCGCAAAACGATCGGTTGCAACAAGCCGTGATCATAGATCGTATCTGCCAATTCAGCGATGCTTTCTTCACTAAAGATCGTCCGTGGTTGGTTTTGGTTCGGCACGATCTTGCTCAATTCGATCTCTTGGACCCGATTTTTGTCGTTTGGTTCTTCTTCCTTGTTCTTCTTAAAAAATGAAAATGCCATTTTTATTTCCTCCCTTGGGGCGCCTGTAAAGGCTGCTTAGCTGGTGTGCCTGGCTTGCGCGGATATTTATTTGGCGTTGGTTTTTTCTTCGAGATCACGATGATATGCCGTGTCTCATCACTCTTAGGCAAAGCGGTCTGGATATCTTCCTCAATTTTACCACCAAGTGTAGCCACTGCATACTTAGCATCCGCTAATTCTTCATTGGCTTTTTGCGCCTTTAATGCGATAAAACGCCCATTTAACTTGGCCAATGGTAAGCAAAACTCGCTTAGGACCGATAAACGCGCGACAGCCCGCGCCGTTACGACATCAAAACTTTCACGGAATTCACTCTTTTTACCGGCAAATTCTTCCGCCCGAGCATGATAAAAATGCGTATCTGTTAAGTTTAATTTTTGGGATAATTCCTCTAAAAATTTGATCCGTTTATTCAAAGAATCAACGATCGTGACCTTCAAATTCGGAAATGCGATCTTAAGTGGGATCGATGGGAACCCCGCCCCCGCACCAACATCACAAATACTTAAAGCACGTGTTTGAATATCTTTGACTTCAAGCGCCGGTAAAAGTGAATCATAGAAGTGCTTTAAATAGACCTCTTCTTGTTTGGTGATCGCAGTCAAGTTGACGTGTTCATTTGTAGCAACTAAAAATTCGTAGTAGGTTTGAAATTGTTGCATTTGCTCATCAGAAAGTTCCACTCCCCGCTTCGCCAATGCCGCTCTAAATTCTTCTGGTGTCATTTGTTCCCCTTATCTGATCTAATTGTGAAACATTGTTTAATTTATATGTTTCACGTGCTATTATAATAGTAATTTATTTAATGCGGAAATACAAGTCTCGCCCCCGCAAATCAAGCTTAAATTTGGAGGATTTTAATATGGAACAAAATAGTATCATCAATTTCAATGAACCACTTGTCCCACGCTACCCTAAGATCCAGACCAATCTCGTCTATGCCTTTAAAGACGGATGTCCCTTAACGTTAAATCTCATCACTCCCCCTATTCCCCCAAACGTTAAAGCTCATTTTCCCCTACTCATCTATGTTCCTGATATCGATGAACATAATATGGTCAAGATCGATGAACGGTTTGCGCAAATGCTCGAGATCGCCAAACGTGGCTATGCTGTAGCTTTAGTTTCATACCGCACCACTGCTGACGTCACCGCCATGGTCAAAGATATCCACTCAGCCACTCGCTTTTTGCTTGATCATGCCTTCAAATACGATCTTGATCCTTACCGCTATTTACTATTTGGCGAAGGTCTAGGGGGATATTTGAGCAGTTTGAGCATCTTAGACCAAGGTCAACAACGGTCAAATGATGAAGATGTCAGACGTTCTCCTTTACGCTATAAGGGCGGATTACTATTGGAAACGTCACTGACACCGCACCCTTTTTCAGGACCGTTTCTCAGTGAATTGCTCTTACAAAATAGCCAAAAATTACCACCGATCTTGATCTTAAACGGTACAGCTGACCATACGCTGACCGATAAACAAGCCACTGAGCTCTTAACAACCATCCAAGCGCGTGGAAGTGAAGTTTCATTATTCAATTTTGAGGGGGCGACCTTGAGTTCAGATGCCTTCTTCACTCCATATAGCTTAGATTTCTTATTCGAGTTTATCAAGCATAGTTTTACTAAAAAATAAACGAGGTCGTTCAAATGGATCAAACACAACAATTGGCACAGCTTCATGCCTACACTTATGAAAAGCTTTCTCACGATCACACCGGTCACGACATGGCGCACATTGAGCGCGTTGTCAAGATGGCCCGTAACCTAAATGAAAAACTCGGCGGTAATAGTTTTGTGGTCCAAGCTGCTGCCTTATTACACGATGTTGTCGATGAAAAATTATTTACTGACATTGACCAAGCTAAAGCCAGCGTTATTGCACAAATGCAAGCTTTGGAGGTGAGTCAAAGTGACCAAGACCACATCATGGAGATCATCAGTAAGATGTCATTTTCTCACTCTTTAGCTGGCAAACAAGAGCTTAGTCTCGAAGGTCAGATCGTCCAAGATGCCGATTGGTTAGATGCGATCGGGGCGATCGGGATCGCTCGCGCCATTTACTATGGTGCACGTCATGAAGAAAAACTCTACGATCCCGCGATGCCACCCCGAGAAAAACTCGATAAAACGGCTTACCGTGATCTTTCAAATGAAACGATCATCAACCACTTTTACGAAAAGCTGTTCAAGATCAAAGACATGTTAAACACTGCCGAAGCTAAAGCGATCGCCCAAGAGCGACACGAGCTAATGGTAGCATACGTTACAGCTTTTAAAACTGATTGGTAAAGTTGGGCTATCATCAAATAAAATACTTATCAGATATTTATTTCAATAAATTTAGTATAAAAATTTATTGTTTATATATTTTTAAGTATTTTGTATCTAATCCTTAAGAAAACGATTACTTTTTCTTTAGCTTAAGCGCCTATACTGTAACCATAAGCTAAAGCAAAACATCACACAGGTGTAGTCCTATAGCTGAAACATTACCTAGTCAGCCCCCCTTACTACTAGGTAAACATACTCCTTTTTTCCTCCGCACTCCCCTTGCGGAGGTTTTTTTATAGAAGTGTGGAGAAAAATAGGATACTGCATCATATATAGAAAGGATGATCATTATGAAAAGAGATATCGACCCTTATAGAGACCGTTATTTGAAATCCAAAGCAACGACTAATGGTATTTTATGTTCAGCCTTTATTTGGTATTTGATCTTTGGTCTCTTTCATATCATTATCACTTGTTTGATGCTATGGTTTTTCTGGATCATCATTGACCCTGTTGGACGGATAACCGAAACGATCAACACAACTGTCCAGCAAACACGACCCCAACAGCAACATTCCACCACACCCGAAACTACAGAAGATAGTACTGATACAAGTGATGTCTATCAGGCTGAATAAAATTGATGATCTTAGTTGCAAAAAATCTATTTTTAAGTAAAAATAACTTTATAACACACTAAGAAAGGATGGCTAAAATGGAACCAGAAAACGATCCATACAGACACGCCTATCTCAAGGCAAAAGCTACGACTAATGGTATTATGCATGCCTTATTCAACTGGTGGTTAGCTTTTACGTTATTCAACTTAGTGGTCGTCAGCCTCTTCTTGTGGGCTTATGATCCGATCGGGCGTCTCAATGATGCACTTGCTCCGGTCACCCAGTCTCAAAAGCAAACACATCCTGCTTCTGATTCAAGTGCTGAAAGTCAAAGTAATATTTACGAAGCACCAAATGAATAACTTACTAACAAGTCAAAAAGACCCACGCTGAAAACTTTTCACCGTGAGCCTTTTTCGATCACTTTACAAATAACTTGTCATAAAGCACAATAGCTTCTTCTGCTGTAAAATGATTCAATTCTGTAACCGTAGTAATGACATCTTGTTTGGAATATCCTTTAGCAGTCAGGCGACTGATCATATCACAAACAACTCTTTTTTCACCTTTGGCCCATCCCTCGGTGAGGCCTTCTTTTCTACCTTCTTTTCTACCTTCTTTTCGTCCTTCCTTTCGCCCTTCGGCTAGACCTTTTTCTCGTGCCTCTTTACTTACTTTCTTTGTTTCCCTAGCAAGGCGTGAACGAAATTCTAATTCATAGAACATATAATCACCTTCCTTTTGCGTGTTAGTTTTCAAAATAACAATATCATCAGCTATCTTACATGTAAGAGCACTCGTCGGAACATCTGTATCTACATATTTCAAAAAAGCCGCCGATCCTTGTGAAACAGCCGAAAAATCTTTAGCTTTAGCGTTTAAAATAATGTTATGTTCTGCTATATAAAATGTAGAACAATATAGAAGTTTAAGTACATTCTTCTACATTGTTAGAAAGAATTATATAGTTTTTCCTTTCCTAATTTTATTTACTGCCGTCAACATTAGTATTCCCATATCCTAACGAGAGGGTAATGACAGTGACTAACTCTTACAGTTTAAGGGTGTAGCCCACCCCTGTATTTTTTATATCAGTGCTAATAAATTCAACACTACGTTTTCATCTCTATCCATAATATTTCCGCATTCATAACAGATATATTCGTTGTGCTTAGTTCTATATTTTAAGTTGCCATTAAGCCCAACTTTTTCTTCACCAGTCTTAATATGACCACACTTAGAACAGCGTTGGGTGCTTGGATAATACTTATCAGCTAAGATAAGTTTCTTACCGTTCCAATCGCACTTATAACTCAGTATCTGTCTGAAATAACCAAACATTGAACGCTGTAGCCCCTTGGAAGCGACATGAGTCATCTGCATTTGTTTAACCGCCAAGTCTTCAATTACGATCTTGTCGTATTCTTCAACTAATTGAGTTGTAAACTTCTGCATAATATCATGTTGGATATTAGCTACTTTGCGATAATCACGTTGCAACTTGGCTCTCGTCTTAACATAATTATTACTTTTAGTAGCTCGTTTCCCATTCACAACACTCTTTCTAGCCAACATACGTTGATAATGTTTGATACGCTTATACAATCGTTTTAGATTATCTGGCAATGTATTAATTTTGCCTTCCGTATAGTTGATATGCCCGACATTGACATCAATAGCTGTTACATGGTCAGTTTTAGGCTTTGTTTCAATATTGACTTCAAAAGGTAAACTTGCCCAATATTTACCATTTTCACGGTAAATTGAAACAACTTTTAATTCACCAGTTAACAACTTAGCGCCACTCATGCGTATGTCATACCAATTCTTAATTCTATGTGGTTTATCCAAGCGCAACTTACCCTTAATAATCTTGGCACGGTCAGTTTTAAAACCCTGTCTAGTGGCTTTCTTTGATTTAAAACGTGGTTTACCCCAATCAACTTGTGCCTTATCAAAAAAGTTCTTCCAAGCTTTATTTAAGTCGCTAATTGCTAGTTGTAAGCAACGGGCTGAAAAACGATATTGCCAATCAGCTTTATTAGCCACTAACTCGTTGCGAACCTTGTATTCATTTGGTCTGAGGCGCTTATCATCTAAGATCAGTGCTTCTTCATACATATCATTCCATAAAGCCAAACCAGCATTCCAGCAATATCTGCGATAATCACACAAGTCATCTAAGCCTTTCTGCATGGTTTTATTTGGATAAAGTCTAACTTTTTGGGTTCTTAACACTATTATTTTCACCACCCTTCAAAGATCTGTCGTTTTCTAGTTTATGCTTATATTTACGTAAACCATATAAACGACAGGAAAATACGTGTACAATACTCACCATATCATCAATCATTTCTTGCGTTGGACTAGTTTTAACATTATTCAATACCACAATCTTAGTATTATGTATTTTACATAATCGTTCAAACCACTCATAACCAAAACGAATAAATCTATCTTTATAAGTAATGTAAATCGTATCAATCTGATTATTCATTACTTCTTCTAGCAATTTATTCCACTCTTTTCGATTGTAGTTAAGCCCACTGCCAACATCAGTAATTGTTTCATCTAAAACAACGCCTTTAGCGTTAACGTATTGCCTAATAAAGTCAATTTGATTTTTTAAATCATCTCTTTAACTATTTGTTGATACTCTAGCATAGGCAACTACTTTGCGCTTGTTGGACTCTGATTTACCAATATAGTTTAAATATTGTTCTTCAGTATAATATCTTCGATTGGTGGGAGTCCGATATGCTTTTAACACACCTTTACTATCCTAAATTTGCAAAGTTCTGACTGTAACACCTAAACGTTCAGCCATTTCTTTCGGTTTTAACATTGTCATAATAACCACCCACATTTTTACTTCTTTCCATGGTTTGTTATAACACATTTTTCTATGTTTTTGGTAACAGTTAACCACTCCTATATCGAGTATCAGATCACTTTCTTTTACGCATACTTCAGTCGTGTATACTGGTAAACTTGCACCAAAAAAATCGAAATCACAGATAAAGATCACATACGTATCAACCCTGTCATTATAGTCTTGCCCAGCCCCCCCAAAGCATGCTGGGTCAAATAACTTTGATAACATGAGATCCGCTTACCTAAATTATGTTCATCACTGACCTGCATCTCAATGTCATACATTCGTCCATGCTCGTCTGCAGCATAGATATCGAAGCGCGCCCCGTGAAAGACGGTATTTTGCTTATGCGTATCCTCTTTTTTGATGTTTTTAACGTCCACGATCTCTAAATCAGGTAAGATCAGTTGCAACAGCTCTAAACAAATGTCTTTATGCTCTGAGATGATCCACGAAAAGATCATTCCATCCTTAAAGCCCGCTAATTTCCATGCTTTAAGGGCCTCTTCATAAGTACTCAAATCCCCCATCCCCTTCTGACCTTATTTTGGATCTGTGCGCAGGATTTTTCAAGCCCAAAGACTTGCCTTTATACCGGGATTTATAGCACTAAAATGGACTTAAATCTAACACTAAAAACTCTGACAAAATTTTTCCGAGAATTTTTTAAATCGTAATTCAAAAGCTCTCACAGTTTAATTGACGTGTTCTCTTAAAATACTTAATCGTAATTTAGAACTTTTTAGGCTTCCCAACGCTTGACAGTAGTAAATTCAAACGTTAGTATCGTTAATGGTAATCATTACAATTTAAGAGAGGATATATTTATTATGCGAAAAAAATTATTTAGTTTCATCTTACTCGTGAGTGCTTTTCTAGCATTCTTCACCTTTGATCACAAAAATACTGCTGCTGCATCTGACAAGCTAAATGTCATAACGACCCTTGATTTTTACGGCGAAACTGCCAAGGCCGTCTTAGGCGATCACGGAACTGTCACTTCATTGATCACTAGCCCTAATGTTGATCCCCACGACTTTGAAGCAACAACTAAAACAGCTAAGATCGTTTCCAAAGCCGATCTTGTTATCTATAACGGTGCCGGCTACGATAGCTGGGTCAAAAAATTGAATGGTAAAAAATATCTATCTGTGGCTGATGTCATGAAAGTCAAGGAAGGCCAAAATGAACATCTCTGGTATGATCCAACGACCATGGAAAAACTCGCTGACCGTTTAGCAACTGAATTTGGCAAAATGCAACCTAAAAATAAGGCTGCCTTCAAGAAAAATGCTACTAAATATAAAAAAACTTTAGCTAAATTAACACAAACGCTAGACAAGATCAAACAAAACAGCAATAATCAAAAAGTAGCTGTTTCAGAACCAGTCTTTGACTATTCTTTGAAGAAGATGGGTTATAAGATCGCTAACAGCCACTTCGCTAAAGCAACTGAAGAAGGTAGCGACCCATCCTATTCTGACATCAAGAAATTGCAAAATGATATCAAAGGTAAAAAGATCGCTTTCTTTGTCCAAAATACCCAAAGTGACAGCTCAGTGATCAAAAATATCGTTGAACTCTGCAAAGAAAACAACATTCCTGTCGTCAAAGTTACTGAAACTCTACCTAAAAACAAGACATACGTAACTTGGCTACAAGACGAATACCAAGCTGTCTTAGATACTCAAAAATAGAAAGAAGTAGTTATTCATGAAATCGATCCTATCAGTGCATAACTTGGATCTTTCCATCCCCAACCGCAAGCTTTTCTCCAACCTCTCCTTTGAGATCCCTCAAGGTAGTTTGACCTGTATCACAGGTGAAAATGGTGTCGGAAAAACAACGCTTGTCAAACACTTATTACAAGATCTAGCTAACAACTATACCGTCCACACGGTCTTTAATGTCAAGCGCGATGAAGTCCAATACGTACCACAATTGCGCAATATTGATGATGAGTATCCCCTTTGCATCAAGGATTTCGTAGCATTCGGTCTCAAAAAGCGCAATTTTTTTTGGAACCGCAAGCCTTTAAACGAAAAACTCGAACAGATCTTGGCAGAGACAAAACTGACGCGGATCAAAGATCAACCTTTAGGCAAAGCTTCTGGGGGCGAAAAACAACGCGCCTATCTAGCCCAAGCGCTCTGTGCTGATCCCAAGTTGCTCATCTTAGACGAAGCCACCGCGAGCTTAGATACGACCAACAAACACGAATTGTTACAAATGCTACGTGAGGTCATGCAACAACACGGGCTAACGATCTTATTTATCACACACGACCCCGAGCTGATCGAACAATACGCCGACTATGAACTTCATTTGGAAGATCAAACTGGTGTCTTACTTGAAAAGGGGGCTAAAAAATAATGTTTGATTATGATTTTATGCGCTATGCCTTTATTGCAGGGATCTTCATTGCTTTGATCTGTAGTGTTATGGGGACCTTTGTGGTAGCACGCCAAACATCTTTTTTCACCCATACGCTCTCTGAGATCGGGTTTTCTGGCGCTTCATTTGGGATCTTTATCGGGATCTCGCCTTTAGCGGGGATGCTGACTTTTACTACGGCTAGTGCCTTATTGATCGGGATGTCAGGTGAACGGCTCGGACGGCGTGAAGCTTCGATCAGCGTCTTTTCCGGCCTTTTCTTAGGGCTTGGGATCTTATTTTTATCACTCTCAGATAAACAAGCTAATTATGCGACAAGTATTTTATTTGGGAGCATCGTTGGGATCGACCGTAGCGATATCGAAGTTTTGATCGCCCTTAGCGTCTTACTATTGTTGACGATCACGATCTTGTTCAAGCGCCTAGCATATAACTCTTTTGATTCTCAAGGAGCTCAGTACAATCAGCGCTTCAACAAAACGATCTCGATCATCTTTTTAGTAATGCTCGCCTTAACGATCAGTATTACAGCTCAGATCGTCGGTGCTTTACTGATCTTTGTGCTCTTAACGATCCCAGCTTCGGCGACAAAATACTTCGCCCATCGGCTCTACCAGATGATCGTTTTAAATTTCATCTTCATTCTGGCTGGTGTTTGGCTTGGCCTATACTTTAGCTACCTCACTGATTGGCCAGTCAGCTTCTTTATCACCGTGATCGAGGCCCTGATCTATGGGGCAGCGATCGCCAAAGACCATTGGGCTAACCATCAAAAATAAACAAACAGGGTAAGTAGAACGTGTCGATACGAGCTACTTACCCTGTTTGTTTAAATACGGCTATAAATAATATACTATACCGATCTTGAATCCAATTGGCTCGTTTGAGCACCAGTTGTCCATCTGCAAGCAAGAGAGCTTCTTTTTTTGTAAAAAAATAGCCGTGTCCTTGCAAGAAGACACGACTACGGTTAAAAATTTTTGCTACTTACGCTTATTATTTTCATCTAACCAGCGCTTAAGTAACAACATCCCAAGTATAGCAAAAACTTTTTTGATCACTAACTAAATATAATGATCTTATTTAAAATTAGAATGTCAGTTCAATGAGATAATAGCCAACTACTACCGCTTGGCATCCCATTCTTGATAGAATTGATCCAAATATACTTTTAAAAATTCATGGCGTCCCTGCGCTAGTTTCGTGGCATAGCTTGTATTCATGGTGTCCTTTAACTTAAGCAATTTTTCGTAAAAATGCATGATCGCTGTATCCTTACCATTGCGATAATCTTCCAAAGTGAGGTTTTCTCTAGGCTTCATAGCCGGATCGTGGATCGGACGCCCAACGTGGCCTGAATAACACATTACCCGTGCGATCCCGATCGCCCCCATAGCATCTAAACGATCAGCATCCTGAACGATTCTTCCTTCCAAAGTAGAAACATTTTCCTTTTGGTTTCCACCCTTAAATGACATCTTTGAAACAATATCCATAACATGAGCTAGTGTTTCACTAGATACGCCATTATCGACCAACCATGCATGTACCCTTTTTTGGCCAGCTTCTTCGCTCTCATTTAAATTTCCATCAGCAATATCATGTAATAATGCTGCTAATTCACAAATATAAATATCCGCTTTTTCATGTTTAGCAATTTCGATAGCATTATTAGTAACACGAAAAATGTGCCACCAATCATGGCCACTACCTTCATTATTCAAAGCATCATATACATATTCGCGTGCATTTTTGACGACCAATTCTTTATTTTCCATAGAAAAACTCCTTTGTAATTTAAGGAACGCAACAGCTGAGTAATGAATGCCACCTAATCTTTAACATTCAGAAAATGCTTGCTTGTGAAATGTACAATTTTTAGCTAACTCACTACTATCCCAACCATCTCCCCCTGTTTTTCCAGTTCGCTTTAATTCTACAAGATACTTTCCCATTACACCAACTATTCATCTTTTAAACTATATTTCTACTTAAAAAAACTTTTATCGTTCGTGTTTTACCAGTAGATTTATTTAAAAATAAATGCTAAAATCAACGCTTGTAGGGGTAGGAATTTATGCGTTACGGGCTCATGGAACGGAATGTGAACGTGAGCAGAAAGCCAAACCGTCATTTTGGCTGCGTGTATCTTCCGCATTCACCAATAATCTAACCATTGCTGGTGCTTGTCTCCCCCCAAATTATTTTAGGGAGATGTTTTTTTATGACGAATTTAGCTTGGAGAAGTCCAAAACTCACGACAAAAACGATCACTTTAGCTGCGATGCTCATCGCCTTGCAGACTGTCTTAGCCAAGATCTCATTTGGCTCAGATAATCTAGTCAAATTCGGGCTCGGTTTTATGGGAACGACTTTGATCGGTTACTTTTTGGGACCATGGCTCGGTGGTGTTGCCCTTGTTTTAGCTGATCTGATCAAAAGCACACTTTTTTCAACCGGTAGCACTTTTTTTATCGGTTATACTTTTAGTGCCTTTGTTGCCGGCTTGATCGCAGGGACCTTTTTATACCAACAAAAGGTCTCTTGGCAACGCCTAGCAACATATCAGTTCGTGCAGATCTTTGTCTCAAATATTTTCTTCAACACGCTATGGATCCATTTGATGTATCAAGCACCGATCTGGGGACTATTGAGCGTCCGCGGACCAAAAAATCTGATCATGTGGCCGATCGAAGCTACGATCAGCTTCTTGATCCTACGCGCGGTCTCACGCTTAGATAGTCGCTTAAAACTTTAATTTTTGATATTTCACCGGCTAAGTATCTGCTTAGTCGGTTATTTTTTACCAGCAACTGAGCTAGATAGCGGAAACATGTTCGACAAAGGGCCTCACTATGATCATAGTGAGGCTCCTAGTATCATTATTTTATGATCGCTTGGACCCGTTTTTTTAACTCTGGCAAGACCGTTTGGGCAAACCACGGATTTTTACTTTGCCAGAGTTGGTTACGGGGTGAAGGATGAACTAACGGGAAGTACTCTGGTAAATATACCTGATAGTCGCGCACGACATCGGTCAACTTTGTAGTACTTTTAAGGTGGAGGTAATGTTTGGTCGCATAACTTCCCACTAGCAATGTCAGTTCGATATCAGGCATCTGTTCTAACAATAACGGATGCCATTTTTTAGCAAAATCTTTCCTTGGTGGTAGATCCCCGCTTTTGCCCTTACCTGGAAAATAAAAATCCATCGGCAAGATCGCAAACTCTTTTGACTGATAGAATTCTTCACGAGAAACTCCCATCCAAGCCCGCAAATTGTCACCACTAGGGTCATTCCAAAACAACCGTGTATCCTGTGCCCGTTTGCCTGGTGCTTGTCCCACGATCAAGATCTTGGCTTCTTTTGGGGCTACATATAATGGATCGATCCCAGCTTCGGTATATTTTTTATTCGCGGGATCATTTTTTATCGCTTCAAATATCGTATCTTGCATATCGTTCACCTGTCCTTATCCCCAGCCTAGCACACCAATAAAAAAAGTGCCACACAAATGCGTGACACCAAGCCTTTGACGTGACCGCCAAAGCGCCCCTGCCAAGGAATTATATTATACCATGTTTATTTCAGCGTAGTTGCATAGATCGGACGTTCTTTTCGCTCGAAAGCTTTCATAAAGTCGACCAGTGCCTCTACCCCTTCAATCGGAAAGGCATTATACATACTTGCCCGCATTCCGCCAACCAAAATGTGGCCCCGAATATTTTTTAGCCCATTTGCTTCAGCTTGAGTGATGAATTTTTCATCAAGCTCTTTACTTTCCGTTGTAAAAGGAACATTGGTCAACGAACGATCGGGTGCATGCGCCGTTCCCAAAAAGAGTTTTGAGTTATCCAACATCTCATACAAGAGTGCCGTTTTAGCCTCATTTTGTTGTTGCATCTGCTTTACGCCACCCTGTTTTTTTAGCCATTGGAAAACTAGCCCAGCCGCATAGATCGGAAAAACTGGCGGCGTATTTAAATTAGAGTCACGTTTGATCAACTTCACATAATCAAGCATTGAAGGCAGATCCTGTTCTTTGTCTAAAAGCGATTCTTTAACGATCACTAACGTCAACCCAGCTGGACCGATATTCTTTTGCGCACTAGCGTACAAAAGGCCATACTTTTGGACATCATGTTGATAGCCCAAGATGTTTGAAGATATATCTCCGACTACCGTTTGCCCTTGTAATTCAGGCAACTTGCGATACATCGTCCCTTCGATCGTGTTATTGATCGTCAAATGCACATAATCATAGGGTTTATCCAGTGTGATCTCATGTGGCAAACGGCTATAAGCGGAACTTTTGCCTGAAGCGACCACATCGACTTTGCGCTCAGGCACAAGTTGAGCATCTGCGATCGCTGTTTGCGACCAGTGTCCTGTGTCGACAAAAGCAATATTTTTCGTCTTCCGTGCCAGATTCAACGGTATCGTCGTAAATTGGGTCGACGCTCCCCCTTGTAAAAATAAGATCTTGTAATCTTTAGGCACAGCTAAGAGCTCTCTTAGATCGGCTTTAGCAGTTTGAAACATCTCCTCATATAGCGCTGAGCGGTGACTGATCTCCATCACACTCATCTCACTATCACGATAGGATATTAACTCAGCTTGGATCTGAGCTACCACTTCGGGTGGCATCATTGCCGGTCCCGCTGAAAAATTATATACTTCCACAGCTCGTACCTTCCTTCTGTCTCTAATTTTAAAAATTAATAATTGATAATAATAAATTTATTGAACCTCGCCTCAAAAGTCAATATTTACCGTGATTTTAAAGAGATATTTAAACTATATCTACTAGAAACATTAATAATTATTGATAGTAACATTAATTAATATCGATTTAACTTTTTTGTAATATCATTTCAAGCTTGATCTACACTTTTAAATCTAAATAACTTTAATTTTACTAGCATTTACTTCACTGCGGTGGCTTATATTTTTTGTAACATTTTTGTAACATTTTTGTAACATTATTTTTTAAATGTTTTGCTCTTTCTTCACCAAAAGCCTTGTTATATCAACGTTTATAACGTTTTATTCATCTTTACTAAATCTTAATAAATTTATTTCCCCAATATTTTCAAGGTTTCGCGGTTATTTATTACAAAATTTGGTAAAATGTAATCTTTTTTGCATTAGGTTGCAACATAAATGGATTAAAATAAATGTATCAGTCAAATTGAAGTTAGTCGTTTAGAAATTATTGAAAATTATTAGGAGTGAATATAAATTTTGAATCATACAGCAAAAAAACTTTTAGTCGGTACAGTCGGAGCAGCCGGATTATTCTTGGCTACAACAGCAACAGCAAATGCAGATACAACTCATAAAGTTGCTAAGAACGATACAGTTTGGGATCTTTCACAAAAATATGGTGTTTCTATCCAAGCGATCGAAGCTTTGAACAACATCGACCAAAACTCTCACTTGATCGTTACTGGTCAAACATTGAAAGTTCCAGCTAAAGATGCTCAAGTTTCTGAAAACAACAATACAGCTCAAGCTGCTGACAAGAAAGCTGACACAGAAAACACTTCTGATGTAACTGTTAAAGCTGGTGACACACTTTGGACACTTGCACAACAATACAACACATCAGTTGAAAAATTACGTGAATTGAACGGCTTAGCTGCAGATGCTTACCTCATTCACCCAGGTAATGTTTTGAAGGTCAATGGTACAGTTCAAGCAACACAACAACCTGCTCAAACTGAACAACCAGTGCAACAACAAACAGAACAACCTGTCGTACAACAAGAAGCTACACAAGAACAAGCTCAAGAACCTCAACTTGTTGTTTCAGCTAACCACACAACTCACACAGTACAAGCTGGCGAATCACTTTACTCGATCGCACAAGCTTACGGTGTAACTGTTGATTCTTTACGTTCTGCTAACAACTTGGGCGCTACTTTACTTGTTGGTCAAACATTGACGATCAATGATCCAGCTAAAGACCCAGCTCAAGAAGCTGCTGCTCAACAAGCTGCACAAGAACAAGCCGCTGCTCAAGCTCAACAAGAAGCTGCCACTCAACAAGCCGCACAAGAACAAGCTGCTGCTGCCCAAGCTCAACAACAAGTACAACAACCTGTACAAAACCAAGCACCAGCTCAAACACAAACTCAAGCTCCAGCACAACAAACTCAACAAGTGCAACAACAAGCACAACCTGCGCAAGTACAACAACCTCAACAACAAGTTGTTTCAACTTCTGCTGATGGTAGTGCGATCGCAGCTTATGCACAATCATTTATCGGCACACCTTACGTATGGGGCGGTTCTACACCATCCGGTTTTGACTGCTCAGGCTTGACACAATACGTTTACGCACACTTTGGTAAACAAATCGGCCGTAACACGATTGCTCAAGAATCTGCTGGTACACATATTCCAGTTAGCCAAGCACAAGTTGGTGACTTATTATTCTGGGGTACACCAGGTTCAACTTACCACGTTGCGATCTACTTAGGTGGTAACAGCTTCGTTGCTGCTCCAGAACCAGGTCAAAGCGTTAAGATCGGTAACATGGCTTACTTCATGCCATCATTTGCCGTACACGTAAACTAAAAAATAACTTTTTAGACCATGTGAGTTTAGGCTCCATGGTTTTTTTTGTGCACTGAAAAAGATCTGGCATAAATTACGACTAACAAAAAATATCAGCATGATGCGTATTTTGCATCATGCTGATATTTTTTGTTATTTGTACGGTGCTGACGGCCAAGCTCTCACACTCTATAATTCAACGATCGCAAAACCTGCTTGCCCTAAACGTTTGTCTTGTTCAACTAAGTTTTGCCCCAGTAATAATTTACAATTTTGTGGCAATACGATCTTAATGCTCCCATAGCCTAAGTTAAACAACGCAAATAGGCGTTTATCACCTAAACGACGGCTAAAACTCAAATAAGAATACTGATTGCTACATTGGCCCCATTCAAATGAACCTTCACACAATACATTGTTGTAACGCGTCCGCATCGCCAGTAAAGTTTTCAAGAAACGTTGCATCTCATCGCTTGCTTGATCATCTTTCCAATCCATACATGGCTGTAAGGCAGCTTCAGTCCCTGCTTTAAGTCCTTTTTCAGTACCATATAGGATACTTGGCGATTCTGGTTGCATGAACATAAATGCTAAAACTGCACGTAACAATTGGACATTGCCCTCACACTTGGCTAAGATCCGCTGTGTTTGTGGACTATCTGCCGCCAAAAGCGAAGCCGAAAGCGTACTTGGATCAGCCCGTAATTGATGCTCATTTAGCGCATAGGCCAATTCAGTCGGTGGAATATTTTTAGTGATAAAAGTTCCCTCAACTAATTCACGCACATCGATCGAATTATTACCCGCAAAGACATCATCATGTTCAGTTTTTTTAGCGATCGTATTTCCTAAAAGATAAATATCTTCCTTAACTTGACGTAGTGTTTCTAGCAGGTAACGTTTGAAGGCAGCCGGGATCTCATTAGAATCCGCAATGCTCCAACCATCAATATCAAAGTTACGTGTCCAGTACGTCAAAATATTACCAAAGTGCGCTTGGACCTCCGGATTTTCCAGATCGACTTTTGGCATATGGGGATTGTTGTTCAAAGCCTCATAGGTCAAACGTTCAGAATAGTCAGGTAATTCACTAGGGACGTAACGCACGGGAAATTCCTTGATCAAAAACCATTTGGCAAAACTCGACCGGACCCCATATTTACGCACATCTTGCCATTGGAGCGAGAAATCACTTAGATGATCACACGTGATATCTAACATGACCTTCATCCCCCGTTGATGGATCGCTTCGATCAATTCTTTGAACTTCTCTTTAGTACCAAAGGCTGGGTCGATCTCATAGTAATCGATCGTATCGAATTTGTGGTTGGAATAAGCATCAAAAATTGGACTTAAGTAGATCCCGTTAAAGCCTAACCCTTGGATGTGATCTAACTTATCGATGATCCCCTGCAAATCGCCACCAAAAAACTTCGCTTTATCCGCTTCTTGGCCCCATTCAAGTGTATCTTTAGGATCTTTTTGCTGATCACCATTGGCAAAGCGATCTGGCATCAAACGGTACCAGATCATCTTTTTCGTCCATTCTGGCGTTGTCGTAGTCTCATCCAATACTAAATACGGCGTCAAAAAGCCCGTCATCTCTTGAACGGCTTTTGGAGTATAGAGTTGCATCAAATTAGCGTCATATAAAAGCTCATTACCTTCACGATCGAGTAGATGAAAGGCATATTTTAGCTTACGCGTTGCCGGGATCGGCAATTTGACTTCCCAGACGTCATAGATCCCATTTTGCAGGCGCTTATCCATTTCTTTAGTTGCATATTCCCACGCATCTGTTTGACCTGAATCTTTGACCAGCATCTGGGGTGCCCCAAAGATCACCCGCACCCGCGTGATATCGCGATGCTTGGTCTTTAATTGTAACCGATAGTTTTGTTTATCCGCCATGTATGCCATCTCGCTTGCTGGGCGGTGATAGATAGCTGATCTTTCCATACAAACCTTCCTTTTAACTAAAGTATTTAACTCTATTATAGCCCAGATAGCGCAAAAAAAGCAGTCAAGAAAACCTCAACTGCTTGAACTAACTTATTAAATTATTTGGTAAACTCACCATCAGCGATCTCATCTAAAACCGTCTTGGATGGGATAAAGAATAGTTGTCCTGATAAAATATCTGAGAAGGACAACAAGAAATCATGTCCTTTGAGCATCGACAGTAACATCAATTTTGTCACTTGCCAATAACGTGAATACCCCATAAAATACGTTCCCGTCTTACCGGAAGCCGGGTCAGAATAAGGGACATTCATCCGAATGATCTTTTGTTCTTCACCATTGATCTCAACTTTGGAGACAACATTATGCGCATTTTTGAACTTCTCATCGTCATCAAGTTCAAGGTCATTGAACTTTTGTCGTCCGATCGCCTTCTCTTGATCTTCAGTCTTGAGCTTGTTCCAAAAATCCATGTTATGCAACCACTTTTGGGCAAAGGCATAAGATCCATTGACAAATTCTGGATCTTCATCCCCGACTAAAGCGTATTGGGAAGCTAACTCCATCTCGGGTGCTTCTGTCCCATCGATAAAGCCGACGATCGCCCGCCCTTCAAAGTAACGAAAGCCCTTCGTTTCATCAACAACATTGGTGATATCACGTAAAAAGAGCATAAATTGTGACATTGCTTCGTAAACGACCGCTTCATCGTTAGCCCGAATGTGGAAGAAAAGATCCCCTTTAGTTGCTGGCATCTCGTACTTATCACCGCGCAAAGTCTGATATGGAACAAGCTCTTTTGGTTTCGGTGCATTAGGGAATAAATAATCCCAAGCATCACTACTAAACCCAAACGTTGCCCGTAAGCAACCTTCATTGTCGCGAATATGCAACGAACGCAAGATAGCTTGGTAACGATCAGCAAAAGCGGTGATCACTTCTTGTTCATGCTTTTGATCTTGACGCTTTAATTCAAGTACCGTGAATTGCACGTGCTTACCGGCGTCTTTCCAAACATCTTGAGCTAATTTTGGTTCAACTGTCATTTATTTGACCCCCCTCATATCTTCGCTTTAATTTTAGTCCTTTATCCTAAATTCAACAAGCAATATTATTCAAAGATCACAAAGCCGTTCTTTTCTAATTTACCGTCTGCAAAATTTTGTTCCAGGAGCGTTTTACCAATTGGGGCTACCGCATACGGTTTTTCGCCCAAATTAAAGACCGCACAGAGCTTAGTAGCATCTTTTTTTCGTGTTAATTTTACAACTTGAGCTGTATCATCTACTTGCCAAGCATAACCGCCATAACTGAGCACAGGTTGTTGGTCTTTACGCAATTTGATCAAAGCTTTCATAAAAGCGAGCATCTTTTGATCTTGCTCCTCTTTATCCCAGACCATGCAGGCCCGACATGCTGGATCATTACCACCAGCCATCCCCACTTCGGTCCCATAGTAAATACATGGTGAACCCATTTGCAGAAACATCAAGGTCAACGTCAATTTTGCTAGATCTTTATCACCTTGGCAAAGTGTCAACAACCGGGCTGTATCATGCGTATCCATCGAATTTAACATCACTTGGTTTGTCGGCATGCGATAGAGCATCAGCTGTTCATTCAACCGTGAGGCCATCTCGCTGAGGCTGATCTTTTTAGCTACTATCCCATCACTTAAAGTTTCTGTAAATGGATAATTCATCGCACCGTCAAATTCATGTTGGTTGACCCAACTTTGAGCATTGTGCCAAACTTCACCCAAAACATAAAAATCTGGCTTCAAATGATGTGTCAATGAATAGAAGTGCCGCCAGAAGTGGTGATCGATCTCATTTGCCACATCTAACCGCCAAGCATCGATATTGAACTGTTTGATCCAATACGATGTGATCTCATGCAGATAATTTTGCACTTCACGCGAAGCCGTGTTTAGCTTCGGCATATGCGGTGTGTTAGCGAAGACTTCATAAGTCAGGTCACGAGCAAATTCATCATTATCCGTCTTAGTATAGCTGACCGGAAATTCATTGATATGAAACCACGAAGCAAAGCGCGATTCTTGCCCATGTTCGATCACATCTTGCCACTGCATCGAAAAATCGCCCAAATGGTTAAAGACCGCATCCAACATGACTTTCATTCCACGTTTATGCGCTTCATCGACCAAACATTTAAAGGTCTTCTTGTCCCCAAAATGCGAGTCGATCGTAAAGTAATCGATCGTATCATATTTATGGTTGGAATGCGCCGTAAAGATCGGGCACAAATACAGGCCGGTGATCCCAAGCTCTTGTAAATAGTCTAAGTGGTCGATGATCCCTTGCAGATCGCCCCCAAAGAAGTTTTGCCGTGTTGGCTCAGCACTGCCCCAGGGTAAGGTACCCGCTGGATCATTGGTCAGATCCCCATTGGCAAATCTTTCCGGAAATATCTGATACCAAACTGTTTCTTTGACCCATTCAGGTGGATCGATCCGATCGATCTCATGTAAATACGGCATGCGAAAACAGGTCAAAGCTAACATATTTTCCGCCGTCGCTGGGACGAATTTGCGATCATCATAAAGCCACTGGTCGCCCGCTTTGTCAGTAAGCTTGAAAGCATACTGTAACCGGTGCAAAGGTAGCGTTACTCGAGCTACAAAATAATCGTGTGTCTTAGTAATAAAGGCCCTCTCCATCGTAACGGCCTCATGCTCCCAGGCTCCCGCATCTTTTTCATTGACCTTAGTTCCATACGGGTCACCATATAGCAATTCAACTTTAGCTACATCATCGTGTTTGACTTTCAAGCGGATCTCAAAAACTCCATTAGCCCCTAAATAAGCCATTTCACTGTCAGGGCGGTGATAAACTGCTGCAATATCCATTGTTTTTCCTCTCTTTTTTTATTTTTGTAAAATAAGCGATCCATATGGCGCTAGTTTGACTTGATCTGCACTAACTTTAGCATTTTGGCTCAATAGCACCTTAGTAAAGGCACCACACGGATAACGCTGCTCATGTTCACTCAAATTACAGATGACCAACACTTGTTTATGCTCATCTATCACTCGACGATACACATACAACTCAGAGCTAGTATTTTCTAAAATAAAACGCCCTTGGATAAATATCTGTTGTTTCTTTAACTGTAAAATTTGGCGGTAGAAATTCAATACACTGTCAGGATCGCCCATTTGTTCAGCGATACTGGCAACATTTTCGTCTTTCGACCATTTCCATGGCTGAACTTTAGAAAAACCAGCATAAGCCGTCGTATCAAACGGTAACGGCAAGCGCGCTGCCATTTTATGCGCTTGACTAGCTTTGTGCAAGATCTCACTATCACGCCAGCCTTTTTTCTTTGCTTGCTTAGCAAAATCAACGATCTGCGGATCTTCAAAGTCCGCCACCGTGCCTAATGTCTGCGAGCGCATGCCCAATTCTTCCCCATAATAGATGCAAGGTATGCCTCGCTGTAAGTACATCAACGTTGCCAGCATTTTTGCACAAGCTTTAGATCCCATTTTAGGTGCAAAACGACTCAAGATCCGGGGCATGTCGTGGTTGCTCCAATACAAAGTGGGATAGCTCACTCCTTCAAGTCGCTTTTGCCACTCGAGCATATTGGATTTAAAACCGGGAATATCTAATTTCACAGGCTGTCCTATCTGAGGCAGGTCGGGTTCGACTTGGCGCTTATCTTCGGCAAAGTAGCGGAAGGTCACGACCGTATCACAGCTCTCTTTTGGGGGCGTCGTATAATCCACCGCAAGATCGATGTCGGCACTAGCTGCTTCCCCTAAAATGAAGATATCCGGCTTTATTTGGTGTAATTGAGCGATAAATTCTTTTAAGTAAACTTGAACTTGCGGTAAATTAGCATAAAACATCTCGGCGATCTGGGGCTCAGCTGACTCAGCTAACATATCTTGCTCGAAGTCGGCTTTGGCGATATGGATAAAAGCATCCAATCTAAAGCCATCGACCCCATGCTCGAGCCAAAACTTAGCGATCTTGAGCATTTCGACTTGGACTTTTGGTTCAGCCCAATTCAGGTCGGGCATTTCCTTAGCAAATAGATGAAAATAGTAATTATCTGGATCAAGCGGATCTTTTTGCCACACACTTCCGCCAAAAAAGGAACCCCAATTATTGGGTGGGCCCCCATTTTTCCCTCGATGCCATAAATAACAATTGCGAAATTCACTGTCTTTGTCCTTTAAAGCTGCTTGAAACCACGGATGTTGATCAGAGGTATGATTCATTACAAAATCTAAAATGATATCTAAGCCCAAGGCATGTGCTTTGGTCACTAATTCATCAAAATCTGCCATGATGCCCAATTTTTCATCGATCTGATAGTAATCCGCCACATCGTAACCGTTGTCAATTTGTGGTGAAACATAGATCGGATTGAGCCACAAAGTATTTACCCCTAGTTGCTTTAAATATTCGAGCTCAGCTGTGATCCCCTTAAGATCCCCGATCCCGTCATCATTACTATCCTTAAAACTTTTAGGATATATTTGATAGATAATGCGCTCTTTAGCACTTAATGTACTCACTTTTTTCCCACCTTTCTATAAAAACTCATACCCTAATCTTATAAAATAATCAGACTTTTTGCAATCGCTTGCAAAAATATTTTTCAGTTATTTGCTAATTGACCACAAAAAAATACGCTCGGAGAAAATAGCTCCGAACGTATTTCGCTTACTTAGGCTTAACCGCGATAATTGATAAATTTATCGCCAGCTAAGTTCTTGTAGTAGGCACTCATCGTTGTTTGGTAGTATGGGTAGACCCAGATAGCTGCGATCCCAAAGGTCAGAAAGACAAGCAACCACCAACCGATAAAGCTCAATTGTAAAACAAACATTTCGAATTTATGTCCGTTCATCAATTCTCGACTAAGTGTGATGTAGTCAAGATAATTCAAGTTGTTGGCTTCACCTTTTTGGTTTACATCTTTGTAGATATAGTATGTTTGTGAGTAGGAATAGCTCTTGATGAGTCCTGGGATAACAAATAATAAGGTCCACAAGAAAGTAAAGATCGCTTGTAAAATATACAAGACTAAAACTGGTACAAAGTATTCGCGGGAGAAGACGGAGAACATCCCACGAACTGGACTAAAATCATTATTTTTAGTCCGCAACCAATCAAGTGTCGTATAGGCGATACCTGTTGTGATCAAAGTACCGATCAAACCACTAAATAATTGGCCACCACTATTAGCTGCACCATTACTTGCTGTTTCAGTGATCGAAGTTTCACTACCAGAAAAAGCACCGCTTTGGGCCAAGTATGCGACAAGAGCAATTGCACCAGCAATAATAACACCAGCAAAAACTGCACCCAAGATCGGAATAATATTCAACACGATAGCTTTTCCCCAGTTACCAGCAAGCAACTCGCGCGCTTCGGCTTTAAGTTCGCCTCTAGTTTTCATTAGAAAAACCTCCTAAATTTATTTAATAAATCTCATTATACTATATTACCTACAAAAACGACAAGAAAAACTATTTGTCGCAATCTTTTTTGGGACAAGTGTGCCACATATGGGTAAACGTGGCAATCGTTTCCCTTTTCTGCTGTAATGTGCGAAAAAAAGCAGCTCCTAGGAAATAACAATGCGCCCCCTAGGATGCAAAATACGCATCCTAGGGGGCACACCGTTATTTCTATGGAGCTAACCGCTTTTTTTCGCACTCGTTTTTTTATTCAGCAGTGATCGCGATCAAGTTGTCACCGTGTTTTACTTCGTCGACATCGATGCGCTCTACACTTTCGTAGTTCATCGTGTTAGTTACGATCACCATTACCGTTGTGTCGTAACCAGCTTGCTTGATAGCTTCCAAGTCAGCTGTTCCTAAAACGTCACCCTTCTTGATCTTTTGACCTTGAGTTACGTTAGATGTGAAATGTTGACCCTTCAAGTTGACTGTATCGATACCTACGTGGATCAAGACTTCTGCACCTTGATCTGTCTTGATACCATAAGCATGCTTTGTTTCATAAGCCACTGTGATCTCACCATCTGCTGGCGCATAGATCGTGCCGTCAGCTGGAACAACTGCCGCACCATCCCCCATCATCTTAGTGGAGAAGACTTGATCGTTAACTTGGCTCAAGTCGATAGATTCCCCATCAACTGGTGAATCAACTACTTGATTTTCAACTCCAGAAACTTTTTTAGCTTCTGTCTTTGCTTCCTTAACTTCTTTTGGTTCACTTGGTGCTGCCACTGGAGCTGGATTCAATAATTGGCTGTGGCTCTTACCATAGATAAATGTCAAGGCAAATGCGACTGCAAAGGCGATAAGTTCAGCTACGATGTACATTGGGATCGATGAAGCGTTGATCGATAAGAAACCAAGGAAACCAGCGGAACCAAGAGAAACTGCGATAACGTGCATCAAACCAGCAAACATCGCTGCAATACCAGAACCGATCAAAGCACAGAAGAATGGGAATTTATACTTCAAGTTGACCCCGAATAATGCTGGTTCTGTGATCCCAAGTAAAGCTGAAACACCAGCTGAAGATGCAAGACCTTTCATCTTCTTGTCTTTTGTCAATGCCCAAACTGCAAAGGTCGCAGCACCTTGCGCAACGTTAGCCATCGAAGCTACAACAAAGATAAAGTCACCTGCGCCTTTACCGTTACTGAAGGCTGTGATAAGTTGTGTTTCGATCGCAGGGAAACTTTGATGTAACCCAGTCAATACGATAGCTGAGTAAGTAAGACCAAAGATACCCATCCCGATAAAGCTTGTTGTGTCATATAACCAAACGATACCATTTGTTACCCAATCAGAAAGTGTCTTCATTGCAGGACCAACGATCGTGAAGGTCAAGAAACCTGTTAACATAACTGCGATCAATGGTGTAAATGTGAAGTCAACTGCTGATGGTAAACGTTTGTGTAACCATTTTTCTAAAACAGATAAGATCCAAACTGCTGCTAAAACTGGAATAACTTGGTAGTAGTAGTTATTTTGCATAACTTGCATCCCAAAGATATCCCATGATTTACCGGCTAATAAGTCAGGACTTGTCATGATCATCCCGATCGCTGCCCCGAGGTATTGGTTAGCCCCGAAACGTTTAGCCGCCGAGATCGCAACTAAGATCGGCATGAAGATAAATGGTGCTGCCGACATCAATTGGATCATGCTAGACAAGCCTTTGATCGCTGGATTCATTTCTACGATCGCTTGTGGTCCAAATAAACCTTTTGATGTTAAGAAGTTGTTCAAAGCCATCAACAAACCACCCGCAACTAAAGCTGGGATGATCGGAACAAAAATATCAGATAAGAGCTTGATAAAGGCCATGATCGGGTTGAACTTCTTACCTTGTTCAGCGATCTTCTTAAGATCTTCCGTTGAAGCTTCCTTCAAACCAGTATCTTTGATCAATTCATCATAAACAAAGTTGACATCCCCTGGCCCAATGATGATCTGATATTGACCATTTGTTTTAAATGTCCCCTTAACGTCTGGATTGTTATCCAACGCTGCTTGATCGATATTGTTATCGTCTTTTAAGACTAGACGCAAACGTGTCGCACAGTGAGCTGCCCCCACCATATTGTCGCGACCGACTGCTGCGATGACGTCTTTTGCCACTTTTTTGTGATCCATCGTAAGCACTCCTTTTTGTAAACGTTTTACATTTTCTACATCTATAATGATAGCGTATTTTTAAAATATGTCAATCGTTTATCACAAATTTATTTTAAAAAATTTAAACACAGAAATTTATTTCGATATAAAATGATATACGTTTGACACAAACCACCGTAAAAGTTAAAATTCAATATATAGACAACGTTTTCAAAAACACTAAAAGAGAAGGGATCTTCAACTATGGAATGGACACGCGAAACGCGCTATCGGGCATATGCCGACTGGAGCGCTGAAACACTCTTAAAATTACAAGCACAAGCAGCTAATTCACAATACCAATTGGGTTACCATATCCGCCCAAGTTCCGGGCTTTTAAATGACCCTAATGGTTTTTCATATTTCAACGGTCAATGGCATGTTTTTTATCAATCATTTCCATTTGGTGCTGCTCACGGCCTTAAGTCATGGATGCACTTAGTCTCCGATGACCTCGTACATTGGAAAGATCTCGGCCTAGCACTTGCACCCGATACAAAATTTGATAGCCATGGTGCCTATTCTGGTTCCGCTTTACCTGTCGATGATAAATTATTCTTAATGTACACCGGTAATCATCGTGATCAAGATTGGATCAGACATCCATTCCAGCTTGGAGCTTGGATGGATCAAGCTGGCCAGATCACAAAATTAGATGAACCCTTGATCACTCAACCTGCCCACACAACTGATCATTTCCGCGATCCACAAGTTTTCAAACATCGTGATCTCTACTATGTCGTATTGGGCGCTCAAGATAAAGAAACTAAGACTGGTAAGATCTCCTTATTCTCATTCAAAGACCTTAAGGAGTTCACTGATCTAGGCTATCTTGAATTTACTGAAGCTGAAATGGGCTATATGATCGAATGTCCTAACTTGATCTTTGTCGATGACAAACCACTTTTGGTCTTTTGCCCCCAAGGTTTGGACAAAGATGTCGTAGCTTACGACAATATCTACCCTAATATGTATCTTCTAGGTGAAGATGTTCAACTAAACAAAGCCAAATTTGAAGCTGGAGATAATCAGATCCAAAACTTAGATGATGGTTTCGATGTTTATGCTTCCCAAGCATTCAATACTCCAGACGGCAAAGCTTATCTGATCAGCTGGGTCGGATTACCTGATGTTTCATATCCAACTGATGAAGAAAACTGGGCTAGTTGCTTGAGCCAAGTCAAAGAGCTTTCATTAAAGGATGGCAAACTTATTCAACGTCCGGTCGTTTCCATGGCTGATCTGCGTGAAAAAGGCATTTCACTTCAAACAGCAGAAAAAGTTAACGCTAAACAGCAAATAATTGCTGAAAGTGGCGAGCAATATGAGTTAAAATTGACTTTAGATACTGACCAGAATGGTACCCTCCATTTAGCTGGCAATGATGACCTTAGTCAAAGTTTGAAGCTTGAATTCTCAACTGGAAAAGACGCATATTTGACCGTTTCACGTGCAGACATCGGCGCTCAATTTGCAACCGAATTTGGGACAACGCGCACCATTTTGCTCCCAGACCAAAAAGCACTCGACCTGGAGATCTTTATCGATCATTCGCTCTGTGAAATCTTTGTCAACGGTGGTGAACATGTGATCACTCTACGTTTCTTTGCCGAAGCTGGCAACAAACAGATCGCTCTCACTTCACCAACTGAGGCTGCGTTAAACTATCGGGGTACTTTCTGGAAGCTTAAAAGCATCTAGAAAGGATGGAGCCTATGCGTCCCAAATTAACTGACGTCGCCAAGAAAGCAGGCGTCTCTGTCACAACTGTCTCTCGTGTTATCAATGATTACGGTTATATCAGTCAAAAAACACGGGACAAAGTTTTTTCCGCGATGGAAGAGTTGAACTATCAACCCAACTCCCTAGCGCGCTCTTTACATGGCAAGAGCACCAATCTCGTTGGTTTGATCTTTCCAGCGATCACAAACCCCTTCTTTGCCGAATTAGTCGAACAGATCGAACAAAAGCTCTTTAGCGAGGGCTACAAAGTGATCTTGTGCAATGCTGGTTCAGATAAAGAAAAAGAACGTGAATATTTAAAAATGTTATTAGCTAACCAAGTCGATGGGATCATTGCGGGGGCTCATAATCTAGGGATTGACGAATACAATCGGGTCGGACTTCCGATCGTCTCCTTTGACCGTAAGCTTTCCGAGCAGATCCCGATCGTTTCTTGTGATAATTATGCTGGGGGAAAAATGGCGGTCGAAGAGCTCTATAATGCTGGGGCACGCCACATTTATTTCCTGGGAAATCCACACCAAAATGGTAACCCGACCGATCAGCGTTTAGCCGGTTACTGTGACACGATCGACGGTTTGGGGCTAAGTCGGCACATCCATACGGTGAGTTTTTCAGAATCACCTTCACTCAAGTTATTTTCGATCAAAAAATTACTGACTGAAAGTGTGGCTGACGGCATCGTATGTACTGATGATCTAACAGCGATCTTGGTTTTACAAGCGGCCAAAGAGCTAGCGATCAAAGTTCCAGAACAATTAAAGGTCACAGGTTTTGACGGCACGACCCAAGTCCAGCTCTATCATCCTGAGCTCTCCACGATCGTCCAACCGATCTCTGACATCGCCGAGGTCCTAGTTGAAGTCTTAAAGGCTAGGATCAAGCAACCAAGCGAACCGCTAAAACAAATGCAATACACTCTACCGGTGAGCTTCTTACAGAGAGATTCGACAAAGTTTAGAGTGTGAGGGAGCTGAGCTACCGAACACGTTTCAATAGAGTGTGAGGATATGCGGGTTGAGCCGTATGAATAACGTTAAAGTCACCGTGATGCGTTTTTGGCATCATGGTGACTTTATTGTTATTCACTAGGCGCTGCATAGCCGAGCACGTTTCAATAGAGTGTGAAAGCTGGCACCCTACGCCATTCAGATAAATAGAAACCAGACACTATGCGTTTTTTGCATTGTGTCTGGTTTTTTGTTATTCACTAAACTTCAACATCTAAAGCCAAAACAGATCAGCGTCCGTTTTATACGCTCGGGGACCCTTTGAAAGGGCGAACATAGGAAAGATTCAACTATCGGTTTTAGACCCAACATTTGTTTTTCACAGATCGAATTATTTAATAAAAGATTTTGATTCGCTTTCCTTAAAACAGGTAAGCTTCAAAAAACTCTATCATGATTTAGATCTACAAGTTCTAAATCATGAAAAGATCCTCTGGACAGCACCATCTGGTTTCGGAAAAACCACGTTCTTTAAGCTCCTACTGGGTGAACTTGTTCCTGATACTGGAACATACACGCTCAACCAGACAAACGTTGACCCTGCAACTGTTCATGCTTATTTTGCCCATGTCGCACAAGAACCGCATATTTTTGCTGATACTTTGCAATTTAACCTATGCTTAGGTAAAGATGTGCCAAAAGAAAAATTAGCACAGGTCATTGAACTGACTGGGTTGACCAAATTAGTCACACAACGCGGTCTAGATTCCGTATTGTAGCCAGCTGGTGCAGATCTTTCTGGAGGCCAAAAGCAACGGATCGAATTGGCACGCACCCTACTACAAGACCGCCCGATCTTATTAATCGACGAAGGTACTTCTGCCTTAGATCCCAAGCTTTCGGAAATGATCCATGAGAAAGTGATCGCCCACTTCAACGGGACTGTGATCGAGATCGCCCATAAATTAAGTCCTAAAGAACAGGCTCTCTTTACTAAAAAAATCGCTTTAGATGAGCTCAGTGAATAATTTGATTAGTGTAAAAACTACTTTTAGACACAAAATAAAGGCGCTATCCCAAGTGTTCAGGGATAACGCCTTTATTTATTTTCTCTATTTGATCACACATTCCACGCCAAAATGGTCACTGATCAAGGGTTGCTCTTTACCATCAAAAAGCACATGACTTTGCGTAACTTCAAGTTGTTGACTGATAAAGATATAGTCGATCCGCAAAGCTTTGTCATTATTTTCCCATCCATCGATATCTTGCAAGATCGTTGCCCCACCAGTCACCTCTTTAGCAGCTAAATGGCTGTCTTTTAGTTTTAAAGGACTAGCTAAGATCAATTCATGACCTGGAGTATTTTCTGGGTTATTAAAGTCTCCCATGATGACCAATGGTGCTTCTTCGGTAGCCAAAGTAGCTTCTAAGCGATGCCATTCTGATTTAAAATCATTCTTCCACCATGAGAAATGCCCGCTGACAACACACATTTCCTGACCTGCGACCTGTGTCTTAGCGATCAACGCCCGACGCGTATGATAGTCGTATTCATCATCAACATTTGACGTCAAAACGCTTCTTTCTGAGGTGAATGGCTGTTTAGATAACAAAGCCACCCCTTCATGATACTCGTCATAGCCAATATGACCGTAAGCCCATGTGAAATAATAATTTACGCCACGTTCTTTTAAATATTCGACTAATTTTAAAGCATAATTATCTTCGTGCAGATGATGTTGATTTTCTAGCGTATACGGCGCTTGCAAAACATCGGGTGAATCGATCCGTTGATTTACCTCTTGTAATGCGATCACATCATAATCTGCAGCCAAGATCTGTTTACCTAAGATCTCCAAAGCAAGCTCTGAATCTTCACCCAACCAACTATGTGTATTCAACGTTAAAAATTTTGCCACGTAAAATTCCTCCATAAACACAACTAAGCGACGCCAGATATCTGGGCGTCGCTTAGTTTTAAATCATTTAGACTTCAACTGTTCCGACAACTGTCTTAGCAGCTTGATGGCCTAATTTATCAATTTTGACTTCCTTGATATCCTGTACATTAGTAAATGCTACAACAATTGTATCATCTTTACCAGCTGCCTTGATCTGTTCAAGATCGGCTAAGGCAAGTAAGTCACCGGCTTTAACTTTAGCCCCGTCATTAACTTTGACTTCAAATGGTTTACCGTCAAGTCCAACTGTATCAAGTCCCATGTGAACTAAGACTTCTAGTCCTGCATCAGTTACTAGACCGATCGCATGCTTAGTTGGGAAGACGCTTGTTACTGTCCCAGAAACTGGAGCATAAACATTTTGGTTATCTGGTTTGACCCCGAAACCATCACCCATCATCTTTTGTGAGAAGACGGGATCATTAACGTCTTCGATCTTGATCACATCACCATCAGAAACAGTATGGATCTCTTCAGTTACACCTTTGAATTGGATCTTCTTTTCTTCTGTGACTGTACCGCTCATAACGTCGACTTT
This sequence comes from Ligilactobacillus sp. RTP31139st1_D10_RTP31139_211217, assembly GCF_040226755.1. Lineage (NCBI taxonomy): Bacteria > Bacillati > Bacillota > Bacilli > Lactobacillales > Lactobacillaceae > Ligilactobacillus > Ligilactobacillus sp. RTP31139st1_D10_RTP31139_211217. The sequence continues at coordinate 98,618 of NZ_JBCOAR010000008.1, forward strand.
TGGAATTTCGACACCAGAGTCAAGTAAGTCTTGGACGTCAGATTTCAAAACATCGGCTTTTGGACCGTAAACAGCTTGTACACCTTCACCTTTAACGATCAAGCCCATCGCACCAACTTGCTTCCATTCTTCTTCAGAACCAACTTTGGCACTATCTTTAACAGTTACACGTAGACGCGTCATGCAGGCATCAACGTCGGAAATATTTTCGCGACCGCCAAGCAAGTTGATGATCTTAACAACTTGTGAGTTAGGATCAGCTTGACCATCAGCTGTTGTTGCAGAATCAGAACCTGTATCACCAGTATCGACACCATCGTAATTACCATTGCGCCCTGGTGTTGCCAAGTTGAATTTCTTGATCATGAAGTTTGCGATAAAGTACATTGCTACAGCAAAGAGCAAGGATACCCAAACAAAGTTGAAGATATCTTGACCTAAACCAGCTTTAAATGCCATTGGTGAGCGTGTAAGCAACTCGATGTTACCAAAGGAATGAACACGTAAGTTGATAAGGTCAGCTGATGCAAAGGCTAAACCTTGCATGATCGCATAAACGATATATAGTGGCACTGCAACGAACATGAACATGTATTCAAGTGGTTCTGTAACACCGGTCAAGAAGACAGCAAGTGCAGCTGAGATAAACATTGAGCTGTATTGTTTTCTCTTATCAGGATCAACATTGCGATACATTGCAAGTGTTAGACCCATCAAAATACCAGTTGAACCGATCATTTGACCAACTTTGAAACGAGCTGGTGTCCAGTGTGTTAAGACATAGTTGTATTTAGCCATGTCGCCGGCACCCTTCAAGTTGACCAAGTCAGTTGTCCAAGCAAGCCACAATGGATCTTGTCCGAACACATGGTGACCAGCTTGAGCACCAGTTAAGATCTCGTAAGTCCCACCTAATGAGGTGTAGTTGATCGGGATCGTCAACATGTGGTGTAAACCAAATGGAAGTAAGAGACGTTCTAAAGTACCATATAGGAATGGTGCCAAGAAGCGTGCTGTTTCTTGGGAAGTAGCGATCCACATACCGAAACTGTTGATCCCATATTGGATAACTGGCCAAATAATAGCTAAAATTAACGCTACGATCGTGGAACGTAAGATAACTACGAATGGAACAAAGCGCTTACCATTGAAGAATGATAAAGCATCAGGCAATTTACGGAAGTTGTAGTATTTGTTGTAAGCTGTAGCCCCAACAAAACCAGCAATAATACCGACAAACACACCCATGTTAAGTGCTGGTGCACCTAAAACGTTAACAAAGTAATCACTAACTAAGATCTTGCTACCAAAGATGGTATGTACATAAGCCTTAGAGTCTGCCATCATTTCAGCATTAACGCCAAAGACAGTACCAGTTACGATGTTAATTAAAATAAATGCTAAACCTGCAGCAAAAGCACCGCCAGCACGTTCCTTAGCCCAGCTACCCCCGATCGCTAATGCGAAGAGGATATTCAAGTTATTGATAACACCCCAACCGAGCTGTTCAATAACCCCACCAGTCGTAACTAGGGCGGTCATATTCGGATCGATCATTGCCAATGTTTTACCGATACTGATCATCAAACCAGCAGCAGGCATTACGGCGATAACGACCATCAAACATTTACCGAACTTTTGCCAAAATTCGAAACTGAAAAACTTTTGAAATTGTGCTTTCAACTACCTCACTCCTTTAAAAATTATCTCTAAATCGTTAAGTTATGCAACCGGTTTATGCAATCGGTTTCATTACATTTTTTATTATAGCGACTCTTCTTAAAAATGTAAACCCTTTCGCTTATATTTTTCACATAATTTTTTTAAACTTATCTAAAAGCAAATATTTTAGCTGTTTACATAGGCAACAAATAAACTAGACCAATGAAAATGTGCTATAGTTAATTTAAAATTGAGCTAAGGAAGGTGGAGATATTTGATGAAGAAGTTTGATCTCTATCTGTTATTGAGCGATCTTTTGCTGATCGGTCTACTGATCATTGAATTATTTTTTGAGCTTGATCTCACACTCCGTATTTTAGGCTATGGAACGGCATTTATTTTACTTATCATGCAGACTTTCTTCTCTAATAAGTATCAGCGTGGGACATCTTGGTTCGAAACGAGCTTATATCTACTCTTTGTCTTTCTCTGTCTGCTATTCATCATCTTTTTATGATCTTTTGTCTACTACCTCTCAGCAGTGGCTTTATTACTGCTGAGTTTTTTCTAACTGCACAAAAAAAGCCGCTAGTCAAATCGACTAACGACTTTGGTCGCGTGGCAACTTCCTACCCTCGCAAGGGGCGATCCCCTAACTACTATCGGCGTTACAAAGCTTAACTTCTGTGTTCG